>CABUVO010000036.1 GCA_902495075.1 uncultured Porphyromonadaceae bacterium
GAGACCTATGAATACAAGGGCTATATTTTCTATTACGAACCGAGAAAAGACGGCTTTTATTGGCTGACCGTCACATTCGGTCCGGATGAGAATTATTGTTACAATTCTAAAAATAAGTCCTGGATGTGGGGTTGTGATTCTGATAGAGTAGACACGTACAAAAAGTATTCTCTTGAAAATGATTCTGGAGATGAAACTGACCGATAAACGATTTTGGATAGCATGGCTTGTGCTTCTCCTTTTGGCTATTGTGAATTGTATGGCAGAAGGTTGGAGCGAGGATTCTGCATTGCTTGGCGGTGCTTATGCGATGTCGCTGTTATCGACTTGGCTATGCCACAGGGTAAGTCCGAGAGTTGCCTACGGCAATTTGATTGTGATGATTGTCTATAATGCAATATTGGCTTACAATCTTGTTTTTAACAGTCGATACGGAGCCGGAATGACTTGGTGGTTTTATGCGGTTCTCCTAAACACGATTCATTCATTAGCATTGCTCACATTCGTTATTGCGGGTAGAAGAAAAATTTGATAAATGTGGATAAGAATTACTTTAACCAGAAACGAAAAAAATAACAATGAATATCACATGCTTTTGTGAATTCCACTTAATAGGACGTATTCCTTTGGATTTTATCCAAAATCAGCGTATTATTCCTTTGGATTTTATCCAAAATCAGCGTATTATTCCTTTGGATTTTATACATAATTTATGGTTTATTCCTTTGGATTTTTACAAAGCTTTGATTATCTTTGTATTTCCAAACAATCAATAGGCCATGTCATATCTTGTAAGAAACATAGATGCAGAGCTCCTGAAATGGAAACAATCTCCTCGACGAAAGCCTCTCCTTGTGCGTGGAGCAAGACAAGTCGGCAAGTCTTGGGCCATAAGGCATTTGGGTGAGACGTTCAAATACTATCTTGAGATCAATCTTGAGAAAGAAAAAGACCTGTGCAGACTTTTCGAGGAAATCTCTGACGTACGGGAACTAAGCCAACGCCTTGGGGCAGTGCACAATGTGCATGTGATTCCAGGAGAGACCCTTCTATTCATCGACGAGATTCAGAATTGTCAGGCGGCATTAAAAAGCCTGTGGTTTTTCAAAGAGAATTATTCTGACCTACATGTTGTGGCAGCAGGGTCATTGTTGGAGTTCGCATTGAATGAGATGCCTTCATACGGGGTAGGACGTATAAGATCCATATTCATGTATCCAATGTCGTTCAAGGAGTTCCTGATGGCGCGGGGCAAAGATATATGGGTAGAGGAAATTGCAAACGCTGATTGGACACATCCCGTAGAAGAAAGTCTTCATACACGTATTGTTTCGGAATTCCGGTCGTTTTTGATGGTAGGAGGTATGCCTGCCAGTGTTTCCGCCTGGGTCGAGACCCAGGATTATTCTGCGTGTCAAGACGAGCAGAACGACATTCAGCAAAGCTATTATGATGACTTTGCCAAATATGCGAAAAAAGTTGACCCGCAGTTACTCCGTAACACATTGGCAGCTGTGGTGCGTCAATCTGGCAAGAAGTTTATTTACAGCAAAGTAGACGGAGGATATAGGGTTGAAGAAGTCAAGGAGGGACTTAGACTTCTTCGCGATGCCGGGATAATCATTCCAGTACAGATGTCAGCCGCAAACGGTCTTCCTTTGGGTGCGCAGGTGAATCCGAAATTCACCAGATATGATTATCTCGACACCGGCTTACTTCTTCGGGTGTTGGCGATGAATTATGATGATGACAAGGAACTGACCAAACTTATACTTGCTGGAGAAGCACCAGAACTAGTGAACAAAGGCATTGTTGCGGAACTTACAATAGGACTTGAACTCATGAAATCCTCAAATCCGCAGAGTAAGTATGAACTCTTCTATTGGGAAAATCTGGAAAGAAATGCCACATCTGAAGTGGAGTATGTCATAGCCAAAAACACAAAGTGTTTGCCCATTGAGGTAAAGGCAGGGACATCCGGAAAAATGAAGAGCCTGAGACTTTTCATGAACATGAAAGAGCTTGCGAACGGCATACGCTGTTCGTTGGAGAATTTCGGACTGCTGGAAGTATCGGATACCGATAAAACCGGGCATCAGGTCAATCGTACTATTGGCATAATACCGCTTTATGGAGTATGGAGGCTCTCTGATTTACCACTTCCGGATCAGCATTAAAGCCAGAATTACTTAAGCGCGCTGGAGAGGATGTGTTCGAGATCCATTGCGGAAATCTTTACGCTCAGCGAGCCGTCGCGAGCGACGGAGATGTTGCCGGTTTCCTCACTTACTATCACGCAGATGGCATCTGTCACCTGACACATACCCAATGCCGCACGATGACGGAGACCCAGACTTTTGGGGATGTTCATATCATGACTGACCGGAAGAATGCAACCTACGGATTTTATTCTGTGGTCGGCTATTATCATCGCTCCGTCGTGAAGCGGTGAATTCTTGAAGAAAATATTCTCTATCAACCTCACGTTGATGTCTGCATCTATTATGTCGCCGGTCTTCTCATAATCCGCCAACGGAACTTTCCTTTGGAACACAATGAGAGCTCCCGTCTTGGATTTCGACATTGACATGCAGGCATAAACCACACTCATCACCCGCGAGTGTTCCGTCTCCTCATCCTCTTCATGATGGCGGAAAAGCTTTCGGAAAACTGTCCAGCGTCCTCGGCTACCTATGTCTATGAGAAACCGTTTTATCTGATCCTGGAAAAGGATAACGAGCACAATCAGACCGATGCTCATGAACTTATCGACAATCGTGCCGGTGAGACGCATATCGAAAATCTCAAAAGATATGACCCAGATTGCGATGAAAGCAAGCACCCCGTAAAACAACGACAATGTTCCGCTGTTTTTCATCAGCCGGTAGAGATAGTAGAGCATCAATGCCACTATCAGTATGTCAACTATATCTTTTATTCCAAAATTTATCATAGTCAGGTATATTTCATTCGGCTGTTCGAAGCTGCGATACGAGCTTTATTGCCTCCACCGCATTGCGCACGTCATGAACCCGAAGAATATCCGCTCCGTTGAGAAGCGCAATAGTATTGAGCACTGTCGTGCCGTTCGCCGCATTATCCGGAGTTATCTCCAGAGGTTTCCATATCATGGTTTTTCTTGATATCCCCACAAGCACGGGAGCTCCGATTATCTTGAATTCCTTCAGATCGGAAAGCAACTGATAATTCTGCTCTACGGTCTTGGCAAAACCGAAACCGGGATCAATCACAACATCCCTCACACCCTTTTCACGCAACAACGCAGTCTTCTCAGCAAGAGCCGAGAGCGTTTCAGCTGTCACATCCTTATATTCCGTGAGGCTTCCCATGGTCTTCGGATTTCCGCGCATGTGCATCAGCACATACGGCACATCGAGATCCGCCACAGTATCCCACATCTCCGGGTCAAGATCTCCTCCGGCAATATCATTAATTATCCCGACATTCCATTCTTCGACGCAGCGTCGCGCAACATCAGCCCGGAATGTATCAACCGACACCACGGCATCCTCCTTCACCTTGCGGATTGCCTCAAGACCGCGGGCAAGACGGGAATATTCTTCGTCGGGCGACACCTCGTCTGCTCCGGGACGCGATGAATATCCACCGATATCAAGGATATCCGCTCCTTCGGCAAGCATCGACCGCACTCTGTCGGAAATGTCCGCACTTTCTGAAACGCGGCTTCCGGCATAAAAACTATCCGGAGTAACATTCACAATACCCATCACTTTCGGAGTGTCGAAAGAGATAAGCCTGCCATCTACGTTTATTGATGCAACCGTATCTAAATTCATCTTTTTTTAGTGTAAGCTCTCCCAAACAAGCTCCGGGAGCTTTGTAAAGCTATTTAATCTTTGCGAAATTAACAAAAAACTTTCATAATTAAAATAAAAGTTGTAATTTTGCAGTCGGTTTTGCAATCTCTGATAAGACGGGATACAGGATTCACTCTCCGGAGAAATTCAAAGGGGCTGTCCCCCGCGCCCGATTTAGGAAGCTTATTTATATTGCAAATAATTTAAACGTCATAACAAAAATGGATTTAATCAAAATTGCAGAGGAGGCATTTGCCACTCCCAAGAAAGAGTTCGACTCATTCGGCCCCGGTGACACAGTGACTGTGGCATATCGTATCAAAGAGGGTAACAAGGAGCGTATCCAGCAGTATCGCGGTGTCGTTATCAAGATCAATGGCCAAGGCGACAAAAAACGTTTCACTGTCCGCAAGATTTCTGATGGTATCGGCGTTGAGCGTATCTTCCCTATGGAATCTCCATTCATCGAGTCGATCACAGTTATGAAATACGGCAAAGTGCGCCGTGCTAAGCTTTATTACCTCCGCAACCTTACAGGTAAGAAAGCACGCATCAAAGAGCGCTATGTCAAGAAAGACAAGGAGAACAACTAATTTTCTCCTCGAAAATCGAATATACAACCCGTCCTTTTCAGGGCGGGTTGTTATTTTGAGAAAAAATAGCTAATTTTGCGTTATAACTAATGGAGTCAACTTTCGCAAGAGTTAAGTTGAAGCTTGCGAAACTTAAATGAGTTGATATTAAATTAAGAATACAAACATATCATGTCAAAAAAAGCATTATTGATTATCCTTGACGGATATGGTATCGGAGATCATAAGAAAGACGATGCCATCTTTAACACCCCAACCCCATACATGGACAGCCTCGTGGCTGAGTATCCTCATTCCAAACTTCAGGCAAGTGGTGAGAACGTTGGTTTGCCCGACGGACAGATGGGTAATTCGGAAGTAGGTCACCTCAACATCGGGGCAGGTCGTGTGGTTTACCAGGATCTTGTTAAAATAAACCGCGCAATCGCCGACGGTTCATTTGCGGAAAACCCCGAAATCAAAAGTGCCTTCTCTTACGCTCAGAAAAACGGAGTGCCCATTCACTTCATGGGACTTTGCTCTGCCGGTGGCGTGCATTCCTCTTTAGGTCATCTTTATGCTCTTTGCGACACCGCCAAGGCATACGGACTTGAGAAAGTATTCATCCATGCATTCATGGATGGTCGCGACACCGACCCCAAGAGCGGTGCTGGTTTTCTTCAGGAAATCCAGGATCATTGCAAACAAAGCGCAGGCACTATCGCAAGCGTTGTAGGACGCTATTATGCAATGGATCGCGACCACCGCTGGGAACGCGTTAAAGAGGCTTACAACCTCCTTGTATACGGAGAGGGCAAACATGCCGACAATATGGTGAAGGCTGTAGAAGAGTCTTATGCCGAAGGCGTGACAGACGAATTCATCAAACCGATTGTCAACGATCTTGTTGACGGACGCATCGGTGCCGGACACGTTGTTATCTTCTTCAACTATCGCAACGACCGTGCAAAAGAGCTCACTACCGTGCTCACACAGCATTCTGAAGACGGCATGAATCCGATTCCTGATCTTCAGTATTATTGCATGACTCCTTACGACGATTCTTTCAAGGGAGTTCACATCATCTTCACAAAATCTGATGTGCCCGACACATTAGGCGAGTATCTGTCAAACATGGGTAAGAAACAGCTTCATATCGCTGAAACCGAGAAGTACGCCCACGTTACATTCTTCTTCAATGGAGGCAAAGAAGAGCCATTTCCCGGAGAAGACCGTATTCTTGTGCCATCGCCCAAGGTTGCTACCTATGACCTGCAACCGGAAATGAGCGCACCTGAAGTAACCGAGAAACTCGTTACGCAGATCGACACGGAGAAATATGATTTCATCGTTGTGAACTTTGCAAACGGCGACATGGTAGGACACACCGGTGTTTATCCGGCTATCGAAAAAGCTGTAGCCACTCTCGACACTTGCGTAGAAAAAGTGGTTGAAGCTGCGAAAAAACATGGCTACGAAACCATCATCATTGCCGACCATGGCAATGCAGACCATGCCCTCAATGATGACGGAACGCCTAACACTGCTCATTCGCTTAATCCCGTGCCTTTCATCTATATAGGATCTCATAAAGATGCAAAAGTGAAAGATGGCAGACTTGCAGATGTCGCTCCCTCCCTTCTAAAACTCATGGAACTTCCCCAGCCCAAAGACATGACAGGAGAAGACCTCATAGAATTCTGATAATTTTTAAGACACGGTCCTTGGGTTCTAAAGATCATTAATGGTCTCGGCAACTCAAGGACCTTTATATTTTTTAGCACCTCATATTCAAATACTATGAAGAAGATCTTAATGGCACTTGCTCTTTTAGCCGGAGGCGCGTATGCTCTCTCCGCTGAAGATCTTGTGATCCTTACTACCAATGACACCCATTCGAATATAGACTTCGACAATAATGGCCGCGGAGGCATACTTCCACGTAAGGCAATAATCGATTCAGTCCGCAAAGCGGAGAAGAATGTCATACTCGTGGATGCTGGCGATATGGTGCAAGGCTCTCTCTATTTCAAATATTTCAAGGGCGATGTTGAATATCCGATATTCAACATGATGGATTACGACATCCGTATTCTCGGGAATCACGAATTCGACAACGGACTCGAAGAGCTCGCAGCGCACTGGAAAAACGTAAAAGGCAGCAGACTCTCTGCCAACTATGACTTCAAAGGCACATCTGCCGAAGGTCTCTTCCAACCATACATTATCAAAAAGATAGGTAAAAAGAAAATCGGATTCATCGGCATAAACGTCGATCCTGCAAGCTTAATATCCAAAGAGAATTATGCCGGAATGCAATATAAAGATGCCATTGCCACTGCGAATTCCGTAGCGGAGATGCTGCGCAAACAAAAGAAATGCGACCTCATTGTGGCTGTAACGCATATCGGTTACGAAGCCATTCCCGGAAAGGCATCAGATATGGATCTGGCGCGCCAGAGCAAGGACATCGATATCATCATAGGCGGACATTCCCACACATTCGTCGACCCCAAGACTCCAGACAAGACCCCTTACTGGATAGAGAATGCCATAGGCAAACCGGTGCTCGTGACGCAGACAGGCAAATACGGTCGCAACGTCGGGTATATAAAGATAGACCTTGACGATATAAAGGATCACGATTTCGATTATGAATATATTCCCGTAACCGACCGATTCTCTCCGGAAGCATACGACAAAAACATACAGAACTTTCTCGCTCCCTACAGGCATGTAGTAGACTCTGTGAATTCAAATATCATAGCATGGAGCGTACAAGACATGACAAACAACACTCGTGTCGGCGCATACCCGAACTGGACAGCTGATTTCGGACTTGCCTCAGCACGTTTGGTTGCAGACAGCATCCGTGCGTCAGGGAAAGATTTCCCCAATGTAGATTTATCTATAATGAATGTGGGTGGAATCCGCCAGCCAATCGCAAAAGGCGCGATCACAGAGGGGCAGATATTATCCACCTTCCCTTTCTCCAACAGCATGACCATCATAAGCATCAAAGGGATGGATATCATCGATGCCTTAAGGGTGGCAGCTGCCAAGGGTGGCGAAGCGATAAGCGGAAACATGCGCGTTGTCACAGATGGGGAAGGGGGGCTGCTCAAAGTAATCGTCAATGGCGAGCCGATGGATCCTGAAAAGGAATATGTCGTATCCACAATTGATTATGTTGCACACGGCAACGACGATCTGGTGACAATGGCAAACAACACCGAACTGTGGCGAGGAAAACATGAGATGTGCCAAGATGTGCTCAGATACCTAAAACATCAGACCTCACTTGGAATTCCCATAAGTGCTGACCCGTTCAGCCGTTTTGTGGAGGATGTCAATATAGAAATCAATCAGGCAAAAAAATGAAAACAACCGGTTTCTGCGTTTCTGTCATGGCAGTTCTGCTTCTTTTGGGAAGCGGATGCGCCCCGAAACGGCAGGAACCGAAAGAAGAGCCGACAAAGACGATTGTCAAGAGCGATCTTACTGAATATGCATACCACTGCGCCGATTCCGCTATAATGTCGATGAGCCGAGAGCGGAAAGCGGCGCAGCTCTTTATGCCGGCAGTATATTCCACGGCAGATCCCTATTCACTTTCCAGAATCAAGGAATACGCCGATATGGGAGTCGGAGGCATCATCCTCCTCAAAGGAGATGCAAGATCCGCATCAATAATAGCAGATTCTCTGAGCAAATGGTCTTTCATTCCTCCGTTTGTGGCAATCGATGCGGAATGGGGACTTGCTATGCGTCTTAAAGACGCGCCTGAATTCCCAGTAAATTCACGCATATCGGAAAACGCAGATGAAGAGATCCTTTATGAATATGGCAGCGAGATGGCTCGCGAATGCCGCCGCATAGGCATAAACATGGTGCTCGGACCTGTGCTCGACATAACTTCGGAAGGGACATATATCGGACGCCGTTCATTCGGCACAGACCCACAACGGGTATCTACCCTTTCCATTGCATATGCCCGAGGACTCGAAAGCGGCAACATTGTTAGCGTGGCAAAACATTTTCCCGGACACGGAGCAGCGCGGGGCGACAGCCATCGCACCAAACCGAATATCGAACGTAGCCTCCAGAGCCTTGACAGCATTGACCTCCTGCCGTTCCGGAAGTATATTGAACAACGCCTTTCCGGCATCATGATCGGACACATGTCATTTCCTGCAATTGATCCGGAAATGCTGCCTGCCGCAGTGTCGAAACCGGTAATCAGCGACCTGCTACGCACAGATCTCGGATTCGACGGGCTGGTTCTTACAGATGCCATGAATATGTTGGGAGCTGAAGGCTATGGCGCGGACAAGGCAATCGAGGCTGGAGCCGACATGATTCTCGCCCCGGCAGATACGCGGCGCGAAATCAAGAATATAATCGCAGCAATTGAACGGGAAGACATAACAGAAAACGACATAGACATTCATCTACGTCGAATATTATTCAAGAAATACCTGCTTAAGACCGGATACAATCCGGAAACCGGCAGAACTGACAGCATACCGGTTGACTTGAATTCTCCGGAAGCCACGCGTATTCGCAACAGATTACGCTGAATCAGAGACGACTTTCGTCTTGATAAGAATAAAAACCGGATGCCGTGACAATCACATGATCAAGAAAACGGATATCCATTGAAGCACATCCTTCGCGCATTTTGCGCGTAATCTGATCATCTTGTGCACTCGGTCGCAGATTGCCGGAAGGATGATTATGACACAACACTATCCCTTCTGCATCACGCATCAATGCCTCTTTCAAAATTTTCTTGAGATCGAACACGGAAGCGACAGAACTCCCCTGCGTGATCATCTGCATTGAGACAATCTCATTGCGGCGGTTTAGATATAACGCCCAGATCTCTTCATGAGAAAGATTCCCGATTTCATGACGCATAACATCGTAAATATCTTGCGAACGGGTGATTTGAATCCGGTTGCCGACAGTCTCCTTGCAATAGCGTCTGATAAGTTCCATCACCGCCTCAATCTGCAATGCCTTTGTAGTGCCGATACCTTTCACTTTCATGAAACGCGCACGCTCCATTCTCTCAAGGTTGAAAAGCTTGCCGTCACATGCTCGCATAAGATCGCGACACATATCGGTTATCGGTTTTCCGGGAAGCCCGGTTCTAAGGATGAGCGCCCACAGATCTGCTGTAGGAAGAACCTTACAACCATATTTGAGCGCACGTTCCCTTGGCTGATCATCCGGATCCATATCCTTAACAGTCATGGGTCTCGATTCATCGCGCAGCTGGTCAAAGTCCTTCATTGCTCCCTTTCCTTATCTCAACCTCTTTCGCGACATCACGTCCCTTCCGGAGGATGATTTTCGACACATACGCCTTGATAAATCCGGTGCCATAACCGGTTAGCTGAACCATGGCTGCGCCAACACCCATTGTGGCGATTTTAAGACTCCTCGTTGCCATAATTCCTCCAATCCATAATGCCAGGATATAGAGAAGCAACGGCAACAAAAGCCATTTGCAGAAAAAGGAACCGATTATCAAAGCAACAGCACCCATAGTGAATACAGCAGGGAGCCAATGCACAAGTTTCATTGAACCCGGATAAAGAAGTTCAAGCGTTATCCGCGACATACCGAACACATGCACCTGCTTCCAGAATTTCTTCATATCCACCCTTCGCTTATGATAAACATAAACGTCAGGATACAAAGCTATGCTGAATCCGGCGTTACGTATCCTGGTGCTCATATCAATATCTTCGCTGAACATCTCGCGGAAGCCACCTACCCTATTATAAACCTCTCGGGAAAATCCCATATTGAATGTGCGCGGAGTAAATTTCTCCATTGAAACTTTCCCTCCACGTATACCTCCTGTGGTCAGAAAGGCTGTCATGGCATAGTTGATGGCTTTCTGGGTGTCAGTGAAAGAATCGTGAGCCGCATCCGGACCGCCGAAACAATCAACAGGATTTTCGGCAAGACTCTTGCGCAACTCCGCAATATACTCCGGTGGTAAAATACAGTCGGAGTCGACAAAGACAAAGAAGTCTCCATCGGCTCCGGCTATGCCATGATTCCGGGCGATGCTTCGCCCTTCATTTGATTTCTGATAATACTTAAGCCTGAGACCTTCCGGACCTTTGCCATCAGGCAGCGCAGGCTGCGTGGAGCCATCCTCAACAAGAATTATCTCAAAACCTTTATCGGTCTGGCTCTCAAGACTCCGGAGCAGATCCGCAACTTCATCACGTCGGTTATAAACCGGCACAACGATGGAAAACAAAATCTCCTTCGCCTCTTTCATAAAGAAAATTTTTATTGATTATGCCTTCACACGGCTAACATAGCTGCCGTCGCGGGTATCAACCTCGATCAGCTCACCTTCGTTGATAAAGAGAGGCACTTTAACAGTTGCGCCGGTCTCAACAGTAGCAGGCTTGAGGGTATTTGTAGCGGTATCGCCTTTAAGTCCGGGCTCTGTATATGTGATCTTAAGCACAGTCTTCATAGGCATCTCGGCATAAAGCACAGTGTTGGTGGAAGCATCGCTTACAACCTCCACGGTGTCGCCCTCCTTCATATAGGGAGCGCCTGTCACGAGCTCTTTGCTGATTGGAATCTGCTCGAAAGTCTCGTTGTTCATGAAGATATCATCTTCGCCATCAGCATAGAGATACTGATAGGGGCGGCGCTCTACGCGTACGTCCTCAAGTTTCTCACCGATGTTGAAGCGACGTTCGAGCACACGGCCGTCAACCACATCTTTAAGTTTTGTGCGCATGAAAGTGTTTCCCTTACCGGGCTTTACGTGGAGAAACTCCACGCAGAAATAGAGACGGCCGTCGAGGCGGATGCAAGTGCCGTTCTTGATGTCCTGAGCGTTCATCATAAGTTTAAAAGTCTTATTTTATATTTACTGAATTCTAATTCTTTGCAAAATTAGTAATTTTTTTTGACACTGGAATTTTTTGAGACTGAAAATTTGGCTATTCAAAAATGATTAATTAATTTTGCACTCCGAATGCGAATTATACATTCTCTGAGAAAAAAAATTAAAATTATCATAAAATGAAAAGAACTTTTCAACCCTCCAACCGTCGCAGAGTCAACAAACATGGCTTCCGCGAGAGAATGGCTACCAAAGATGGCCGCAAGGTTTTGGCTCGTCGTCGCGCCAAAGGTCGCGCTTCACTCTCAGTATCCGACCACATCGCCGGCAAGTAATCTTACGATTGTCGGGGAATGATTCCCACAAAATCGGGGTGTAGTTCATTTGAACTGCACCCCGATTTTTATCAATGTTATTATTTATTGGCGGCAAGTATACCTTGGCTGACCGCATTCATGATCAGTTCAGCCACATTACGAGCTTGAAGTTTGTCAAGGAGATGACGTCTATGTGTCTCTGCGGTATTGGGAGATATGCCGAGTCGACGAGCTATCTCCTCAGTGGATTTGCCAGCCGAAAGCAACTGCAACACCTCCAGCTCTTTGTTGGTGGGCGAATTATACCCCTCCACTATTCGGGCTATTGCCCTTGCACGGTTGCAGAAATATATGTCACCGGCTATGACCGATTTCACAGCAATACCAATTTCTTCTGCCTTCACGGATTTGAACAATATCCCTTCAACACCAGCCTTGATATAGTCTTTGACATACCAAAGTTCTTCATGAATTGTGTTTACAATAATTTTTATCTCCGGATGCTCAGCCCTGATGATCTTTAGCATTCCGAGCCCATCGATATCCGGCATCTCTATGTCAAGGATACACAAATCATAATGCCGGCGCGACATTCTTTCAATCGCTTCACACCCCCTTGTGACTGTCTCTATGGAAATTGCCTGACCGGCAAACGCCTCTTCTACAATCAAGGCTATGCCTCTGACCACAACATCATGATCATCGACAATCAATATATTCAATTTTTCTTTATTCATTTACGGAATGTTTTTGACACCGCAAAATAAAGCAAAAGAATATTATTCCCGCTCATGGTTTTCCGTGATATGAAAAGATTATTCAATCAGGTAATGTAATTTTCAGGATATTTTCTCCATTCTCCCTTCTAACCGCTATTGCGGCTCCGATAGATTCCACACGTTTGGTAATACTGTCGATTCCTATTCCTCCTGATTTTTCAAACCGGATTCCCTCTCCATTGTCCAAAATCATGAAACTCCTGTCATGCATTCTGACAATGATACGGCTTGCATGGGAATGCCTGTTGATGTTGTCTACCCATTCCTGAGCAATCCGGTATAATTGAAACGAAACATCGGGTTCAACATTGAAGTCTTCCTCCCCGATCTGAATCTTACCATCGTTTCTCAATGAGAGGTCCTGCAACAATTGTTTCAGCGTCAGCCCCTCGAGCCTTGGGGGCATAAGAGAATGAGAGATCGAGCGCACCTCTGTGCGCACATTGTCGATCATGCCTACAATTTCATCTCTATCGGTTCGTGAAGACTGCATCATCAATGCAATGCCGGAAAGGTCACTGCAAACACCATCGTGAAGCTCAGCTGCCAGACGCGCCCGCTCATTGTCTACAGCCTCAAGCTGGCTCCTGAGACTCTGCATTTCAAGAGATCTACGTAAACGCGATCTTCTCGACCGGAAATAGATTATCAAACCAAGGATTATTAAAAAAGCACCAATACATGTAATCGCCATCCACATGCGCTGCCGCATTTTTTCAGTCTCCAACCGAGCAATCTGTAGCTCACGCTGCGCAGTGTCATATTTCACATCAAACTCGCTCAGCTGATGGTCTATCTCAAGACCGTGGAGACTATCGGCAATAGCAATTGACCGCTCATAAGCGTCTCCCATTCGTTCGATATCGCCAAGTCCCTTATAATTTCGCGCCATACGTTGATAGAGCTTGTGAAAAGGCATAAATGTACCTGCACCTCGCATCGACAATATTTTATTCTGGATCTCAAGGCTCTCACGATAGCGTCCCATCGCCGAAAGCACAACATAACTCTCTTCAAGAAACCCCATGGATTCTACAGAAGCCTCCGGCACCTGCGACATTAACTTCTGCCCGCGTGATATATAATAATCCACAGAATCGCGCCTGCCGTCTTTATAATGCATGTCTATGATTGAGGCATAAGTCTTCAGAATGTAGCGCGGCAGTCCTCGTTTCTCGGAGATTGCCACCATCTCCCGTTCTATAGCGAGTCCCTCTCTTTTATCCCCCCGGAGATAAAGCACTATTCCCAATGTCTGCCCGGCATACATTATCGTCTCTATGTCTCCGCATCTTTTCGCAAGATCAAACGCGCGCGTGCCATATTTGACGGCCTCATCAAAACGCCCTTGATTTGCATAGAACACAGCTATTGACGTCAAGAGATAAGATGTTTCCGAGTGAGCATCAATCTTTTCGAGAAGCGCAAGTGACTGCTTATACATCATAAGTGCGGAATCCGGTTTTTCAGTGATACGATAGCAGATTCCCAGATCTGACAAGGCGCTTGCCCAGGTGAGTGTATCATTCGCCTTCCTGCCGTATGCAATCGATCTGTGGAAAGCATCTTTTGCAGACTCATTATTGCCCAAGGCAAAATAGGCGTTGCCAAGTGTGTGATATAATTTTGCACGTTGAGTCACCGACAATCTTTCCTCATTTATGGAATCACACTGCCTGACGGCTGAATCAGGATCCTTCTCAATAAATTCATTGGCAAGTTCTATGCGCTTGTCAATACTATCGGCAAAAGCACTGACAGCAATTACCATACATAGGAAAACACCTAACAATCTCCGCAACGCATCAATTTGATCGAAGGCTCGGCACTTATATTTCACAAATTCTGATTCAGAATGCCTCATAATATCATGTATTCTCAGTAGGGTTTGCGGTATTTGGTCGGGTCGTTGAGCTCCTCGAGAATCGAAAGATATGAGGCATAACGGCTTTGGGAAATAAGACTCTCCTCTACTGCCGGAATCACCGCACATCCGGGCTCGCCCGTATGCTTGCAGTCTGAATACCGGCAATTCGCAGAAACGCGGAAAATTTCAGGAAAGAAATGCGACACCTCCTCCGGTTGGAAATCTATGGTACCGAATCCTTTCACACCGGGAATGTCGATAATCTCCCCTCCTCCGGGGATAGATATCATCTCCGAGAATGTAGTGGTGTGCATTCCGGTGTGATGAATATCAGATATCCTACCTGTCTTCAGACCGGCACCGGGCACAAGAGCATTTATAAGCGATGATTTCCCAACACCGCTGTTGCCAGCCATCAGTGTGGTTTTCATTTTCAGCTCCTCCAATAGAGAGGGAAGCCCGTCGCCTGTACGTGCCGACACTTCAAACACCGGATAACCAATTGAACGGTACAGACGAGCCACGAGCTCTCCGAGCTCTTTTTCCTCTTCGTCCCATAAATCTGTTTTGTTGAGAATCAACAAAGCGGGAACAGAGTATGCTTCCGCCGTAGCAAGAAAGCGGTCAATAAATGTTGTGGGAGTCTGAGGGTCACGCAAAGTAGCCACGAGTGCCGCACAGTCAAGATTTGCAGCGAGGATATGTGATTCCTTCGACAAATTAGAGGCACGCCTTATTATATAATTGCGACGCGGAGAAATCGCGGTGATGTAATCTGCATCATCGGCAGACTCAGTCACAGTTACACGATCGCCAACTGCTACCGGATTAGTAGTGCGGATGCCTTTGATCCTGAAATTCCCTTTCACCCTGCATGTAACGTCCTCTCCTGAATCAAGTCGCACCACATAAGAAGAACCCGTGTTCCTGACAACAGTTCCTTCACCTTTTATTATATTGTTTTCTTCTTTTTTATTTGATTTCATAACACAAAATTAACTTATTTCTTAACAAATTTGGGCAATTAGTTGTTAAAAAGTTAGACAATTCGGTTAAAATACATATCAAAACTGCAATAAATTTGGCAGTTTAATAAATTTTAGCCAACTTTGCAGTCGTAAAACACTAATAGTTATAATAGAACTTGCCTACACTTATAAAAATTTATTAAAAAAAGTTTAGACAAGCTCACAAAAGTTAGAGAAACATGAACATTGAATCAATTGGAACATGGGCTGGTGAGGTTTACAAAGCGCTTGACTCATCAGACACACGCATGCTTGGATTAAAAGGCGTGAAGAAAGCCACCAAACTTAAAAAAGATGAAATCATGGCAGCCCTCGGCTGGCTCGGTCGCGAAGGCAAGATTGTTATTGCCCAGAACGACGAAGACATTGTCATCACTTTGGTGTAATCTTCAACACAATCTCATAAAAAATGAGCGGAGCTTTTTCAGCTCCGCTCATTTTTTATGAGATTGTGTTATTTGCGGAAGGGAACAGACCAGACCACCCGCACGGGAACTGTCTGACCTTCATGTTTGCCGGGAGTCCATTCCGGCATCTTGCTCATTATTCTTATAGCCTCCTTATTCAGGGATGGCTCCACACCTTTGAGAATTGAGATATGACTCACTGTGCCATCTGCATTCACCACAAATGAACAAGTGACACGCCCTTGAATACCTTTCTTATAAGCCTCAGCGGGATAATGACGGTTCTTGTTGATGAAAGCCACAAGCTTTGCATCGCCGCCCGGAAACACAGGCTTCTGAGTCACATAGTCGTATTCATAGACTTCAAGGTATTCCTTGCATCCAGATGCTCCGTTGCCGGCTCGCACACGTGTAGTCTGCGCATTTGCCTGCTGGGAAACCAACATTGGAAAAAAACCAAGAATAAGTAATATGTATAGATTGATTCGTGCCATTCAGTTTAAGAAGCTGAAAATGTATTTTATTCGAATACAAAATTAAAATGTTGAAATGAATTTATCAACTCCCCGATGCTTAAATATAGTTAATATTGTTTAAACTGATTAACAGAGAACTCACTTGCTGTTTTCGTAGTATTTGCGCAGTATTTTGCCATCGGGATATGAGCGCGAGATTTGCCAGCACTTGCCTACCATTTTTAGAGCTTCACTGTCACCGAAATAGTCGATATATTCAGTATAGTCATATACATTATAATTGATTGAACCGGTGGCGAACTTGCCTGATTCGTGAGCATCCCGGTCCGCTTCAGTTTTACCATCAAAAAGCGTAAAGAAGGCTTCAGCAAGTGGCTTGGCTATTGCAAGCGACTCCGGCGTGTTATGCACATATAACGCCAGCGCCATATTATGTAAAAGCGGCAACGTGAAGGTTTTTATCTTTGGGAAAAGATAAAGAGCAGCCTCAGTATAGCTTAATTCCGTCAGTTGTTCGAGCAATGCCTGATTGACACAATATGGGTCACCAAGTTCGGCACCTTTGCGGAAGCTCCATTTGCAGGCTTTTTTCTCACCGGCAGCAGCCATGGAAAGGCCAACACGCCGGTAATCGGCAGCAGTGGCAGTCTTTTCATCCAGTTCTGACCACATCTGTTTTACAGCGGCTCCCTTATATTCCGTATCCAAGGCGGTCATCTCATTTAGAGCCTTCTTCCGCGCGTCGGCATCGGCGGCTGAATCATATTGGGCGGATAGTGCCTCCATACGGGTATAATAGTCAGTCTGCGCCGTTGCGGAAATCGGCAGTACAACAGCAGATATAAACAGTATGGAGTTTCTGATAGATTTCATCTTTTACTTGATTTCAAGATCATTGTGATAATTCTGGGAGCG
Organism: uncultured Porphyromonadaceae bacterium; assembly: GCA_902495075.1. Taxonomy (GTDB): domain Bacteria; phylum Bacteroidota; class Bacteroidia; order Bacteroidales; family Muribaculaceae; genus Lepagella. Next base: position 17,090 of record CABUVO010000036.1, read on the forward strand.
CAGAGTGGGCGACTGAAGTCCCTTAGAAATGTCAGAGACCTGACGGCGCGTGTAGTTGATCCACTCGGTCAACGATATTCTGCCGTTGTTGTCGGCATCTACACTCTTCTCCTGAAGTCCCTTGAGCAGACAATAAGTAAAGAGTCCATTGTTCCATTCCTGACTTTCTACCGCAAGTTCACCGCCACCGGCACTGGATAACACTGTGGCGCCCACACCCCAGCGAGTGTCACGGAACATATCGGACAGAATAGTGTTGACGCGCTCTACATCTTCCTTGGCAGAGACATTCTGTCCCGCAGAGCGGAAGAGCAGTTCTTCCCCCTTTGACATCGCGACAGTATTGACTGCCACATAATCTTCCTTGTCAAGTTCACCGGAGTGACAGGCATCTATGAAACATGCCCTGTTCAACGCCGGCACACCCTCGAAAACGCCCATGAAGTCATCATAAAGGATGCCGCCCTCCTTAGGATTAGCGAAATTCATGTCGTGAGCGCCGAGGTAATAATCGAATTCGCTGTCAAGCACGCCGTGACCGGCGAAGAATACCAACACTACATCATCGGGACGTGATTCTGACAAGAAAGACCGGATTTTATTCAGACTCGCAACAGTCACTTGCTCATCAGTAAGAGTCAGCGTCTTTATCTTACCGAAGCAATCGGAGGAACTTTCCTTCAGTGCTTTCACAAAGTCTCCGGCATCTTTGGCGGCATAGCCGAGATTATAACAATTGTCGGCATAGGTCGAAACACCGGCTGCGACAACATAAAGATCTGGCTTGACAGCATTTTCAGGCGCATAAGTGACATTGAAAGTCTGACGCAGCGAACTGGAGCCTTTGACGTTTGTACACCACACTGCGATTTCGTTGTTGCCCGCAGTCAAAGCCAGCGTCTCGTGAAGCCGATGCAGACGACCCGTCACATATCTTTTGTCAGTGGTGAGCACAGGTACGCCGTTGATGGTGACAGTAACTTCGCTGAGGTCATATTGCGAATCTGTAAAGACAGCATCCAGCGTTATAGAGCCATCCACGCTTATAAACGGGATATTTACACGATTTACTTCTGTTGTCGGCACATGATAACCTGAAGAAAGGCTCTCTTCGCTAATACCGGCACGGCGCAGACGCTTTTTCCATGCTTTTTTCAGCAATTCTATCTCAGCGGGGTCACCGCCAAGACGGCTCAATACGATGTCCGGACGATTGTTGCGCAGGTCAAACTGTTCGAAGGCATAAGGCTGACCATCTTTCACAAAGTTGATATAACGGTTGATACCGGGTGTCGCTTTATAGTAATGGTCAGGCGTCAGGAAGATGTAGTCTGATTTTTCGCCGTCGGCAACCTGATAAGCATAAACAAGCGGTTCCAAAGTCCTGACATCCCAGACAGTAATCTGACCCGCCTTATCCGAAGTAAACATTCGCGTCGAATCCGCGGACAGAGCGATTGAATTGATTTCGGCATGATGCACACGGCTCTGGCGATAGCTTTTGGTCTGACCTTTCTTCCAGAAGTTAAGTCTTCCCAACGTCGTACCTGCAACGATGGTCTCGTCGGGCAATATCTCGCAGGACGTCACCAGCTCAAGATCTTCGTAATCGGCAGCAAGGTCGCCGGTGTAGCTTATCGTTTTAAGATCCAGTGTCGCCACAGTCCGGTAGGCTGATGCAACAACAGCATAGTCATCATGAGGAGCTATCTTGATGTCCCGAATCTTGAGGCAATTCTGAGAACCAAACCGAAGCGGTTTTTCGCTCTTCAGAGAACCTTCAATCAACGCCTCCCCTTTATCTTCGATTCTTTCTACAAACGTATTGTCGGTACCCACCAGAAATCTGCCGTTGCCGTACGGGCGTGAGACTGCCGTTATTATGCGTCCTTTTGCAGGGACCTGGAATATATCTGGTTGGAAATAGGCGGGATATTTATTTTCTGAGGAAGGCGCTTTCCCGACAAGTGTGGCATGCCGCAGATCCCACACCAACGGATATTGTCCCTTGGTCAAAAGCGAGTCAGTGCCGTAACTGACAGCCTTCCCGGCAGTGCGGTTCATTCCGCCGATTGTTCCGGCAAGCGTCACATTGTCACCTTGTGTTGTGGTCATAAGGAGCATGTCTCCGTTCTTGACAAAAGTGAAATCGGATCCGGCACGAAACTTCGGCATCCTGCCCGATGAAACGCGCCCGATGCGCTTACCTGTAGTCCAGTTTATCACCTCGTTGGCATCAAGCGACGGATCCTCTATGGCCTTTAACTTAAATTCCTGAGTGTCAGCATAAAATAGTGCAGGATCTGTCGGATGCGCGTATATTTCCGATGTGAACATCGGCAGCGTTGCCATAAGCATACGGTTGTTGAGATCCCATACACAAACCTCACCATCCGAGCGCGTCAGAATATATCGCTCGTCATAACTGATGACAAAATCCTTTATCGGATGCCCACGATGCAGCATTACCTGCACACCATCATCGGCAGAAGCAATCGGCGAGATCAGCAACAGGAAACAGACGGCCGCAGCATTTAATATTCTCATATTGGTATAATTATCATTTTATCAGTTACCAAAGTGCGTTTGCCCGCCGATGCGTCCATGTACCATACAGAAAGGGTGACATCGAAAGGTTCGATCGGATTGCCGTCGATGGAATATAGGCTACGGTCAAAGGTTAGAATCCCTTCTTTGCAGTTGAGCTTCTTGTTGATGGTCTCGCCATTGTAGTCATAGCTAGCGAAGAAGAAGTGTTTGTCGTCAACTGGAAGAGTTGTCTTGAGCTCAATTGGATCAAGCAAGTAATAAGTATCACTCAAGACTATGCCAAGCTCCAGAGTGTTGATCAGTTCACCCTGACGAGTCGACAACTGCTTTGACTGAACGAAATAGGAGTTCATATCGGCGGATTTGATGCCTGTATACTTTTCTGCAACTACCAACGACTGCTTCTTGGTTGTGGTATTCTGCACCTTCATTGCTTGGCGTGGAGCCGACCATCTGATGGATGCGTTGCCGGAGAAAGTATCGCCGACCTGATAAACTTTGCCCCCGATTGTGATATTCGGAGTGGTAAGATATAAAATTTTGAAATTGTCGGCGGAAGCCGCAAATACCGACATTAACGAGAAAACCACAGCTACAATAATATTTTTCATACTTTTTGCTTTTGAGAAGTTACTTTTTTATGTATTTGACTACGATTCCGAACTGGCGTTTAATTGATTCGCAATTCTCTTTTATGAAGTAAAGTACTGTGAGCCAGAGTGTAGGGAAGTAAAGGTCGCACATTACCCCGGTGAAAAGATACATTACGATGTTAAGTCCCAAAATAACTACGCCGAAGCTTAACCCCGCTATAAACAGGTGAACAATTTTGGATTGCGCCCATTTTGCTGGCAACAGACTAAACGGATCGTATATAAGCATCAGCGTAAGAAGCACATATATCACGAAGAAAATTCCCATCCACCGCCAGTTGATAAGGTGACGTCCTGCCTCCAGAGCTATTACTGCGTTAATTAGTATTACCGGACCCGCAATCGAGCCTGTGTAAGTGTCGTGATCATCGCCGCCGACAAAATCACCTATTACTATGGTCTTCCCCTCAACGAGTTCGGCGAATTCATCAGGAGAATATACATCCAATAGGTCTGCGGTGAGGTTATAATATGTCTTCTCGCCATCTGCATCGTAACACCCATCAATACGATAAGGCATCCAAAGAGGCAATGTGCCCATAGCAAGTCTACCATGGTCGCTTGGGAACAGACCTGCGAGACATACATCGAAACCGTTGCGCAGATTATAGGTAGACAGAGCCATATCCTGCACATCGCCGTGGTCGTAGCGATATTTTACGAAATTATCCTCGTCAAGCGATACATTGTATTCAGATGAAGCAAGTCTGTTAGGCTGAATCGCATCCTCCGCATCTTCTTCACCATTTGCCGAGACAAGCAGACGCGGCATATTGTTTAGGGTTGCGAATAAGAGAGAGTCTGCCTCGCCGGAATCCGATTTAAAAAATTGCACATCCACAATCACGCTCTTGTAATTAGCGTCCCTGATGGATGACAAAAACTGCGCCAGGCGTCCGCGGCTCACCACAGGACGTTCGCCAACAGGGATTCCGAAATCATCGACTGCGGGCACCATCTCCCGGTCATAACCGATATTGACAGGGAAAAATTCCTGTGACATAGATGCCTGATTCACGTCTGCCTTACCTGATATCTTGTCTGTATATATCTGCCGCACCACGTCGAGTTGCTTCATGATGCTACCTGTGCCATTCCTGTCTATTGACAGCGAGTTGCCCAAAAGTGTGAGCGACACGAGCAACAGTGCGTTGAAGCACACCAGCAAACTTCTTGATATGACGGATTTATTTATCATTCGTATTAGCAGGTTACTTTACTTTAAAGGTCTCGACGAGCTGTATGTCAGCGTCTGCCGGCGGAACTTCACCTGATTCAAGAGGAGTGAAGATTGTATATTCAGTCGATTTTTTACCCTCTACTATCGCAGCGTTGTCAAGTAGCCATTTGATAGCGGCGAAGTGCTCCTTCTTGCTTTTCAGATAGGTGTCAACCACTTTATTGCATTGGTCTACAATCTTTTTGCTTTTGCCAAGCTCTTTGCCATATCTTATCGCTCCTAAACCGAGTTGCGGCAGTGAGATGGATACCGTCGCCTGGTTTACGCGAATTGAGTTTACCAGTGAATTGAGTTTATTCAAAGTTTCAATTTCACGCAAAATCTCTGTCCCGAGTTCAGGAATTCTCACTTCGAAGGGATCGAAGTTGGCGCCGAGGGCTGCCTGAACACCCGTAGCGTTGCGCACTGCGTTGGTACCGCCGTTGTTGATTATTCGGGTAGCTTTGCAAACCAGTCCTTGCGATGTCTTGAGATACCATGTGTGATATTCATACTTTGGCTGACCTTCGTTGTTGTGAATTAGTGAGTTGACACCGTTATACAGTTGGAGAACATTGCCAAAATACTGATTGACGTTGCCCACGTTTGTCATCTGCGGCTTATCCCATTTGTTGGGAGCGGGGACATCCGTCCAACCGAACAATGTCACCTTCTCTTGTGATTTTACGCTCGATTCCGGGCGAATCAGTTTTGTTTTCGCTTTCGACAGTTTTGCGTTATACACGATATATTTGCCGGATCCGTTGTCACATGGCATCCAGAATATGAGCTGCTGGCAGCCGTTGATCGGCACAGTGAATGTCACGGGGTCGTTTATTTCATTGAGCATCAGTTCCGTCACGACTTCGCCATCGGCTCCGATCAGGATACGCTGCTGACGGTCGGTATAAGTGCCGGCATCAAGCAGTCCGGAGTCGGCAGGACTTATACATGCCACTGTAAATGTCACCGAGTTATATTCACCATATGTATTGAACGCAGCCACCGACGATTCTTCAGCTTCGCCTCCCGCCGCCAGCATCATCAGTCCCGCCATGCCGGCGAGCGAGGAGCCAATCATGCTGCCGCCGACCACACCTCCGGCTACAAACGAAGATCCTACTGCTGTCGCGCCGACTGCTCCCGCCATCGCCGCGTTGGGGTCATCGCCGAGAACTCCGTGTTCAAGTGAGAAATGAACACTTGTCTTCAGCATGAAACCGTTGTTTATGCGCGTACCGTCGCGGAGTGTCCAATATTTCTTGATATCAGAGCCGTCACAACATAATCCTTCAGAAGTACCCGACACATAATGCAGATAAGGTTTGGTTAAGCGCAACAGGTCGATATTCTCCGGACAATCAGGTTTAGGATGCGTGAACAAGTCGTTTTCAACGATATTACCCCTATAAAGCACAATGTCTGCGACTCCCACGGTTCCACCCCCCTTGCGGTTGTCGAAGGTCAGCTTGCGACATTTGTCAATTTTAACCCAATGTTTGATTGGCATGCCGGTTGCGTGCACCGGAACAGTGTAGAGTATCTTGTCATCGGCAAGCACATTAATCTCGCCGTCTTTCACGTTCGAACTGCCCACTGAACCGGTTACAAAAGTGATATAATCGAACTGACCGCCGAGGTCGAACGATGCTGACGAATATATATGGTCGTGGAAGAAGCTCGCTCCCGATGTGAACAACATACCCTCTGAATGTTGTACGCCTCCCATCGAGAAGCCGATGTAGTCGCTCTTGCCTGTGAACAGCATCTGATCGCGGTCAAGGCCACCGAGTATGGCGAACGGCTCGATGTTGCTCATAAGCGGGCATACGTCCGGAAGCTTCGCGAGTTTAGGATCGGCGGCTACCGGTTGCGAAACGTCCACACTCTCCGGTGTCATACCTTTAGGCCATGCTGTGACTTCGGCGAAACCGGCGTTGATATCCCATTGAGATTGGTCAGAATGGAATGACAGACGGCTTACTCCCCCCACATCTATTACCACCTGCTCGGCTGTGTCGAGCTGACGTATCTCCTTCTGGTAGATAGTGTATCCGTCACCTTGGATTGTCAGATACCCCTGCCCCTCGGCTGTATTCCTGTTGTTATCCAACGGACCTACTATGAAACTCAGCTTGTCGTATCTTTTGTTGAGGTTGAACATGACACTTCCGAAATGACCTCCGGAAATCTGCATTTTCATATTCAATGCCAAACCGTTATGATACTTGTTTCCGTTGATTTTCATCGTCTTGTATTTTCCGGTGGGAGAAATAAGCTGGACATTACTGTTCGTATAATATGGCGGCAGATCGGTCACAAGCAGTGCCTTTGTCTTCGCAGCAGACTGATCGAGCTGTGGCTTCCTTGGTGTCTCTCCGGCTGTCCAGAGCTGAGGCTGTCCCACTCCAAGATAAATCTCGCCTGACAGGATATCGAAAGTTACCTCTTGCGCGCCGGCAACATTTACCTCGAAGGAACGCGGTATGTCGAAATCGTAAATCTTCTCATCCACAAGTTTCTTGCCGTCGGCACGTACTGTTACAATCGACGGCTGGCTGCTGACCCGTGTATTGACCATCGGACCCATCATGAATGTTAGCTTGTTATATTTCCCTCCAAGCTTGAAGGTCACCTTACCGATCTTTTGGGGAGCAATCAGATATTCGCCCGCGCTGCCTAATGAGAACCCTGTAGCGGCAGTGTAATCTCCCATCATTTTCAGCTTGGTCCCTTTTACATAGGCGTTATAGGCTACATCATCGCTATGGGCGCATGACGTCAATGGCGTTACGGCTTCGGCAGTAAATCCAGAAACAAGCAGGCATGATATTGCCAATATAATACCGGAGGTGATATATTTCATGTGCTTTTTAAGTGCTTTTAAGTGAAATTAGTTCTGATTGTTTTGATTAGTCTCCAAAGATACGACAAATCTTTTAACATACCAAAATAACGTGAAGAATCTGCGAATTTTAGGCTCCATACTGCAAAAATGTTACGGCTCAGGAATGGCGCATTATACGAATAGAGGGTGTTTTTGCGTTTATAGATAGATGAAATTTGCAAAGAACCTCAAAATATACTTATGCACCCTCGTTTCCGCCGGATCTATACTTTCGGCAGAAGCGCAAAACACCTCTTCAGGATATGGTTTTCTGGATATCCCTGTTTCATCACATACCTACGCCCTTGGTGGTGTCAACTCAGCACTGATCGACAACGATATCCTTCTTGTTGATCAGAACCCTGCCCTGCTGGGTCCGGAGGTCGGATATCAGGCTGCAGCATCATATATGCACTATATGGGTTCGGGAAATTTCGGCGGTGTGCGTTTCGGCATGCCGGCAGGTGAAAGAAGCGCATGGGCAGCCGGCATCAGATATCTCAATTATGGAGCATTCGACGGATACCTTCAGGATGGCACTCCAACAGGTTCCTTTACTCCTCAGGATATTGTTTTTGAAGGCACTTATTCCCACGACATTACCGAACGCCTCCGTGGAGGTGTAAGCTATCGCATGATCTATAGCAACTATGAGCAATACACCGCGTTTGCCATGGCTGTGGATCTGGGTATAAATTATTATAATGAGGAAAAAGACCTCTCTTTATCGGCTGTTCTTACCAACATGGGAGGACAAGTGAAACGTTTCGATTCCGAATATAACCGTCTTCCGTTTGATTTTCGTCTCGGATATATGCAGACACTTGGGAACTCTGCGTTTCAGCTCTCCATCAACGCGTGGCATCTGACACGCTGGAAACTTCCATATTATTCACACGACAGTAACGATCCCGACAAAAGGCAGCAGATCAAATCGAGTTTCTTTACAGACTTATTCCGGCATTTGGTATTCGGGCTCCAATACTCCCCTTCCGAGAAATTTTATCTTGCAATAGGTTACAACTACAAGACACGCACTGACATGTCTGCCTACCAGCGTAATTTCCTCTCCGGATTCTCTCTTGGAGGTGGCATTAGAGTTAGAAACTTTGGGGTTGGCGTTTCTTATGCTATGCCACATAAATCCGCCTCTACCCTGATGCTCAATCTAAACTGGATCATTCGCGAATAATCCATGTGGAATTGGAAATAAAATGAAGAAGTGGCAGATAAGGTTACATACCTAAAAAATGTTAACTTGAGGGTCTAAACCTTTTGCCGCCGTCTATTGTTTAATATGTAAATAAACAATTAAGGTTATGGATACAAAGGAAAAACACATCAGAGAGAACGAATCAAACGCGAAAAGGGAGATTCGTGAGGCTCGCGAAGGCTATGTTGCACCTCAGGCTGAGGGGCTCAAAGCCGAAGGCAAAGTCCGCAAAAACAATGGATCTGCCAAAACCAATAAACTTTGGTTATGGCTCGGCATCATCATCCTGATATTTATTCTCGTGTGGTGGCTGTTTTCTATCGGAACATTCAGCGATATAATCGGCACATCAAACGGATAAACACTATTCTTCATCCCCAAACCCGGCCATTCATGGTTCTTATAAAGGGCGCAATTTTTGATAGACCGGGAAAACGAAGACCTCGAGAGCACTCCCGAGGTCTTTTTAATTTATATTTATAATACTTACAAGCCGTTCTCTCAAAGAGGTTTCGCACCCGCTGGAGCCGAACGTCTTCTTTATCGTTACAACGTCCTGTAAGTCATAATGGTTCAACTGCGGTTGGCACGCTTGCGCTCATTCTCATCAAGAATGATCTTTCTCAGGCGGATATGATTGGGCGTTACCTCCACATATTCATCTTCCTTGATGTATTCCAACGCCTCTTCAAGGGAGAACACCACGGGAGGCACGATGCGAGCCTTGTCGTCGGCTCCGGAAGCACGCATGTTTGTCAGTTTCTTGGATTTGGTTACATTAACCACGATGTCATTATCTTTTGCATTCTCACCCACTACCTGACCTGCATATACATCCTCCTGCGGGAAGATAAAAAATCTGCCTCGATCCTGAAGCTTGTCTATTGCATAAGCATAGGCTGTGCCGCCTTCCATTGCAATAAGCGAACCATTTGTGCGACGCTCGATATCTCCCTTCCACGGCTGGTATTCAAGGAATCTATGAGCCATGATAGCCTCTCCGGCAGTAGCCGTCAGCACATTGTTTCGCAATCCGATTATACCTCTTGAAGGAATATGGAATTCTATATCGATACGATCGTTGCGCGTATCCATAGATACGATCTCACCTTTACGGCGGGTTACCATATCCACCACTTTTGATGAATATTCCTCAGGCACATTTATGGAAAGAGCCTCTATCGGTTCACATTTCTTTCCATCTATCTCTTTTATAATTACCTGTGGCTGTCCAACCTGAAGTTCATATCCCTCACGGCGCATTGTCTCGATCAGGATAGAGAGATGCAACACACCCCTGCCAAACACAGTCCATTTATCCTCGTTTGCTCCCTTCTCAACACGGAGCGCAAGATTGCGGTCAAGTTCCCTTTCAAGACGATCGTTGATATGGCGCGAGGTAACATACTTGCCATCTTTACCGAAGAATGGTGAATCATTAATGGTAAAGGTCATTGACATTGTAGGTTCGTCAATTGCAATGCGGGGAAGTGGCTCTGGATTATCAAAGAGCGTGAGCGTATCACCAATTTCAAAATCCTCAAGACCAACAATGGCGCATATGTCTCCACTCGATACTTCCTGCACCTTTTTACGCCCCATCCCTTCAAACGTATGGAGTTCTTTCACGCGCTGACGGGTCACAGTGCCATCTTTTTTACAAAGACCAAGTTCCTGACCTTCGCGGATTGTGCCCCGGTGCACACGCCCGACGGCAATCCTACCCACATAGTTGCTGAAATCAAGACTCGTGATAAGCATCTGCGGGTCTCCCTCTATCTGAGTCGGAGCAGGAATGTTATCTATAATGGCATCAAGCACCGCTGTGATATCCTCCTTTGGCTCGCGCCAGTCGGTCGACATCCAGTTTTGCTTTGCCGATCCATAAATTGTTGGGAAATCAAGCTGATCCTCAGTGGCGTCAAGATTAAACATAAGATCAAACACCATCTCGTTCACTTCATCGGGACGACAGTTGGGTTTGTCAACCTTATTTATCACCACCACCGGTTTTAGCCCCATCTGGATAGCTTTCTGAAGCACGAAACGCGTCTGAGGCATCGGACCTTCGAATGCATCCACAAGAAGGAGACAGCCGTCAGCCATATTGAGCACACGTTCAACCTCTCCACCGAAATCGGCGTGTCCCGGAGTGTCTATAATATTGATTTTAGTGCCTTTATAATTTATTGATACATTCTTGGAAAGGATTGTTATGCCGCGTTCGCGCTCCAGATCGTTATTGTCGAGGATTAATTCTCCTGCGTTCTGGTTCTCGCGGAAAAGGTGACCGGCGAGAAGCATCTTGTCGACCAGTGTCGTTTTGCCATGGTCGACGTGCGCGATAATCGCTATATTTCTTATATTCTGCATACCTTAGTTGTTTTCAATCTGCAAAATTACAAAAAAATCCGCGATATGATGTTATAAAACATAATTTATTTCCCTCAATTCTTTACCTTTCACCTTTTACTTCTCCTTTCTCACTTCTCCCTTCTTCCCTTTTACTTTTAACCTTTTCCCTTCTCATCAGAACGGGTATCCGATTGCGAGGTGAAACGCGAATGCCTTTTTAAAGGCAATATTGAAATAATGATTTGTGCCATTGTAATATGGAGCATGCAGTCCATAACCGAGATCCCCTCGGATCACAAGCATCCCTATATCCACACGCAATCCTACGCCTGTGCCAAGCGCGAGATCCTTGAAGAAAGACTTGCCACTGAGCTTTCCTCCGGGGCGCGAAGGATCATTCTCCAAGAGCCAGATGTTGCCGGCATCAACGAATAACGCTCCATGAAGCACGCTCACAATTGGAAAGCGATATTCACTGTTGAGTTCCAGCTTGAATGTTCCCGTCTGGTCAAAATATCCATTCTGCAGGCTCTGTGGAGGTCGATAACTTCCGGGACCAAGCGAGCGCACAGTAAACGCACGTATTGAGTTGGCTCCTCCGATGTAGAATTGTTCGGAATAAGGCACAACCTTCGAATTGCCGTAGGCATGAGCGGCACCTATAAGGATTCTCGAGACAAGCCATTGATCCGATCCTCTTATGAGCCTCCGGCTATACACAAGCTGTGCCTGGCCCTTTACGAACTGCGAGAACGGAGTGCCGAATAGGCGCTTCTCTCCCTTTACTCCACACAGGCTGTAGATACCATCGAACACATTGCCTGCCTCTGTGACGGAAGCGGTGAAATTGATGCCGTTGATCTTTTCCCGCTCAAGGAATTTGTCGAGAGTATACGTATAGCTCAGCTGTGGAATATACTGACTCTGGAAACTGAGGGCAACAGCCGGATTGTCTGCCATTACAGATTCAAATTCTTCCGTAGTGTGCATAAGTTTGTTGTACGTGAGCTTAAACAACGTCAACTGATTCAGCACATGGCGCGACGGATGCCATTCGTAATTAATGCCTACATGAAAATCCGCAAGCTTGAAATAATGCGGACGATTCATAATGTCAACACCCAGCGATATGGTTGTCCAGTTTAGCTCACGGTTGCTGCGCGGGATGAATTTTGGAGCAAGCAGACGAGGAAAGGCAAGCGAGCCGGTAACACCGAATTCATAACTGTTGAATATGCTTCCGCGATTGTGCCCTGTCTGCCACTCATAGTTGGCATTAAACGTCAGAGAAAGTTTTTCGGCTCCTCCGAATGTATTGTTGTTGGTAACGCCTATAACAAGCCCTGGTCCGAGATAAGAATTGGATTTATATGCGATGTTCGCCTCAAGCGTCGCCTCCATCGGACGATCGAATTGACATGTGATATATAAATCAAGTTTCGGATCCTTGGCTGATGTATCCGCCGGAAGTGCCTGCATCTGTATGTTCCCGAACATTCCGAGTCGTGCGAGACGCTCCTGCGTGCGGTCCATGTCCCATACGGAGAATATTCTCCCCTTGCGGAAAGTAATGCACGAAGGTATCACGTTTTTTCTCAGCTTGGCAGGACGGTATACAATCAAGTCTCCCTTTTCGGTTGGTATAGTATCCGGAGTTCCTGGATTCCGCGTGCTTCGTCGAGTAACGTATGTATAGATATTGCCTACCCGATATTGCCTGCGCGCCATTTCAGGGATGTTGTCGGCAAGCGATACGCGAAGAGCGATGGCATGAGGCGTGATTATACTGTCGGCAAGATATTCAATATACTCGGGACGGAAATAGTAATATCCTAAATTACGGAGGGTGTTGGCTATTTTCGTGCGCACAGCCTCAAGAGAATCCACACAGAAGCGCTCCCCTTTCACGAGATACTTGCTTCGCTTGGATATGGTGTCGATGAGGAATCCGAGCTTGGTTCCATCGTTAATGTATTGTATGCTGTCGATCAGATAAGGAGCCGGAAGATCAGCATCATATATGATTTTTGCTTTTTTAGGATTCCTCCCGCTCTGCAGCGAATATGAAACCTTTGAGCCAAAATAGCCGTTGTCATCAAGTATCGACTCAAGCATCTTTACTCGGGTTGCAGGACGGGCATCTGTTACAAGCACAGGTTTCTCCACCAGTTTATTGTATATCCATCCTTTCAGCCCCTTTGCGGAATCATTCATGTGGTTGTACACCCATAATCCGAGCGGCAACGGATTCCGCATATACGGGCTTATGAATGGCCACGGATTATTGGGCCTTACATTCACAGCCTTACTCATATCCGCTGTCACGCCTGCCGGGACTTTGTCTCCTTCGGCTGCCTTGACATTGAGTTTCATGCCGTTGTAAAGAATCTCGCCATCGTCAAGTTTTGAAGTTGTTGAACATCCGGCAACCACAATAATAAGGATTGCGGCAATAATATGTAAAAAACTTCTCATCGATAACACATTGCTTTCCTTATTCATTTCCATCCTCCTTCCTTACCACAGCTGAATTATCATTTACAGTCGTATCCTTCGGCATAGCAGACTCCATAACTGCAGTCGTATCATTTTTCTCTTTTTTCCTTCCTCTGCCGAATCGGAAAATATGCAAAAGGTTATTGAGTTTACGCTTTAGCACGAAACCCGCTCCTGTCTCCGTGATCTCTCCCTCAAGAATACTTTCAAATCCTGTGTGACGGAAAAGACGAACCGACATATTGACAGTTTCCGTCTGTTTCAACACATATTCTGCCGAAATATCACTGATAAGGTTCTGGCTCAGGTTCTCGTCGGCAGAGGCATCGGTTGAATAGTTACCTCCGACCTGGATTTTAAACCGGTTATTGAACAACGATTTTGAAACCTTGTAGCTATAGCTGGTTTGTGTGCTGCTCGCGCCATCCTGTATTCTGTCATATTGATCCACGCCGAAGGAAAGATCCACGCCTCGGATATTCTGCGCTGCCCACTTATTCAGTGTTGATGCAAGATAACCGTAAAGCATCCCGGTGCTGAGGGCAGAAGCACTGTTGGTCTTGATGTTCTGACCTGTATATTGCCCGGTGAGAAGAAGATTCATCGCCTGGGTCTGACGCTGGTCAGCACTCATCGACTGCAATTCGTTCTGCAAACTGAGATCGTCATCCGTTGAGAGATCGAAATTCACGTTGGGTGAACTTAAAGACCCGGTCGCCTTAAGTGTGACAAGGAAATTTACAAGACGGCTGTTCGATCCCTGGGTCACATTTGCCTTCATATCGTCGGTGGCGGTAATGTTCAGTTTCGGATTCATGAGGTCTCCGCTCCATGTCACCTGACTTGACGGATTGAATGTAAACATTTTCTCTCCTATTACAGGTATGCTGTATCTTGCGAAACCGTTTCCAAGGGTTAGCGTGCCGTTGAGCCGCATGTCTCCCATATAGTTCTGGAAATAATTAAGACTGGCTGTAGGCTGTAGCTGCACCCTGTCGGAGCCATTGGAGGAAAGAAGCACGATTGCCTGCGTGCCGGGAGAAATTGTCAGTCCAGCCCTGATCCTCATAGAGGATGCCGGCGCAACGGAATCTGCCTTTACCACTTGCGTTGTGTCATTGAAGTTTACAAATTTCACAACATTATCTGATGATCCTCCGGTTATTTCCGAAGGAGCCATATTTAGTCTGTAGGTCACATCTGTGGTGCCGAGGATGTCAAGATTCGCCTTGATATCCATCATGCTCATGGAGCCTTTCACAGATCCGTCAAGGTTGATAAACAACTTGCCGAATAGATCCGCCTTCGAACGGCTGTCGCTCTTTATCAACTGGCAGTTCCTCGCATTGATGCCTAAGTTGAGTAGAATATTGCTAAAAGAAGATGCATCTACCGAACCATTTATAGTAATCGGATTTGCATTCACTCCATATATGTCGAACTGATCAAAATCCACAACGCTGTTTACTACTCCTACAGGCACAGTGTCAAATCCCAACTTGCATCCTGCCATAGGAATGTAGACAGATGCATCTGCGAAAGAAATATATCCGTTGAGAATAGGCTTCGCGAAAGAGCCGTCCATCCTCATGTCTCCATTCAGTCTGCCCGACAGAGCCGCCATATTGCCAAGGAATGGGTTTGCCAGCTTAAGCGGGAATTCAGTCAGGCGCAACCCTATACTGTCAGGGGTCAGCCCTCCGACTGAATCATTTTTTAGATTTGCATAAGCCGCGATCGCAGGCTCTCCATTAACGAGCATTGATGCCGTGACATCAGTGCTCCCGTCATGAGCCATGCCGGCTTTAAGATTCAGATTGAAATCTCCAAGATTGTTCTTTTCGTAAGTAAACTGCCGGATACCAAGTGTTCCGCTCCCCGAAAGCGTAGAGCCGTCATAAAGCACCTGGATATCAGAATCGACGGCACCGGTGATCGGAGGTGCCAGAAGCGACATGCTAAGGAAGTCTTCGATCTTGATATTGTCAAGTTTCATATGAAGCGCGTCAATACCGGAAGATGTGGGTTCTGTGCGCAGCAAGATACTGCTTTCAGAACTCTTCGCCATCAAATTGGCATCAACTTTCATGTTGTTCAGGTTGTAGTCTATGAAGTTGTCGTCATTCAGCGTCCACGGCAAATAGGCTATGGTAGATTTAAGAGGCGTGAAGTGCACAGATACCGTAGAATCCTGCACAGCCGCTGTGAGTCCTATTCTGTAACCCGTTTTCCCTTGAAGATTACGCTGTGTGAGGAATGCTCCGAGACGGTTGCTGCCCAGATAACCATTCAGGTTTACTTGTGCGAACTCATCAAGTGTGCCAGGGCGATTACCCATATGTATTTTATAATCAAGAAGGTTACGACGCTCCTTGAGGGCTATGTCAAGAGAGTCAATATTTATGGAGCCCGACGTGAACCTCCGGGCGGCAATATTTCCGTAAAAAAGAGAATCCTTACCTATTGAGCCATATACAGTATCAATATTCATGCCGGAAGGAACCAGGAATTGATTTAGCAACCCCTTTCCGGAAGCGTTGAGGGATAGAGTGAACGGAGGAAGCACGGCACTGATGCTGTCCATCTGAAGGTCTCTATCCTTGACCTGCGACATTATTTCATCCGTTGCCTTCGTCATGCCGTCAACAAGCATCTTTAGCCCCGACGGGCTGCGGAATGCAACCGAGGTCATGTAAGAATCGATATCTGCAGAGGTGGAATATTCCGTAGCGTCTATGCGGGCTGTAACTCCACCGGGAAGATGTATATACTGGTTAGGAAGATTCCAGTCGAAATCCACGAGCTTGAGATCTGCGGCATAAAGCCAACGGTCAGGACTCGCTGTGCCATTGATGTAAATTGTGCCTTTCCCATTGCTCAACTCCGGCGACATCCCTATCTTTTGGAGATCCAGATCGCGTATCCTGGCGGTCATGTCAAACACATAATCGTCGGGATGAATGGAGCCGTTGCCTTCTATTTCAAGATCCAGACCATCATTGGCAGACACTGCATAGATATCAAAATTATTATCCTGCCTCAACACCACATCTGCTCGAATATCGCTGAACAACCGCTTGTTATATTCAATGGAATTTACCCTAAGCCTTGCATCGGTCACAGCCCTTCCGCTCAAAGGATTGAACCCGGCTCCTTCAGCCTGAACCGAAGCTGTTACGCTTCCGATACCAAGAGAAGGCATGAAATAGCCCACGTCAAGTCCGTTGACTTCGGCATCTATATTGTATTTCTCTGAATTCATGCCTATATGCCCTTTACCGGAGGCATTTCCAGCTGTGCTCGTCAATGTAAAATCAGCTCCATAGTTCTCATGCATCGCAGAGGCTGTTCCTTCGATATGGAATGCCGGAACCTTTATTTCCGATTCTCCCATGAATTTATTGATAAGGCGGGGATCGGAGATGCGCCCGTTGAAATCAACCTCTGCTTCCAGATTCTTTATATCAAGAGGATTATCCGCATACCCATTGGCTTGCAGAGACATCACATCGCGCAAGGATGCCTCAAGGCGATCTATGTCTACCGATTCAAGAGAGCCATTCGCCTCAAGCGTTACGTCCAGAGGATTGCGCGCAGGAAGCATCGACGTGTATTCTTTGAGGGAAGGCATGAACGAATCTATGTCTGGCATCCCCAGGCGCGCCTCGACATTGACATTCACTGGTGCCTCAGGTTTCAGTTCCATAAGCGCAAACGGAACGTCGGCACTCCCCCTCACATAAGAATAGAGCGTGGTGATATCAAGATTCTTTAACGACAATCCGGTCGAATCCACATCAATTCCTCCTTTGCCGCTCACAATCCGCAACCCGCTTCGTTCTTTAGCCTGCAATCGGGTAATAGGTAATTTCACTGTTGATGATTCGTTGTAAAAATCCTTCATGCCGAGTCCAATCTCCGACACTTCGATGTAGGAGGCATCAAAGCCTGGAAGGGGGTTGGCTCCTTTCATCGCATAAATGAATTTGAAACTGTCGAGCGATATGGAATCTCCGAGAATCTGCATCGGCGGTCCGGAAGAAGGCTGGGATTCCGGAGCGGGATGTGCCGCCACCCATTCCGGCGTAGGGGTGTAGTATGCCCCCGAACCATCAGCTACGGAGGCAAGCTTCCAGCTCACCTTGTTCTTGCCAAGGTCAACCACTCCCTGCTTGAGATTGATATCCCGGGCATTGAGATAAAGAGTATCTATAGTTGGAAGCATTGACATTGCAAACGAAAAGTTCTCGAGTTTGAGATCATTTGCTTTGATCAGGAATGGTGTCAAA
This sequence comes from uncultured Porphyromonadaceae bacterium, assembly GCA_902495075.1. Classification (GTDB taxonomy): domain Bacteria; phylum Bacteroidota; class Bacteroidia; order Bacteroidales; family Muribaculaceae; genus Lepagella. The sequence goes on from CABUVO010000036.1 coordinate 34,752, forward strand.
GAGGAGGAATCCTTCGGGGTCGGTTTCTGTTTCCACACATTCATGTAAAGCTTGAGATTTCCATTGCGCAGCAAAGCTTTGTTAAGACTTATTTCTCCGGTAGCCATATTCGCAAAGCTCTTATCATCCACATTAAGCAATCCGGCTGCCACACTCATGATCATGGATGAGTCGGGAGAGACCATGCGGTAGTATCCTTCTTCGAGACTCAACTTTTTGAGTCGCACATCAAGTTTGAGAAGAGGTAGAATTTTAACGTCCGCGATCACTTTTTCGGCACGCACCATTGTGTCGGCATGCTGATCAAGCACCAATACCTTCTCAAGACTGACATCAAGAGGAAACGAAAGTCTGAATCTTCCTATGTCAACCTTCATCCCTGTGGATTTATACACATAATCACAAGCTATGTTCTTTACAAATGTCTGAACCGGAGGTATATAAAGAAACACCGGTATGAGAAGAACCACGATGACAATCCACATCAGGGTTTTCAACGTGCGTCTGAGCCACGTCGTTTTTATGAGATGCTTCTTGTTTCGCGTCTCCTTTCCAACCGCTTTATCTGAGGCGGCATCATTTATTTCCACCTTCTCAGGACCCTTGTTTTCTTCCATCGTGCAATCGTGTGAATAAATTCCATAATACAGCTACCAGGACAGCTCCAGCTGCATCTGCCAATATGTCGTAAATATCAAAAGACCTGCCAACATCCATGCTCCCTTGAATAAATTCTATACTTATACCGAACAGAATCACCGCCAGCATTGCGACAACTGTAAAGAAGCCCCGCAACGGATGCCAGTTTACCACTCTTGATTTATCAACATAGATCATGAGGAGAAGCCCCCCGAACATTATTGCGTGAACGACCTTGTCTGCTCCGGGAAACAGTTCCGGCTTCATATCCCCAAGCGGGCGCGGAGCGAGCGTAAGCCATAAAATAGCCGCCGTGGTGACTGCCGTCAGGAGCCACGGTGGTAACTTCTCGATTATACGCTGCGCTCTATTCATAATAAGTTGAATGTAAAGAAACAGAATTTATGTTAATATAACAAAAAAAGCAAAGGATTTTCTCCTCTGCTTTTAAAATTTTTACGAAACCACAGAATTATTTTCTGATTCCGAGCTCCTTCTTGGCGATGATCGCACGATAACGATTGATATCTTTGCGAATCAGATAATCAAGAAGGCTACGGCGCTGACCAACAAGAGCCTTGAGGGCACGAGCGGTGGTGAAGTCCTTATGGTTCTCTTTAAGATGCTCGGTAAGGTGTTTGATACGAACCGAGAAAAGAGCAATCTGGCTTTCAGGGCTACCTGTATCTGTAGGACCCTGGCCGTAAGTCTCGAAAATGTGTTTCTTTTCTTCTGCTGAAAGATGCATAATTGAGAGAATTTAAATGATTAATGATAAAACTTTTCTTTGAAAAGCCTACAGAGGCTCTCTCAGCCTTTTCTGCCACTTTTCTTAAAAAGCGCTGCAAAATTACGAAATAAATCGATAACGGCAAAATTTAACACCATATAATTTGCTCTTCATCACAATTTTTATTAATTTTGCATCGCATTTTTCCGCCAAGGCTCGAAAAAGCGAGGCTCAGCGAAGTCTCCGCCCAACGGATTCATTTATAATTCAATAGTTTAAATGTACGCTATCGTAGAAATTAAGGGACAGCAGTTCAAAGCCGAAGAAGGCAAATATCTGTATGTTCACTATCTCGGCGAGGAAACAAAAGAGGGCGACGCAGTCGCTTTCGACAAGGTTCTCCTCCTTGATGCCGACGGCGATGTAAAAGTCGGTGCGCCTGCCGTTGAAGGTGCAAAAGTGGAATGTGAAGTCCTTACTCCCCTCGTAAAGGGCGAGAAAGTGATCGTATTCAAGAAGAAACGCCGCAAAGGCTATCGTCGCAAAAACGGTCATCGTCAGTTCTTCTCCAAAGTGTTAATTAAAAAAATTGTAACCGCTTAAAACCGTAGATAAGAAATGGCACATAAGAAAGGTGTCGGTAGTTCTAAGAACGGCCGCGAATCAGAAAGCAAACGACTTGGAGTCAAAATCTTCGGTGGTTCATACTGCAAGGCAGGCAACATCATCAAACGTCAGCGTGGCACAGTGCACCATCCCGGTCTCAACGTAGGCATGGGTAGGGATCACACACTCTTCGCCCTCATCGACGGAATCGTGGTGTTCTCCACCGGCAAAGAGGGTCGCAAGTTCATCAACGTGCAGCCCAAAGAAGCGTAACACTTCTTTTTAGTTAATAATTAATAATTAATGGTTAATAGTTGTTCTGACACTTTGTCGGAAACTATTAACCATTAATTATTAACCATTATTTGATCAGTATTTCACGTTGATCCAGGGGGCATTCTTCTCAGCCCAGTCCTTCTGCTGGATTGGAATATCCGTACATAGATAATCTGCCCCGAGGTAAACGCCCAGCATGAAATCCTCTATCGACTGCCCAGGCCATAGGCTCACAGTCAACCCCTCCTTATGAGCGAGCTTGACAGCCTCCCGTGAAGTTCCTCCCATTTTAGAGCCGAGCCGCTTAATCCCAAGCCCCTTGCAAAGATTGACAGTGGCTTTACTCACGGGATCACTTGTGATAAGAAGAAGGTCGGCATCGGGATGGCGTTGCTGCATACATCTTAACGAACGCGTATCCGACGACGTGAAAATAAACTCAGCATCCTTAGGCTTCTTTGCCATCACCTTTTTATATAGCTTGTCGACATATTCCGGCAATTTATCTTCCGGATATAGATCCGATGGATTTGTTTTCATTTCAAACTCTACGTATAATCCGGGTTTGTCTTTAAGAAAATCCATCAGTTCATCAAGAGTAATCATCTTGTTCCCCTTCTTGGTGTCAAGCCGGCGCAACTCAGCAAGAGTTTTCTCTTCAACGGCACCGACGCCATTGGTTGTGCGCTCCAGTTTGCTGTCGTGGGTCACAATCAACTCCCCATCCTTGGTTATGCGGATATCGGTCTCATAACCGGTGTATCCCGCCCTATGGCTCGCCTTAAATGCCTCCATTGTGTTCTCATCGTGTTCCATCCGACCTCCACGATGCGAAAAAACGCGCACCTGCTGTGTCTGAGCAACAGACATTGCAGCAAAAAGAGCCATCGCACATGCCGCGATACTTACCTTACATTCAAATTTCATTTTCATTTTAGCTATGGATTAGTTGTTAGTAAAAAGAGAGCTCCGAAAACCGGAACTCTCCCTTGCGCTTCAGGATGGGCTTGAACCAACGACCCCCTGATTAACAGTCAGGTGCTCTAACCAACTGA
>CABUVO010000037.1 GCA_902495075.1 uncultured Porphyromonadaceae bacterium
GCGATACACCCCACGCTGACGTCACTCAGATGCAGGTCCTCGCGGATCAGGGGCAGCACAACGTTGAATACCTGACGGTCCGCCTGGTTGAGCAGGAACGCCACCCACAGGAACCCCAGCACTGCCCACTTGTAGTTATCGCCTTTATTTTCTGTGCAATTATTTAAAGATGTCTTTGACATTTTACACGTACTTTTGTCTAATTATTTAAATAATTTATCATTGTAGCGGGTCTCATACATCCCGTACCCTATATCACGAATTTTTTCTATCGTATCATAATAAGGTGTATCGCATACATCCGTTAAACCGACCTGAAAATTTTCGCCATCGAAACGTCCACTTGACATCTGGTCTGAAAATTGATGCCAGTGTGTTCCTATAATATTCGGATGGATAAGGGCTGAATGCACATAATCGTAATAGCTACGAGCCCTATCTTTCTGGTTATTGGTATGCACTTGACCAGGATGGAATAGACCGCAATCCGTTGCACCAAAATGGAATTCTCCGATCATAACTGGTTTGTCAAATCCACCGGGAATTTTAAACCAATTTAAATTATGATAATAAAGATTATAACTGATTACATCACAATATCGCGATGCAGCTGACAATACATCAATATTCCATCCCGCAAACCGACATCCGAGATATAGCTTGTTAGGCGCATATTCCTTGAATACCCTACGTACTGTGCTGAAATATTCCTCAATAAGCCTTCGGTTAAATGTCTCAATGTCTTCTCTGGCTGCCGCAGGCACAGTATCCCTGTTTGCAAGCAATGCATCCCAAGAATCAAACCTTGAGCCCCATTTTTCATTAAGATTCTCTATTGAAATATATTTCTTTTTCAGATCATTTATCATCTCTATTTTTGCAGCCTGAGTAGCAGGAGCTGTGATAGCCGCCGTAGCGAGAGTTTCAGGTGTACCCCAGTTGATTTCATTGTCAACAAAAAGTCCTATGCACCAGGGATCCTCAATTTCTTTTCTCTTGGCTTCAAGTCGTTCACGTTCTGTCGCTTCAAACGATGGATCAAACGGATCCATGAAATGCCACCATGCTCCACCAGCACCTTCCAATGGTTTTGAATGAATCTCGATTCGCTCCACATATGGAGTCTGATCCATCATATAAATAGAGCGGTCAGAAGAATTTGCGATAGTATTGAGTCCCCAGCTTTTAAGTCGTCGATGAGACATCTCAGCAAATTTCTTACGGAAATCAGAACCATATTTGCGATATATATTGGCGCATGAATAATCGTAAGTAGTGTCGATATTCCTTACCTCATAGTAAGGTTTCATCAAAGTGTCGTACGTAAAATAAAATTGACCAAGTTCAGAATTTTCCTTCGGAAGACTCTCAAAATAATGACGACGATTATCAAGAGGTGTTATCCCGCTTGAGGGTGTGACTCGCACCACACCATGCGACCAAAAAAGATACCCCTCCGGATCCACAAGCCACCACTTTCCGTTCACTTTCTCAACTCTATAATGACCAGTAGCCTGCAATCGGGGTCCATTGAGCCATCCTCCAAAACGAGAACGGTCTTTGGGACCGGGATGATTGGCAAGATCCTTCTCCTCTGCTTTCAAGGCTTTTTTCAAATCGTTATCACAATGAATCTTTCCGGGCCATTCTTTATGCTTAAACTGACCAAAACTGTCTATGAATGGAAAAAATTCATTTTTCCCCAATTTCATCATCGGTTCAGGCTCTTTAACCTTACCGGGAAGAATAATTAAGTCAGAGATGACATAGTGCACACCGGCAGTATGCCTACGGGCAAGAACTTTAATGGCTTTTACATTAGATGGATTAAAGCGATAAGCATAATGACCAGCATAAGCATATGGACTTACATGCATTCCTCCGAAGGCAGCATCAACATCGGGATACAGTATTTCCGCTGGAAACCAAATCTCCACTTGTCTTGTTTCCCGTGGAGCAACATAAAAATTATCAGTAAGGGTGCCAGGTGCCGCTCCTTTTATAGGGGATACGTATTTCTTTTTATCCTGCATATGAAACGTCATCTGCAGATATTGTACTGAGTCAAGATTCTCAACATTGAAGCGAACACGGTTATAACCCGTCAGATTCCAATCATTTTCAAAAATTATGCCCGATGCCCATCCATTTGTAGTCACCTCTATCCTGTCGTTTGAAACTTTAAGTTCGGATGTAGAATTCGGCATGATTTTCACCTCAGGATTGTCTGTAATTCTCAAAACAGGCAGCTGAGCACCGACCGCAGGAACGGCAGAAGCCATACAGACCATCATTATCACTTTATTTATGTGTGGCATTCCCATATCGTTATTGTTTTTAAAAGAGGAGCATAAGAAGGGATACTAAAGAAAAAGGAGGCGTGGCAATCGGAGAGAGCCACGCCTCCTACCAGCTAATCTACATTATATCACTTCATTGCATTCATTTAAATAGCTTCGTGCTTTTCGAGCCGGCTTTCACAACATATATGCCTTGTGGAAAACCTCTTAAATCAATAGATCCAACACCCGTAGCTACGCAGCGTCCTGTCATATCGTAAACTTTAGCTTCCATATCGCTTTTAACTTCATAGAGACCTGTGTCTACTTTCACGATGCAGAGGGTATCAGTTCCATCGGCAAGAATACTCTTGACACCACTTTGACCTTTGGTAACATCATAACATCCCGACCAGGTCTTTGCTCCTCGCTCGTTACCAAGTATGTCAATGGTCAAATCAATGTTGTCCAGATAGTCAACTGTATAAGAAAGATTAGGATATTGCTTTATATGATCGCGGAATGCAGAAAGTTCCCAGGCTTCAATAATTTTCTGCGAGTCTGCGTCTTCACAGCCAATACCTTTAAGGGGCTCTATATAGCCTACATAACCATCCACATTTGGTTCATTGTCACCAAACACATCTCTCTGATTTATAACTTTCCAATTGTCTCCGACCTCATACTGGCTTGTAATGCGCCCCCAGTCTTCAACCCAAAAATTTCCTTTGTTGATCATTGTGCGACCTCCAACGAAATTATAACCAGCACCAAGCCATTGAGGCACATCCTCTGCTGTTGAACATTTACCTATAGCAAAACATTGATTCGAAGTTGACCCCTCCGTTGGATTCAGGATATTGTCTTTCATATAGGAAGCTTTGTAATTGGTCTGCTTTGTCACTCCATCAGGCATAAATTCACCATATTCCACTTCAACATAATCCTGCGGACTGACAATGATATTTGCTCCAAAGAATACCGAAGTATTTCCTCCCAGCGTAACAGTCGTTCCTGTTGCCTGCTCATCGCTTACCTGGAAATTATAGATAGTATTATAGGCAAAAGCAGCCAATTGCGGAGTGGTTTTGGTGGTGGTGTTCATTCTGAGGAAACCTGCCATTCTTTTGATATTCATTCCTCCTCCGTCAACAAAATTATTTACCATTATGACATCACAGCCATGCTTCTCGCCATTTATCAGTCCCCCTTCTTCCGTCCAGGATGCTGCTTCAGCATCATTGAATGAGTTTCCGTAAATGACACATCTGTCCATCACAAGAAGGGTATGGTTCGTATCATCTCCACTACGTAGAGACATAAGGATTGAACCTATGCCCTTTTCCCTACTGCCGGTACTCTCTTTAAGCTGAATGTTGTTTGAGAATACGCATCGGTGGCATTTGAGTATTGAGAATTTTGGCACGATAATACCTCCATAGGTCGTTGTATTATCAGTGACAACAACATCCTCCAGAGTAAGGAGAGCGTTTTCAAGATACAGCACAGATCCTGTGAAATCTCCTACCTGACATCCTTTAACGCCTTTAACAGTAACACCCTTCAATATAGTCTCTGTAGTCTTGTTGTCACCGGTCAGACTCATGAATACATCAGTATTCGAATTGTTGGGAGTGAGAACTGTCGAATATGATTCGGGAGCGTAACCCGTCACATCCGTACCCTTTGCCTGTGATGGGAAACCACCTGTATAATATACCCCATTCACAAGTTTTATTGAAGATGCGACATATGTTCCCTCGGAAAGATATATGTTATCACCGGATACGTAATTCCAGTCAGGCTTCATGGCATTTTCCCATGACGAGCCGTCACCTGTACCTCTGGCTTCAGGAGCCACAAAATAATCCTTTGCCTGTACGCTGAGCATAGTAAATGCAGCGACTGCAATCATAAAGTTTCTTTTCCTCATGATGATATTAGTTTTTAATTAAAGTTAAACGCTATTTAAAATGTGAGCTTGTCGTCCCAACCCGGATTCTGTGTAAGTACACCTCCAGTAAGGATACGCTCATTGGTTGGAATACCATAGAGATAGTCGCGGGTTTCGGTCCAAACGCGTTCGAGACCCGGTTCGCTGTTTCGGATTGTGAAACCGTGGTTTCCTTCCGAAAGGATGATGTCTTTGCCTATCTGAAAGAACTTAAGACCCGAACCGGATGGTTTCTTACCCTCATAAAGACATATGTTGTCCCGTCCGTCTCCTGTCATATCATATTTGCCGGGTCCAGGGAAATACATTCCGTAAAATGGTTTTTCATATACTTTCCCCTCTTTCCAACGAAGAATATCTTCATAATGGTTGTTCTCAAGAGCCAGTTCTATAAGACGTTCCCTGCGTATCTCAAGTATCACTCCGGTATTATCACTTTTCGTAACATTAGGATACCCCCATTCCTCGCTCATCAAGAACGGATCGGGATTCTGGTTTGCTTCAGCCAGTTTCAGATCCGGCATCTTTACACGTTTACGCAACTTATTAATGGAATTGTCAAGATCGGTCTGAGTCAATGTCCCCAATTCTGCCAGAGCTTCCGCATAATTCAGATAAACCTCTGCCAATCGGAAGATCGGGAGTGCTGACCGGCAGTGATCATAAGCATTCTGGGAAGCCTCTGCCACATATTTTATAAATTGGTAGCCACCCTTCGTACTGGTGAAGTTAGTAAAGCTTAACGCTGCGGAACCTTTCTGCTTATAACCCGGACAAAGCACAGTCTGAGCCATTCGGGGGTCACGGTCCTTGCATTCATCCATATATCCCATCGTCTTCCAGTTTGGTTTGTCCGTAAACCGTGAACCGTCTGTCATGAGATAAAGGCTGACAAACCTTTTTGACAGTGATATGCCTCGGGTCAGTGAAGCATCGTTTGCATTATGCATCTTACCTGCAGACTCAGTAGCGATACGTGCCCATATATACTCCTTGTCATCAGCTGTGGGGGAATAAAACATCTCTCTGTATGGAAGCGATCCACCGGTATGCAGTGAATATCCTCCCTTGTCCATTAACAGCTTTGATGCTTCTGCGCAAATCTTCAGAAGGTTTTTCCAGTCAAGATGATCAGGATTGAACGGATCTCCGTCATGATACTTACGGAAAGTTCCCTCAAACAACGCCGCCCTCGATTTCAAAGCCAATGCAGTCCACGCACACACCTCTGTCGCGTTATGAGCCTTGGGAAGCAATTCGTATGCCCTGTCGCAGTCTTCGAGAATATGGTTTATAACGGCATCGCGACTGTCGCGGGGCTTGCAGAGCATTGCCTTGTCGCTTGAACCGACCGGCTCGTCATACAATGGCACTTCACCAAACTTCACCAGCATTTTATAATAGAAAAAAGCCCTGAAGAAATAAGCCACGCCATCATAGTGATCCCTGACTTCCTTATCATTGCACCGATGGGAATATTGCAGGAAATAGTTGATGTCGCGCAGGTCAGTCCACGTCCAACCCACCTCGCTTGCCTTGGATGGGAGTGCCCTTGTGCCAAGGAGCTCCGGCGACGGCAGATTCTTGATTACAAGTTCACTGTTCTGCTCATACCATAGGTATGTTGACATTGCCGGCATCAGTGAGTAGAACGCATTTGTATATTGACGCAGTTCCATCTCCGAGCCAAAATAAGTTTCCGGGGATATGCTGTCTTCCGGATACTGATCCATGCTGGTGCATCCGCCCAAAGCGATCACGAATGCCGCAGCCATTAGATATCTGAAATATTTCATGATTGATATTCGACTTTAGAAAGTTACATTTACACCGAATGTGAATGACTTAGAGAAACCGTATGTATTACCATCGCCACTCTTGACACCTGATTTGGTTGCCGTCTCCGGATCTATATGTTTGCAATGCTTCTTGAAAGGAGACCAGTAGGCAAGGTTCTCGGCAGAAAAATACACACGCAGCTCACTGAATATATTTTTCCAGATCGGCAGTGTGTATCCTACTGTCAGATTCTTAAGCCGCAGATAGGATACATCTTGCAGATAACGGTCATTTTGCACGTATAACGCACGCTTGCTGCTCAATGCCTGGTATGTGCGAAGACGGGGGAAATAGGCATCCGGATTGTCTTCAGTCCAAACTTTATCAAGAAAGTCTGCTGGCACAAATGCCATGTACGGACGACAGTAGGGACCCCAGAATGTACGGGACTCGCTGCTCGGATACCAGTTGCATTTACCTACTCCCTGGAAGAATGCTGAGATGTCAATCCCTTTCCACTGGATGCTTCCACGGAAGTTGTAGTTATACCTCGGACGCTTGTTACCAATCACCACGCGGTCTCCGGAATCTCCGACTTTGCTGTTTCCGGGTGTGATCGCACCATCTCCGTTGAGGTCTATGAACTTCACATCACCGGCGTGCAATCCCTTGTTCGGACCTGAATTCATGGCAACATGGACATAAGTGGCACATTCTATGTTGTTCTGATACTCCTGAGCCTCTTCCTCAGTTTTGAAAAGACCTTCGACACGATAACCCCATATTTCACCGAGTGTTTCTCCTACATAGTGTTTACCAAGAATTTTCTCAGGGTTGTCGAATTTGGTGATCTTCGTAATCTGGTCGCCCAAACCGGCTCCCACAGAATAGGTGAACGGACTTCCAAGAAGCCTGAAGCTGTCGGTCCAGTTAACAGAGAGTTCGTAACCTTTCGTACGGAGATTCGCGCAGTTGGAATTAGGTACCTTTGCACCGTAAACTTCCGGAAGCTGCGCCCCGCTCGTAAGCATGTCTTTGGTGTCACGGATATAAATGTCACCCGACACTCCAAGACGATTGTTGAAGAATCCCAGATCAAGACCTAGGTTATAGGTTATCACTTTCTCCCATGTGAGGTCATCTGCTACGGGGTCACTTACCGTTGCATAATAGATCTTATCCTCGCCATCGAAAGTTACGTTGTTGTTGCCCTGATTGGTAGTCATCTCAAGGATATAGTCATAAAAGCCAACCTGCTGGTTGCCGAGCATACCATACGAGGCGCGGAGTTTACCGTTGCTCCATATGGGCTGCAGGGGTTCGAAGAATTTTTCTTCACTGAAACGCCATCCAACGGATGCCGACGGGAAGAAACCCCAACGATGATGTTTTGCAAATCTTGATGTGCCATCGTAACGGCCTGATACTTCCACAAGATATTTCCCTTCGTAATCATAGTTGATACGTCCGAATATACCATAGGTTACAGAGTTATTTATCTTATCCGTGATTTCTGTAGGATTCCCTGTCGCAATCGTCAGAGAGTTTATATCGTCACTCATAAGATCCTCGCGACCTGCCTTGAAATAGAGATAGCGGTATATTTCACCGTTGAAACCGACAGTGGCCTTGAAATTGTGATTGCCGAAGCTCGGTGTGAATTCCATATAGGCATTGATTGTCTGTCTGGTCGTATTGGTCATGTTGCGATAGAACTTATCCCCGAATATTGCATCGTTGTACTGCTTGTCAACATATTCTATCTCCCCCTCCGTACGGCTGAAAGGCACTGGCATCGTGCGGCTCTCACGAGTCGTGTTACGGAAAAGATAGGCATACTCCCCGATAATCTTCCACCACGGGAAAGGCTGTATTTCGATAGCATTCTTTACAAGGAATTCATTCTGGCGATCCACCGTTTTATGCTTCCCGTAGTTCATCAATGCATTGTATCCCGCGCCCACATTCACGGTACCTGTCGAAACAAGTCCGGGAGCGAACTGGAATATAGATGTCCCGTCGGGGTTGGTGGGCAGGAACGCTGCATATGTATGGAGCTGCGCTTTGTAGAAGAAATTGTCAAGGTCATAGTAACCCGGATGGTCATAGTGGGAATTAAAGAAACTTGCATTCACACGGTATCTCAACCAGCTTGTAAGATCAGCATTAAGTTTTGCCCTGAATGAGAAACTTTTGAACTTATCGTTCTGAAGATTGAACATTCCATCCTCGAGGTACGCCCTGCCGCTTACATAATAGTTCACTTTCTTTGAACCGCCGCGTATTGATACATTATAATCCTGCATCGGACGGTTCTTGCGGAAATAGTGGTTATACCAGTCATAATTGGCATAGAACATCCAGTGCTTGTCAGGTGTCGGGACTGCCCATGGTCTCTCCGGATTTTCCACCTTATCATCAAGACGCATCCAGAGCTGTGCATATTCATCTTCCTGATATTCCGTAAGGAAGCGTTTCCCGGAGTCGTTTAACATTGATTGCTCTCCTACCCACATCTGCCAGAAACCGCTTGTCATATAATCAGTGCATGTAGTCTCACGTTTCCAACCTGCCTTGAGGTCGAAGCTAACCCGCGCACGCTGATCGTTTTGTCCTGACTTAGTGGTTACAAGCACAACACCTGCCGATGCCTTGGCACCGTATACGGCGGCTGCCGATGCATCCTTAAGGATGGAGACACTCTCAATATCGTTGGCATTAATACGTGTGAGATCCATCTCCACACCATCCACAAGAACGAGAGGCGTGCTGCTGTTGATTGAAGTTGCGCCACGGATATTGAGTGTAGTCCCAGAATCCGGACCGCCAGAACCCATGGTCAGATTAAGTGCAGGATCGGCACCCTGAAGAGCCATGGCGGCATTCCCCGTAGGACGTCCGTTTAGATCTTTGGCGGTAACGACACTGACCGCACCCGTAAGATTGACCTTCTTCTGGCTACCGTAACCGACAACGACAAAATCGTCAAGGTCGGATGCCATTTCTTGCATGCTGACATCGTATGAGCCGGAGTTGTCAATTTTCACTGTCTTGGGAGTATATCCTACATAAGTAAGCTCTACAACATCTCCTTTCTTAAGATCATTAAGAGAATAATTGCCGTCAAGATCTGTCATTACAGCCTTATTGGAATTCTTCACCTTAACAGTGACACCGACCAACGGCTCTCCGTTTTCATCGGTCACAACGCCTTTAACCTTTTTGCCTGTGTCTTTCTGCTCTTTCACATTATTCGTAGTCTCTCCTTTGGTAGAATCTCCTTTCTGATAGACAACCACAGTATTGTCACTCTTCAATGTGTAGTCGAATTGGCTTCCGGCAAAAAGGCGGTCGAGGGCTGATCGCTCAGATGCATTCTTCACGGAAAGCGACACTTTGTTGTCGAGTCCTTTGAGCGAGGTGTTATAGAAGAAATGAAGATTCGATACCTTCTGGATTTCCTCCATAGCCTTGCGATAACTGATGCGAGAGAAAGACACCGTCACGTCAGCCATTGAGGCTGATGAAATCGCCGCAACAGCGACAGACACTGCCGCAAATCTCAGTTTCGAAATGATATTGGTTTTCATGATGCGGTTCCTTTCACTTTAATGGTTTTGGATATCTCAATTTTCTCCCAGTCATAATTGGGATACTCGAGTCGCCCGAAGAAATAGAGTTTCACATCTCCAGGCTCAGTCAGAGTGATTGTATTCGAGACACACTCGTTGTTCTCGTTAAACTCCTGAAAATCCACTGGATATTCAGTGCTCTTGAACCACCAGGAAGTGTACCACCAATACGTGGCTTTTTTCAAGGTAGGACCGGCAGGACTTGTCATGCGAATCGTGCATGTGACCTGATCGCCAACCTCATATACATCCTTTGCCGGGCTGACAACGATCTCGCTGAATCCGGGGATTCCTCGATTATCTTCATCGTCGCAGCTACCCAACGGAAGAATTGCTATGAGCATTAGCAGAATTCTTGCTGTAGTCTTTAACATGATTTTATAGGTTAATTAAAAAGTGATGAATATTTCTTATTCAACTTTTGCAAGCGAAAAGTTGAAGTTTAAAAGTTTAATAGCGCTTATTTTATTCGGCGTGCGATTTGAAAACATACACGGATTTGTCTCTTTCAATCCTGTATTCCATTCCGCATGCCTCGCATACTATATCAAGCACATGTGAGAGATCACCTTCAAGCATCATACCATACACCCTTTCACTCCGCAATGACGGTGTCTGTATATGTATTGGCACTCCGTAAGTGCGCGAAAGCCGCTTAAAGAGAGCTTCGAGTGTTATGTTATCGCAATGGATCTCCCCTTTCTTCCAGTCGCAATAGTCTGAGGCTGTCACCATGTCCGTGTTGACATGACCTGACGTGCGGTCATACTGAAGAAGCATTCCCGGGCGCATCTCTACATTATCGCGGGCAGAGACGGCATTGATATTACCATCCTTGAGAACCACCGTCACGGTTTCATCGTCCTGATAAGCGGTGACATTGAATTCCGTTCCTCGGCATTCTACCTTCAAATTGTCACAATCAACGATAAAGGGATGTTTGGGATCGGTCTTTACATCGAACCATGCCTCCCCATTCAGTTTCACGTTTCTCAACCCTTTCTCATCATCGTAAAGATAACTGAGTTGAGTTTTAGAGTTTAGCATCACCGATGATCCGTCAGGCAGAGTAACCCTTGATTTTTCTCCTTCCATAGTGCGCACTGTTAGCGGATGGAGTGGCTCTTGGTGCTCTATGTTCATGATCCAGAAAGCTCCGAAACCGGCGAAAAGAGCAGCTATCGTCAGCAAGAAATATTTCAAGCTTACCTTACGACCGCGATTCTCCTTCATTATGTTCTGACATATATGGTCAAGATCCGCCCCTTTTGCCACAGGCGGCTGGGATGCGATCTCTTCTACAACCCATTCGTTGAGATGCTTGTCGGTGATTACCCAATTCGAGAGAAGCATCATTTCTTCAGGAGATGCATCCCCTCTCAAGGAATTCTCGACAATATTGGTGATATCGTATTTATGTTGATTCATATGGATAGATATATTGTGGTTAGATTTGGATTATTGGTAAAAGAGCAGCAATTGGAAACATCATCGATACTACTATGCCATATCGCTTGCGGAGTTCTTCACGCATAAAGCGTAATCCAAGCTGAATATGTGTCTCTATTGTGCTCACCGACAGATTCAACTGTTCGGCTATTTCTTTTGTGGAATAATAATCGAGTTTGCTCATTTCAAACACTTTTCTTCTCATCGGAGGCATCTCTTCAAGCAATGTCCTTATATATTGCATCATGAAATTCCCTTCTATGGTCTGATCGGTGGTCAGTTCGGATTCCATGCGGTGTTGCATCAGGTAATTCTGATAAATCCATTTCACCGTTTCATGGCGACTTAAATTAAACATTATGTTTTTTGCAGCGGTAAAGAGATATGAGGTCATATTCTCCACTGTTGCTGAAGAATCAAGTTGCTCCCATAATTTCTGGAAAGCAGTTTGGGTCACTTCTTCGGCAAGATAGCTGTTGCCGTTGCTTACGGAGAGGACAAAATTGAATATCTTTCCTGAGTTTTGAAGGAAGACCTGCTCGAATTTAGTCCTTAGTTCCTTTTTATGGTTATGTGGCATAGAAGTGGTTTAGATCTCAGGTTAGTATTGGGTTATTATGCATCCGGAATGCCAAGGAGTTACCCTTTTGATTCCGGATACATATTTAAGACACGTTAACATTAAGATTCCGCTAACGGGAATTGAAAAAAGTGTTTAAAATTTAAACACTCTCTGAGAGTTTTTCAGATTTTATCAAAAATAAGTACTGCCAGGTCGTTTTGTCCGAATTTCGCACGAGTGCCGTCGGGTTTAACCTGTGCGTTGCCAAGCACAGAACTCTCGCGGAACTTATATCCGGGAACGTCAATAACAGTTTCCTCCGGTTCGCCCGATGATACGCGTGTTGCAACTATCGCCATGCTGTTGCCATTGACAAAGGCGCGCGCTTCTATTTCCGGATTGGTAGAGGTGAATCCCTGTGTGTCGCGATAGGTGCCGGCGAGCAAAAGATCAGCATATTTATCTTTTATGTCGTTCACTTTTTTAAGATAAGCCTGATATACGGGCGTTTCATCGATAAGACCACGACAGCGGTAAATTTCGATATCGTTCACAAGACCTTTCAACACAGTGTTGTTAACACGGCGAGGTATATCGTTGTCATCACGGATCTCGCGGTCTGAAACCTTCACTTCGGGGAAAGTATAGCGGAACCAGTCTATGAAGCTATTGGGTCCGGCTGTAACCTGATAGATATGAATGTAATCACAATAATTAGCGGTGGCATCGGTAAGCCATTCTGTTCCCAATGCGAATTCGGGATCATACTTGGCATTATGATCGCGTATCTCTTTCAAAGTTCTCGCCTTGTCTGCTATCACACAATGGTTAGGAACCGGGAATTCACGACTGAGATCCCAGTTTGTCACAGCCTCTGCATAGCCGAGCTGATCATAAAATACGGAATTGGCACCGAGTTTACGTGCGCGATCAGCCATCTGGATAAGTTTCTTGCGCCATTCCGCGTTGCGGGTGTCGGCGACACAGAAGGTTCGTGCGTCATATGAACCGAGGAAGGATCCATTGCCTGTAAAACGGTACTGCTCTGTAAGCTCTGCTCCTGTATTGTCACAATATGCGATTTTCTTGGCTTTACCTTTCTTATAGAAATCGCTCTCTCGGTCTATGAGTTTGCCATTGTAATACAACAGAATCTTGCCCCCAGCCGCTTTATAGTCAGCTATAGCTTTCTTCCATGCCTCGTCTCCACCCTCTTCAGTGTTGGGAGAATAGTCGGGGTTCCCATGATCCATACCTTCAAGCCACCAGCCAAAGGGAAATACCACGTCGCAACCGGAGTCCTCTCCAGCCTTCTTTATACGACCGTTCAGGTCTGCATAATGGTAATGATATTCACCATACTGGGATTTAAAGATAATACGCTGCCAGCTCTTCATCTTCTTCACCCATTCAGGAGAGTCACGATGCTCCCACCAACTTTTTGCCCATTCCTTATAAAAATCAGAGGTCTTGTGCCATGTTCCGGTGTAAGGGGCTATGACGTTTGCCGTGTTTACCCATGTTTCACCATAAAAGACGTGGGGAAATTTTTGGAAACCGGTCTCAAGACGGGTGAATTTTTTATTTCCATCAGGATATAGGCGGAGACTGTGTCCAGTGTCCTGAAATTTAGGATCGTGAGATCCGAGATAGAGTCCTTCCTTGTCGTTCCACCATGCAAAACAGTTGGCAGCCATATTTCCACTGCACCCTGCCGTTGTGGCGCGTGTAGGATAGGCAGCAGGCATCTGACGGAACCGTTGTGCCGGAGTGGCGTAGGGCTTCGCCATGGAATATTTCTCAATCAACGCTTTGGGATTGTCATAGACCTGGCCGCCGGTATGGGTTAGGAAAAGTTTATAGTCTGCAGGAAGTTTCATATCCTGAATGAGAGGATAATGCAACTCACGCACAATGGTGTGTGGCTGATTATTGGTGATTTCAGAACTGAAACGCACCATCTCGGGTTCAAGAGAAATAGTAAATTTCAACGCCACATTCACCGTAGTGTCAGCGTGTGTGACATGCGGATATGTAAGTATCAGGCTATTACCCTCCTGCTCAATTTTCGGAGAGGATTGCATCCCTGCGGCGATTTCATTTTCCTTGAAACCCTTGCGTTCATAATAAAGTCGCCAGAGATAACCATCACCGGCATAGTCACGACCGGTCGTCAAGTTTTTCAGGCTTTTCAAGCGTCCACGCTCATCTATGGCAACCTGAACTTTGTCATTTTGCAAAGTGTAGTTTTTAGCACTGACACCTGCAATACCACAGAAACATGTCAAAGCAATGATAAATTGTCGTCTCATGATATGATTTTATTTAAGTCTCGCAAGCGTCAACTTAAAGTTTAAAAGTTTAAGAGTTTAAAAGTTTATCGAATGCGAACATGACGGAGTTCCCATTTTTTCGCATCAAACAAATAAACTTATCAACTGCGCTAAGCGCGATTAAACTTATAAACTTCAACTTTGCGCTTGCGAAAGTTGAATTATTTTATAAGCTGTTTAATATTCACAGGTGAACATCAGAGGATAATGATCGGAAACATATTTGAAACCATCCACCGGTTCTGTAATCGTCACAAAGGAAATCGGCTGTGCATTGCGATAATAGATCTGGTCTATTTTACGGTGAGGGGAATCTTCACCTTTGCCGAATGCATTAAAACTGTTGATTTCAGGATGTTCGTCAAATTTACGTGCATCTTCCATCCATTCATGATATGGAGATAGGGCTTTCACTCCATCATAATTGATCGAACCATCCGCCTTCTGCAAAGAACAGTTCATGTCTCCGACAATGAAACATGTGCCATCTTCACCTGCCACGTTTTTCAGACGTTTCACATTAAGTTGAGAAGCATGGAAGCGGGACTTTACATATGGTTCCGCCGCAAGATGCGGCTTTGTGCGCACCGGAAGGTGTGTAGACAGGGCTGTAAATTCCTTTCCACTTTTCTTGTCGCGAAGTTTTGCCCAGATAGTTACACGCCAAGTGCTGTCGGGTGCATCAAAGGCTGGAGAGGGAATATCAGGGGTTGGTCCAAGATAAAACCATCCTCCGTCAACCTTTTCAAATTTGTCGGAACGATAAATCAATCCGACATTGCCGCCTCTTCCGTCACCTGTGCCGGGAGCTTCCATATATGCATATTCAGGCAACGATTCCTTTATATATGCACGCTGGATGGTGCGCGGTTCCTGAAGTCCTACCACATCCGGAGACATCTGCTTTATCAGGTTCACGACTGCTCCTTTGCGAGCATCCCAGGAATTTTCACCAAGATCTTTTGGCGTATTATATCTCACGTTGAACGACATTATTCTCAATTCCTCTGCGCTGATTCGCTCAGCACAGAGGATTGAAAATAACATTACTAAAACTAATACCTTTTTCATTTAAAGCTATATTTTCTTTTCTTACCTTTTGCGTTTTACCTTATTTCTTAATTCCTGGTAATTTCACCCTCAACATGATTGGGTAATGATCGGATATATATCGAATATTATTATAAGATTTCACTATTGTGGTAAAATCAAGACCTTCCGCATTACGATAAAATATATGGTCAATTATACGGTTAGGATTCATAGCGCCACTGCCATATGAATTATAAGAAGTCACACCAACAGGCGTATTATCTTTTACTTCTGTGCGTGCTTCTTTCATCCATGCCTTAATGATTCCGAGGATTCTCTGACCGTCTGCATTGTCCTCCCCCTTGCTTGTTTTCCACGCTTGGTTCATATCACCCATCAGGAAACACATTTTGTCATTGCCGGCGATTCCCCTCATTCTCGCAATGCATAATTCCGCGCTTTTCTGTCTTGCCTCTATATATGCACTGGCATCATAAGCGGTGTTGGTCCTGACAGGGAAATGGGTCCCCATCGCCACAAATTCCAGTCCTGACGTTATTTCTTTAAAAGTAGCCCACACCGTACAGTGATATTTATTATCGCCAACACTGAAACTTTTGGATGGGGTATCAGGGGTGTCACTCAACCAGAAATATCCGGATGTCACCACTTCAAAACGATTTTTTAGATACATCAGAACATCGTTACCTCCGTTTGGTCCCGTACCTGGAATCTCGATCATCAGATAATCCGGGAGTTCATCTTTGATAAATGTACGTTGTGGAATAGTAAGCTCCTGACCAGCTATAATATCCGGTTTCTGATCCTTTATCATGGATACTATCGCCGGTTTTCTACTATCCCAGGATTTGTCACCTTCATCAGCAGAAGTAATCGTTCGCATATTAAAAGACATGATTCGCAGCTCATCTGACTCTACAGGTGCAGGAGTTGGTTCCTCTGGAGTCGGTTTTGGTGCAGGTTCCGGAGAGTCTGGGGTATCCCCGCCACAAGAAGTCAGAACAGTGCCCATCGCACAAAATGCGAATGTTGCCATCAGGCATAAAACAGTTTTCTTTGAGAATTTCATAATGTAGAGTTTGCAGTATTATTTTTAAGTTTAGCTATATAGTCTTAAGTTTAAACAAAAAAATCAAGTGGAGTTTCCATGAGTTTTCAAGGAAAGTTAACCTAATATTTCCGCCTTACACCTATATTGACACTTCTGATGTCAATTTCCGCTAATGCCATGAACGTTTTTTTGCGTATCTCCACTTTTTAATTTAATTTTGTGGACTATTCACATTTAAAATAATTCAACTTTCGCAAGCGTAAAGTTGAAGTTTAAAAGTTTAATCGCGCAAGCGCAGTTTATGAGTTTATTTGTTTGATGCGAATAAACTTTTAAACTTTTAAACTCTTAAACTTTAAGTTGAAGCTTGCGAAACTTAAATAAAATAAATGTACGAAAACATTCGATATATCCTTATTGCTGACGGAGGCTCCACAAAAGTTGAGTGGCTTCTTGTAGACATGGAAGGTAACACCAAAGCTTCGTTCACTACCGAGGGGTTTAACGTCGCGCGCATTTCAAAACAGGATGCCGTGACCTATTTTTCGGCTGTCAAACAAAAATTAGAAGCATCCATCAGGATAAACGAGATCCATTATTACGGTTCAGGAGCCGCCACCCCTGAGATATGCTCCACTATGGAGGAGGCGATCCGTGAAGTATGGGATCCAGATGTGGCGGAAGTGCAATCTGACATGCTTGCTGCCTGCCGCGTGCTGGATGGCATAGCGGGAATAGTGTGCATACTCGGCACCGGTTCCAATTCTGCATTTTTCGACGGAAAAAAAATTATCCGTAATATTCCCCCTTTAGGATTCATACTCGGTGACGAGGGTGGTGGCACAGCTCTTGGCAAAAGGCTGCTCGGTGACGTGTTCAAAGAGATTGCACCCAAAACAGTATGTGACGCATTCTTCGAAGAGACCGGACTTTCCAAAGGAGATGTAATAAGAAATGTATACAGGTCTCCGAACCCTAATATTTTTCTGGCTTCATTTGTTCCTTTTATTAAAAGCCATGTCTGCGATTCATATATCAACTCGATGGTAAGACAGGAATTCAGGAGATTCATCGCCCGCAATGTGGCGCGATACAAGGATTCTCATTCCTATCCCGTAAGTTATATAGGTTCAATAGCGTATCATTTCCGAGACATTCTCACGGAGGTGACGGAAAGCGAGGGCTTTAAAATCGGACTTATAGAACAGCATCCCATGACCGGACTTAAAATATATCATACAGATTATAATGTTATATAATAGTATTCGCTTAGCCTTATTGATTTTTACTCTGTTCATATCCACGTCGGCACATGCCGACAAGTATTGGGAACAGAGAGTGTCTTTGTTCGACCATCTGCCGGTTACTGAAAACGACATCATCTTCCTCGGCAACTCCATCACGGACGGCGGCAATTTCGAGGAACTGTTCAAAAGAGAGGATGTGAAAAACCGGGGTATAAGATCAGACATCATTCCCGGAGTGCAAAAACGATTGGAGCAAGTTGTAAAAGGACACCCTAAGAAAATCTTTCTACTAATCGGCATCAATGATGTGTCGCATGGTCACAGCGTCGACAAGCTGACGGAAAGATACGAGACGCTGGTAAATGAAATCCTCCATCGCTCGCCCGAAACACAGCTGTATCTCCAGAGCATTATGCCTATAAATAATGATTATGGAGTGTACAGGAATCTAAAGGGGAAAGAGAATACAATCGTCGAATTCAACAAGCGCATCAAGGAGATTGCTGAAAAAAACGATCTGGCATATATAGACCTCTGGCCTTTCCTTGCAGACAAAAACGGCAAACTCAATAAAAAGTATACCAACGACGGTTTGCATCTTACCGGTCCCGGCTACCGGGCATGGACCAATGGCATCCGCTCTTATCTCGATGAATAAATAAAAAGATTATTTATTCGTTAAGTAAGTAAACCAATAATTGAAATGATAAAAAGATACTTGAAACGCAGCTTGCTCTGCTTGGCGTTTATGTTTACAATCCTGGTTCCGACACGCCTTAACGCCGAAGTGATCGAAATAGAACCATTGTTTGAATATCCGGTGGCTCCTGAAGAGATAATCTCTCTCTCCGACAAGAGCAATTGGCTCATGCAGCATTTCTGGGACAATATGGATTTCAAAAAAAAGGATGCCGTCAACCAGTCTGCCCTTAATGATGCTTTCAGGGTGTTCACTCTTCCCATGCAGTGGGCTGACAAGACTGAGGTTGACAAGGCTGTTGATTCCATGCTGTCGCAACTTTCGAAAAATCCCACCCTGCTCCTGCAGTTTACCAAAGCTGCCGAGGAAAGTCTTTATGGACAGAGGGCAAAAATATGGATCGACGAAGTCTATATCAAATATCTCGAGGCATTCCTCAAGAACAAGAAAATATCAGACTCCCGCAAGATCCGCTATCGCCGCCAGCTCGAACAGCTCAAGAGCTCGATGATTGGACAGATAGCACCTTCGTTCAATTTCACAACTCCCACCGGCAATCCCGGCAAGTTCCAACCTATCGGGGTGTTCACGATCATAGAGTTCGGCGATCCCGACTGCGATGATTGCCGTCATGCCAAATTAAAAATGGAGACCGATATGAGATTCACGTCTCTTGTTGACCGCGGGCTCGTGAATGTTCTCTTCATTATTCCGGATCCTGTGGATGGATGGCAGACACAAATTGGCGACTATCCCTCAAACTGGGTTGTTGGCGCTTCCGACACTGTCTCCGACATTCTTGATATCCGCAGCACTCCTTCTTTCTATGTAATCGGGAAAGACGGCAAGATTATAGCAAAAAACATTTCAGTTGATCAAGCAAAGGCATTGGCATTCGAGCAGGAAACTCAAAAATAAGAAATTGTCGTATGATGAATTCTTTGAAAAAAATATACATCCGCACCACCGGATATTCCTACACCAACATGGGACGCCTTTTTTTGCGACTCTTTGTTGGCATTATGATGATGCAGTTCGGCATCAGACAGTTATCTAATTTTGATGCCGCAAAGGCGATGTTTCCCTCAATACTCGGGATTGATCCGGGAATAGTACTGGTTCTTATGATATCCATTGAGATAGGTTGCTCATTGTTTATCATGGCTGGATTCATGACCAGAATCATGACCGTCCCTCCATTTATCTCCATGATTGTGGCAGAATATTACATTCTGCACGACCTTGTCTCTCAGGCACCATATATGCTGAGCTGGTCGCAACAGGGATATGTGCCGATAATGTTCCTCGGAATCTACTTCTTCATAATGCTTGTAGGTCCGGGAAAAATATCCGTCGATTATTTCCTCTCCCTTCATTTCATCCACACCAATGACCATAGCGAATCCGAACTTGAAGAGGTATGAGAATAGCGGTTTTGATTTCCGGAGGTGTTGACAGCGCGGTCGTTGTCGACACTCTTTTCAAACAGGGGCATGAGTTGCATCTGTTCTATATCCGCATTGGCATGGATAATGGCGAAGGCGATTGCTCGGCAGAAGAGGATATTGAGATGTGCACTCTGATCGCAAAGAAATATAACCTTCCTTTTAAAGTAGTGTCTCTGCATAAGGAGTATTGGGACCATGTAATGGCATACACATTGCGCACGGTCAAGGAGGGGCTTACTCCTCATCCGGATATGATGTGCAATAAACTTATTAAATTCGGCTTCTTTGAAGAGCGATGGGGGAAGGATTTCGACAAAACCGCAACCGGACACTACGCTTCAATCGTGGAGGAAAACGGCAAATATTATCTTGCCACAGCCGCCGACCCGGTAAAGGATCAGACTGATTTCCTTGCCCAGATTTCATACGACCAACTCTCGCATCTTCTTTTCCCCCTTGGTGAGTTGCCGAAATCCGAGGTCAGACGCAGGGCTGCTGAAGCAAAACTGCCCAATGCCTCAAGAAAAGATTCTCAAGGGATCTGTTTCCTTGGCAAAATCGATTATTCCGATTTTATCGAACGTCACCTCGGCACAAAAGAAGGACCAGTAATAGAAATTGAGACCGGTAAAAAAATAGGCACTCATAAAGGATACTGGTTTTATACAATAGGACAGCGCAAGGGGCTCGGACTCAGCGGAGGTCCATGGTATGTTGTAAAAAAGAACATTCGCGACAATGTGATATATGTATCCAATGGGTTCGACACCCGTAAGCAATACGGAAGAGAGGTTCCTGTCGAGGAGATGCATTGGATCACTGAATCTCCATTCGGTGATTCCGACGAAAAAGTTGACATCTCTTTCAAGACACGCCACTCCCCCGAGTTTTACTCGGGTTCCATCGAAAGAAAAACCGATGGCTCATATGTTGTAAATTCAGACACAGACATTCAAGGAATAGCACCGGGGCAGTTTGCAATCATTTATACTCCTGACCGCAGGCTATGTCTTGGCTCAGGAATGATCTCTATCCCTGCCAAACCCAAGAAACACCACAGGTCTCCCAACCTGATTCCAAACCTTTAGCTCCCCGGATTCCTTATAAGTAAGTGTTGAAAATTAGTTTATAATAAGTAAGTGAGATGCTTATTTAAATTTTGAATCTTTTGGATGCTTTCCTGATTTCTCATCAGTCACATAGCCCGCTATGCTCCTTCTTCGAAATAAGGAAATCATCTCAAAATCTCCTAAAATTTAATATAAGCTAATTTCCAACACTTACTTAATTTGAATTATTTGAAATGGAAAGATATAGATTAGAACTTGTAGGCATCACCTACAATCAGATTGAATCTGGAGTTTATGCCGTGATCCTGCGACAGGTCGGAGGAAACCGTCGTATACCAATCATAATAGGCTATCCTGAAGCCCAGGCAATTGAATGCAAGCTTCAGGAAGTCGTAACGCCGCGTCCTCTTACCCACGACATGATGATGAATTTTATGGAAGAATTCGGAATCAGATTGAAAGAAATAGAGATTCACCGTCTCCCTTCAGGTGTTTTCGCTGCCGACATGATATTCACAGATGGCACAAACATCCATACTGTTGATTCCCGATCGTCTGATGCAATAGCCCTGGCGATTCGTGCAGGTGCTCCCATTTATACCTCTGCTGAAGTTCTTGAAGAAGCCGGTTTCGATCCTGAGGAACAGGGAAATCATTCTGAAAGCCATTCTTCAAATGAAAATGCCCCTTCTTCTGAACAGTCACAAGGAATTGCCCCCTCCCAAAAAACAATCGAAGAATTAAAAGCCCTTATGCAACAGGCGGCTGAGAATGAAAATTATGAAGAGGCGGCAAGACTGAAAGCGGAAATTAATACTCTTGAAAATAAAAAGTAAAATTTATTCAAAATAAATAGATTTTTCATAATATTTTTATTAAATTTGCGCTATGCATGTGTTGAGGACACATGCAGGTGAACTTCAACAATGCAATACTCAATAATCTTATGAAGAATCGAAAACAAAGAGTGGAATTGATGGTTGAGCTGATCAAAAACAAGTGTATCGGCAGCCAAGAGGAACTCGCACGTCTTCTCGAAGAGGCGGGATATGTCGTTACGCAGGCAACCCTATCACGCGATCTCAAGATGCTAAAAACCACAAAGATTCCCACCGACAGAGGAGGATATATGTATATTCTCCCCGACAGCAACTCTTTAAAAGACAAGCTGCTCGCTCGCGGTCAGCTTCCAATGAACGCCAATTATCAGAGCGGGTTTATATCGCTCACATTTTCCAAAAATGTGGCAGTGATAAAAACTCGCAACGGATATGCTGCCGGTCTGGCATACGATATCGACATGAGCAATGCTCCTGAAATTCTTGGCACAATTCCAGGATCCGACACCATTATCGCAATCATGCGCGAAGACGTAAGCCATGAAAAAGCACGTGCAATCTTCTCAAGGTTACTCCCGCTTGATCAGAAAGTGCCTTCTTACTGAGAATCTTGAGTAATCATTCTTATAAACAAATCCAAAATAAATGATTAAAGTAGCTATCGCGGGTGCAGACTCTCCCGAAGCCGGAGAATTGATAAGAATACTGGTTAACCATCCCGAAGTGATAATCACCACACTGTCAGCCCCCGGACTCGAAGGAAGATCAGTGACATCAATTCATCATGGTCTAATCGGAGAATTGAAATTGAATTTCTCCGGTCCCCTGTCAATGACACCGGATTGCTCCGTGATATTCGTATGCGGGAACTCCATGACTGCTGCCGAATTCTCGGCATTGCAACTTGCACGCCCCGACATCAAGACCGTGATTGTTAAAGCAATACCCAATCTTGACATAGAACGGCTCGGAGTGGTGTATGGACTTCCGGAAATAAACCGCAAGCCACTGGTGCGGGGAACCGTGTCAGCCATAGTGCCCACGCCCTTGGCTTCTGTTATTCTGGTAGCGCTTTACCCCTTATCCCTACACATGCTGCTGAATGACTCCCTGAGAATCCGGGTCTCCGCCCCCGCAGACATAATAACTACTGATAAGGGACTTGCAAAAAAAGAAATCACCGACATGCTGTCGCAAACCCAACTCAGCTTCGGTGACAAAATCAATCTGGAGTTTGCCGAATCCGACAGCAACCGTAAGATGAAAGCAGACATCACATTGTCGTGTCCTGTGTCGATAGAGCAGATAAATGAGATATATGAGATGTATGACGATCATAATTTCGCTTTCCCTATATCATCTACTGTGAGCGACATAGAGGTATGCGGCACAAACAAATGTGTGATTTCACTTCATAAGGACGATGACTCAACACTCAGCATTGAGGCTGTTGCGGATCCGCGAATGCGCGGAGGAGCGGGGGAAGCGGTTCATATAATGAACCTCCTTTTCGGTCTCCACGAAAAAACGGGGCTCGCCCTCAAAGCCTCAGAATTTTAATTAATGCTTTAATTTAATGTGTAATGTTAAATGTGAAATGTGCAATGACTTTGATTCGCAAACATTAATTAAACATTAGGCATTAGGCATTAGGCATTAGGACTCCGCATTAAACATTAAACATTAATTAAACATTACACATTAAACATTAAACATTAATTAAACATTACACATTTAACATTTAACATTAAACATCATCTATCCGTGTCTGTAAACAAAGTCATTCTGCTTGGATATATAGGGTCTGATCCGGAAATCAGATATCCGGAAAAAGACCATCCGGTTGCATTCATGTCTCTTGCAACTAATGAACGTTATGCCAATTCCGCCACTGAAATCACGGAATGGCACTCATTGGTGATGGGCGGCAAGAACGCCGAGTTTGCTGAAAAATACATCCGCAAAGGCTCTCGCCTGTATGTGGAAGGTAAACTCCGCACACGTGAATATGAAGACAGAATGAAAATCAGACGTCGCAAAACAGAGATAATTGTGGAGCGTTTCGAACTTCTCGGAAGGAAAAACGAACCTCCTGCTTAAATATATTTAATAATTCATAATTCCACGAAAAACAGAGACACAGCTGACACATCAGCATGTTATCTTAAAAAACTATATTTCGAAATGAGAAAATGGCGCATCGAAGACTCCGCGGAAATATATAACGTTCCCGGCTGGGGTCTTAAATATTTTTCTATCAACGAACAAGGGCATGCGCAGGTCACGCCGAAAGAAGGAGGTCCCTCCATCGACCTCAAGGAGGTGATGGACACTCTGCAGCTTCGCGATGTCGACGCTCCTTTGCTACTACGATTCCCCGACATTCTTGATGACAGAATCCGCAAGATATCCAACTGCTTCCGCAAAGCGGCTGAAGAATACCAGTATGAAGGGAAAAACTTTATTGTATATCCCATTAAGGTGAATCAGATGCGCCCTGTGGTTGAGGAGATTGTCAGCCACGGCAATAAATACAACATCGGTCTTGAAGCCGGTTCAAAGCCGGAGCTCCACGCTGTGCTTGCAGTCAATACCCAGGATAATTCAATCGTGGTCTGCAACGGCTACAAGGATGAGGATTATGTGGAACTTGCTCTTCTTGCCCAGAAAATGGGACGACGAATATTCCTTGTTGTCGAAAAACTCAATGAACTCAAACTTATTGCCGATGTTTCAAAGCGTCTGAATATATCGCCAAATATCGGCATACGCATAAAGCTCACATCTTCGGGCTCCGGCAAGTGGGAAGAATCGGGAGGTGATGTCAGCAAGTTCGGTCTCAACTCTTCCGAGCTTCTTGACGCTCTGTCTTTCCTGGAGAAAAACAAGATGACGGATTGCCTCAAACTGATACATTTCCATATCGGAAGCCAGATCACAAAAATCCGACGCATCAAGAATGCCCTCCGCGAAGCCATGCAATTCTATGTGCAGCTTTCCCAGATGGGTTTCCATATAGATTTCGTGGATATAGGAGGCGGTCTCGGTGTCGACTATGACGGCACCCGCTCTTCTTCGGGGGAGAATTCAATGAATTATTCCATTCAGGAGTATGTAAATGACTCTGTCTCGGCTCTCGTTGACGTCTGCGTGAAGAATAATCTTCCGCAACCGAACATCATCACGGAAAGCGGCCGCTCGCTTACCGCCCATCATTCGGTGCTGATCATACAGGTGCTCGAAACCGCACGACTCCCTATATGGAACGACAATGATGTCCTTGAAGAGGATGCCCATGAACTGGCTGTGGAACTTTACAACATCTGGGATAAAATAGATCCCCAAAGTGTGTTTGAAGACTGGCACGATGCCTTGCAGATTCGAGAGGAGGCGCTTGAACGTTTCAGTCTCGGACTCCTGTCGCTCCGCTCTCGCGCTCAGATCGAAAAACTTTTCTGGTCTGTGGCTCGCGATGTGAGAGACATGACGCGTTCCATGAAGCACCCGCCGGAAGAACTTCGCAAAGTGGCGAGAATGCTTCCTGAAAAATATTTCTGCAATTTCTCCCTCTTCCAGTCGCTTCCCGACTCCTGGGCTATCGACCAGATGTTTCCCATCATGCCGATCACAAGACTCGACGAGAAACCTACTCGCGACTGCACAATACAGGATGTCACCTGCGATTCGGATGGCAAGATCGCTCACTTCGTTTCGCCCCAAGGCACAGCCTATTCCCTCCCCGTACACGAACTGAGGGGCAACGAACCTTATTATTTAGGTGTCTTCCTTGTTGGCGCATATCAGGAAATCCTCGGCGACCTCCACAATCTTTTCGGCGACACAAACGCCGTGCATATCGCACTCACAAAAGATGGCTACGAGATTGCACAAATAATCGATGGCGAAGCTGTGGCTGACGTGCTCGATTATGTGGAATACAATCCGAAGAAACTTGTCCGCAATCTGGAGGCTTGGGTAACGGCTTCAATGAAGAAGGGCGTAATCACCCCTGAGGAAGGACGCCAGTTCCTCAACAACTACCGCTCCGGTCTCTACGGCATCACCTACCTTGAGCGTGATTAACTTTTAAATAATGTGTAATGTGTAATGCTTGTTACAAATTGCTAATTAATAATTAAACATTAGTCATTAAATTGCAGCGCTATTTCCTGAAGTTATCATATAATGGGAAGCCGTTTCACGGCTGGCAGTCACAACCTAATGCGGTGAGCGTGCAGTCTACAATCGAGACTGCACTCTCTACTGTTTTGCGCTGCGAGACCCCTATCACCGGCGCAGGACGCACCGATACCGGTGTCAATGCCCGCGTGATGTATGCGCATTTCGACTCATCTCCTATCGAAGATAAAAATAGATTTCTCCTTTCTCTAAATCGCCTCTGCGGTCCGGATATCGCTCTGGAAGACCTGATAGCAACACACGATGAGGCGCATGCCAGATTCGACGCAACAGAGAGGGAATACAAGTATTTTGTTACTTTTGAGAAATCCCCGTTCCTCGCTCCTTTCTCCTGGCATTCCCCGTCGCCACTCGATATGGATGCCATGAACGAGGCGGCTGAATTGTTGAAGAAGACAAAAGATTTCACCTCTTTCGCAAAACTTCATTCAGATGCCAAGACAAACATCTGCGATCTGCGTGAAGCACGCTGGGAGTTCTGGGAAAACGCTTACGGCACAAACGGTATAGTCTTTACCATCCGTGCCGACAGATTTCTCAGAAATATGGTTAGAGCCGTGGTCGGCACCTTAGTGGATGTAGGCAGAGGAAAACTCTCACCCTCCGCCTTTCAAGACATTATCGATGCCCGCGACAGATGTTCTGCCGGCACTTCAATGCCGCCCCAGGCTCTCTTTTTATGGAATATAAAATACCCTTTTATCCATGAATCCTAAAGATAGAATAGATCAGTTACGCACTGAGATCAACCGGCACAATCACAATTATTATGTGCTGAATTCTCCCGAAATCTCCGATAAGGATTTCGATATGCTTCTCAAAGAACTTGAAGCGCTGGAGAAAGAATATCCCGAATTCTCAGATCCGGATTCTCCGACTCAGCGCGTAGGATCTGACCTTACGAAAGGATTCGAACACGTGATTCACGAGCGTCCGATGATGTCTTTGTCGAATACGTATTCCATTGAAGAAGTCGACGATTGGTTCAACCGCATGAAGAAATCTCTCGAAGGTGAGGATTTCAGCATTGTGGGTGAAATGAAATTTGACGGCACCTCCATATCGATCACTTATCGCAACGGCAGACTCGTAAGAGCCGTGACACGCGGTGATGGTACTCAAGGTGACGACGTGACCGCCAACGTGCGCACGATAAGAAGCATTCCTCTCCAATTGCTTCCGGGTGACTGGCCTGAAGAATTTGAAATAAGGGGCGAGATTCTTATGCCGTGGGAAGTGTTCGAAAAACTCAATGCCGAACGCGCCTACAATGAAGAGCCATTGTTTGCCAATCCGCGCAATGCGGCTTCCGGCACGCTGAAGATGCAGGATCCCAAGGAGGTTGCCCGCAGACATCTTGACGCAAGATTCTATTATCTTCTCAGCGACAATCTCCCTGCCGACAACCATTACGACAACATGCTTGCCGCCGAACACTGGGGATTCAAGGTCTCAAAGGCGATGGCAAAAATGCATACCCTCGAAGATGTTGACAAATACATCGAATATTGGGATGAACACCGAAAAGAACTTCCGGTTGCTACAGACGGTCTTGTCTTTAAGGTGAATTCTTTGCGTCAACAACTGAATCTCGGATTCACGGCGAAATCTCCGCGATGGGCGGTTGCATTCAAATTCAATCCGGAAAGAGCATGCACACCTCTGCGCTTCGTTTCATTTGAAACGGGGCGAATGGGGATTGTCACACCCGTGGCGAATCTCGAGCCGGTGCAACTTTCGGGAACAATTGTAAAGCGCGCATCGCTGCATAATGATGACATAATGCAGGAGCTGGACATTCATGACGGCGATTCACTTTATGTGGAAAAAGCGGGAGAAATAATCCCTCAGATCACAGGTGTTGAAAAATCATTGCGACCTGCGGATGCCAAGAAAATCACATTCGTGAGGAATTGTCCGGTCTGCGGCACCCCTCTCCAGCGAATATTTGGAGAAGCGGCATGGTGCTGTCCCAACAAATACGGATGTCGCCCTCAGATCACAGGAAGGATCGAACATTTCTGCGCTCGGCGCATGATGAACATCGACGGCATCGGAGAAGAGACCGCCGAACTTCTCTATGACAACGGACTCGTAGAGAATATCGGTGAAATCTATGATCTTACGGTCGAAAAACTATCCGGTCTCGACCGCATAGGAGAAAAAACGGCACGTCGAATCATACAGGGTATTGAAGATTCCAAATCTGTGCCATTCGAACGTGTGATATATGCCCTCTCCATCCCGAATGTCGGTGAGACTACTGCAAAACGTCTTGCGCGCGCTGTCGTCAGCATGGAGAACATGCAGGCTATGGAACTTGAACAACTCAGCTCCATACCGGACATCGGTCCGATAATCGCGAAAAACATCTATGACTTCCTGCGCGAACCGATAAACATGGAGAATATCTCGCGTCTCACGGCAGCGGGAGTTCAGATGAAAGTTGACGAAGAAAAGCTCAAACCCTCCGGCACAAGTCTCGAAGGGAAGACAATAGTAATCTCCGGCACCTTTGCCCACCACAGCCGCGATGAGTATAAAGAAATCATCATGCGGGAAGGGGGGAAGAATGCCGGCAGCATTTCAAAGAAAACCTCATTCGTTCTCGCCGGAGAGAACATGGGACCGGCAAAACTCGAAAAATGCCGCCAACTCGGCATCCCCATCCTCTCCGAAGATGAATTCCTCTCCCTCCTCCCCTTCCACCTCTAACCTCTCCCCTTCAACCTTCAACCTTTACCCTCTCCCCTTTAACCTTTAACCTTCAAACAAAAAAGATGCTCATATCTCCTTCATTATTGGCAGCGGATTTCACCAATCTCGCAAAAGACATAGAGATGATAAACAATTCTCAGGCTGATCTACTTCATCTCGACGTAATGGACGGCGTGTTTGTGCCCAACATATCATTTGGATTTCCAGTGATGGAAGCCGTTGCAAAGATTTGCAAGAAACCACTTGACGTGCATTTGATGATTGTAGAGCCGGAAAAATGGATCTCTCAGGTGCGTGATCTGGGAGCTGAGATCATGAATGTGCATCAGGAAACCTGTCTTCATCTTTACAGCACAGTCTACCACATCCATGAAGCCGGAATGAAAGCCGGAGTAACATTATGTCCAGCCACACCCGTGTCAGTATTGGAAGATATAATCGGGGATATTGATATGGTTCTTCTCATGTCGGTAGAGCCCGGATTTGGAGGGCAACCCTTCATTCCGCACACCATCGAGAAAGTAAAACAACTGAAAGACTTGATTGCAAGAACAGGTTCCAAGGCACTGATAGAGATTGACGGTGGTGTCAACGAAAAGACCGGCAAATCACTCGCTGAAGCCGGAGCCGACATCCTCGTCGCCGGCAGCTACGTCTTCAAAGCCCCCTCCCCCGCCTCCGCCATCGCCACCCTCAAATCCCTTTAGAAACTGTTGGATTCGACACAGGCACTGAGTTTGAGGACATCCGGCTCTATGTCTCTGTAAGGTCGTTTAGACCCTCTGCACCTAAAATCTCCATAGACTTTATATCTAAATTCCTATTTATCAACAATATAGACCATGACAAATAATGACAATAAACCGGCATTTGTAAAACGTGATATGATTATTGCGGGCAACGCGTATGCGCAGCTTTTGAGTTCGTTGAAAGAACGTTTCCGCAGATCGCAAATAAAGGCTGCCGTCAAGGTCAACACGACAATGCTGGAATATTACTGGTCTATGGGACGGGATATTTCAAGACTTCATGAAGCAGCCAAATGGGGAAGCGCATTCTTCGATTGTCTAAGTCTTGACCTCAAGAATGCTTTCCCCGGTCAGACAGGTTTTTCCGTCACTAATATTAAGTATACCAAACGCTGGTATGAGTTTTATAATCAGAGTAATATAATTCGTCAACGAGCCGTTGACGAATTTGATATGCCAACTGATTTCGGCAAGGTTCCGTGGGGACATCATATAGACATCTTTACCCGCAGCAAGTCCGTTGATGAGGCACTTTTCTATATCGAAGAAACTATAAGAAATGATTGGAGCCGTCCTGAACTTGATGCCGAAATAGATGATAATCTCTATGGGAAGCGAGGTCACGCGCTTACCAATTTCGATGAGAAGTTGCCGGCTCCATATAGTGGTCTTGCAAAAGCCATATTGAAAAGTCCTTATGATTTCAGATTCATTGACAAGAAAATTACGACAGAGAAACAATTGGAAGATGAACTTGCGGCCAACATCACCAGATTTCTTCTTGAATTAGGACAAGGGTTCGCGTATGTCGGTCGTCAGATGGAGTTGAAGATGCCGGGAGGCCAAACATTCATTCCCGATATGATTTTTTACCATACAAGGCTTAAATCGTATATCGTATGTGAACTTAAGGTCGTGCCATTTATTCCTGACTTCGCAGGAAAATTGAATTTCTATGTTTCAGCGGTTGATGAGCTGATGAAGCAATCTGATGATAACCCGACAATCGGATTGCTTATCTGTAAGTCGAAAGATGATACGGTTGTTGAATGGTCGTTCCGAGGAATGAATCAGCCACTTGGAGTTGCCGAATATCAGCTTAAAGAATTTATTTCTAAAAAGGCCGCCAAGTTGCTTCCTTCCGAGGCTGAATTGCAGAACGTCATAGACACATACGATGAAGTATCGGATGATTGAGATTTTCAATAATCAATATTCTACTAATCCAATCATCTGAGTGTTCAGCCACTCATCCATATGGCAGGACATTTATTGGGGTATAGGTTCATTCAGTCATACATCTAAACAAATGTTTGTATGTTCTGACGCTCATACGGCAAGCCAAAAAAATTTACGTGAATCCGGCAAATATATCGGGCGTATGGTCAGCGACTTGATAAAATCTTCTCCTCACGTTCAAATCTGAGTTTATCTTCTTAATTGCGTTTTTAATTGTAAGAATAAAATTAAATCATTATTTTTGCAGTGCTAAACCATCTCGCAGAGGTCCGGTGGGCAATGTGGGAGGGTTGGCAGACATAATAGTAATATAGCGTATACACAACGCTCTTTCTTGACGGTTTGAAATCTGGTAAATTTCTTATGATTAGTCAGGATTGTAGCAATGATGTAGATGCTTATGTGGATATGTATAACCATGACGCTACAAGATGTATTTCTTGTAACGTCTACATATATACATATTTGCGTGAGGCCTCTGCGTTATTGCTCGTTCTTCTAATCAGGGCATACCAGAGCCTCAAACCGGAGAACGGGCAATTGGTATTGACTCTCACGCTTTTTTATTTTTTCACTCTGATATCGTGAGTCTTGTCAGAACAACAACAACTATTTCATTATGAAACAGCTTAAAGGACTTGCTGCCTTATTGTTCCTCCTGATGATGACTGTCAGCGTAACCTCATGCGAAAAAGACGAACCTGGATCTCAGTCATCTCACGATTATTACACTGCTGAAGTCAGTGGAGATCCATCCTACTATTGGGTTATAGACATGAATCACGACTCCGGTCCTGGTTATGATGGCACATTCGTGATTCAGGCATGGTCGCTCGATGGTAAAAAGCTCGGAAATAAATCTTCTTATTCCGGTAAATACCAAATAAAGGATTCCAGAATATATATTACATGGAATCATCAGTCAATGAACACAATGTGGGAGTTTTCTACTTCAGGAAGCATACGCATGATAGGATCTGCAAATCCGGAGGAATTGGCATATCTGACTTTCTATTATGGTGCACCGGATTTTGAATAATTGACCATGAAAAAAATATATATTATTACAGTCTTTGCTGTGTTGGCTGCCATTATGACTGCATGTAGTGAATCGAAAAGCTCCAATTCACTTGATTATATAGCTGTCAAGACTTCGAAAGATGCTAAATGGGGATTCATTGGACCGGATGGAAAAATGCTTTATGAAGAGGAATTTGAGAAAACGCCATCACCTGTAATCAATGGATTCTTTACAGTAGAAGAGAATGACGGTATTTCTGTTTATAAAGCGGACGCGAAAAAACCTGAACTTGTGCCGGGTTGTGAAGATCTTGTTGATGCCGGCTATATGATAGATGGCGTCATACCTGTTACCCACAAAAATGAACGTATAAAACTTGTGGATGCTTCAGGAAAGGAAAAACTAACCTT
The DNA here is from genome assembly GCA_902495075.1 of uncultured Porphyromonadaceae bacterium. Lineage (GTDB taxonomy): Bacteria > Bacteroidota > Bacteroidia > Bacteroidales > Muribaculaceae > Lepagella. Next base: position 31,734 of record CABUVO010000037.1, read on the forward strand.
CATGCCGGTTGATGGTAAGGAAATTATTGGAGTCAATAGAACTATAATTGATGGAACGTTGTGTTTCATGACAGCAGACAATAAATGCGGTCTCATCAACACTGACGGGAAAGTTCTTGTTCCTGCCAAATATGACCTCTTGACCTATGCCGGAGAAGGAATGGTGTTTGTTGGTACGCTAACAACCCCTGATAGCCTCGGAATGACAAAGGTTGAATATTCTCTTCTTAACAAAGACGGAAAAGAGATAACCAAATTCAAGGATAGGATGAATTTGCACTCCCAATTTATTGATGGGAAAGCACTCGTGATGAAAAGCGATGAAAATATCCCCGGGTATATCGATAAAAAAGGATATTTCTCAAAATTGCCGGCGAAAGTTCATGGTTTTGGTGAGTTTTTTAATGGTAAAGAATTCGCATTCATTACAGAAGATTATAAAACCGGTCTTATGAATCTTGAAGGTGAGATTCTGATTCGACCCAAATATGAATCGTTGGGTTTATATTCAGATGATAAGTTTTATGTAAAAGACGGTGATAAAAAATGGAGTATTCTCAGCAAAACGGGAGAAAAAGAGAAAACCTTTGATGATTTTGAATATTTCATTTCTATGTATTCCAATAACTTAAATAAAACGAAATTTGAAGTTATTGCAGGAGAGAAAGACCATCAATATGATTTCTATACATTCGAGGGAAAATCTATTACACAGGAATCATTTTATGCCTTAAATTTCATTGTTAAATCTTCTCTGATTTATACAGATTACTTCAACGCAGCTGAGGTTGGCAAGAAGATGGCATCCTTTGTTAATGATAATGGTGTAAACGGAATCTCTTTCGGGACCGATATCAGCAAACTTCTTCCCGAAGGCGCCAAAGCAATGACCTATTCAGATAAGTATTCTGTTGATCTCCCGGATATCTCTGGTGGCTACAAATGGACGCTGAAAATTACTGCCAACACATCCGGACCGATTGCATCTCCAGAGTATACTACAAAAACTGAGACCAGTAATAGGGATGGGTGGATCTTCACTTCCACTCGTCATCTTTTAAGTGGATACAAGTTTAATAATGCTAAAGTCTCCAGTTTCTCTATTATTGCTGAGTGTCATGAAGAATTTATTGAAGAAGCCTCCACTGCCATTATTGCTATCCTCAAGCAGCATGGATTCAAAGATTATAATCCCGACACCTACGAAAGCGAATTCATTTCAGTGCTAAGGAAGGGTGATATTGTTGCAAACGTCAATTATTATGGAGATGATAGCGACGGTCTTATTCTCCATGTATATCAAGATGATATTCCGGCAGTCGTAGAAACGCCAACCCACTCAGCGGTTGTGGACACACTTGCCAACTAACCACTTTTCCAATCATCAACTCTAATAACCAATCAAAAGGACACTGGGCAAAGTATTGCCGGTGTCCTTTTTCTTAATTTAAAATTCCGTTTTAATCTTTAGGTGAAGCCGGTTGAGTGAAGGCACTCTTGGTGCCCCACCGATTGTCCTTGAGGTCGTTTATTATAGCCTATTTAGTAAACTTTTATCCCGGGAAAGATTGTTATAATTGAAATGGCACGATATTTGTTTGAATAAAATATGCGGGCTGAAGACATCGCGTCTATGCTCTGCAATTTATAAATCATGCAAATTTTAAATTAAATAACCCAGAAAAATGGCAACAGGTAAAATCGGGGTTACAACTGAAAATATTTTCCCCGTTATCAAAAAGTTCTTATACAGCGACCACGAAATCTTTCTGCGTGAGCTCGTATCAAACGCAATCGACGCAACACAAAAACTCAAAACCCTCTCCTCTTTCGGCGAGTTCAAAGGCGAGCTTGGCGAGATGAACGTCAAAGTAACCGTTGACAAAGAGAAAGGCACTCTTACTGTTTCCGATCACGGTATCGGCATGGATGCCGAGGATGTTGACAAATACATCAACCAAATCGCTTTCTCTGGTGCTGAGGAATTCCTTGAGAAATATAAAGATACCGCCAATTCCATCATCGGTCATTTCGGACTCGGTTTCTATTCAGCCTTTATGGTTTCTAAGAAAGTGGAGATCCGTTCCCTTTCCTACAAGGAGGGAGCCAAGGCTGTGGAATGGAGCTGCGATGGCAGTCCTGAATACGAAATGAAGGAAATCGAAAAAGCTGAACGAGGCACAGACGTCATCCTCTACATTGACGATGACAACAAAGAATTCCTTGAGCAGGCTCGCATCGACACCCTTCTTAAGAAATATTGCCGCTTCCTTCCCGTGCCGGTCATCAGTGGCAAGGAACAGGAATGGAAAGACGGCAAATATGTCGATACCGACAAAGACCGCGTAATCAACGCCACCGAACCTCTCTGGACAAAGAAACCTTCCGAGCTCACGGATGAGGATTATCTTAAGTTCTATCATGAACTTCGTCCGGGCGAAGAAGATCCAATGTTCTGGATTCATCTGAACGTTGACTATCCCTTCACCCTCACCGGTATCCTTTATTTCCCGAAGATCAAGAACAACATCGACATCCAGCGCAACCGCATACAGCTTTATTGCAACCAGGTATATGTCACCGATCAGGTGGAAGGTGTTGTGCCGGAATTCATGATGCTCATGCAAGGCGTCATCGATTCTCCCGATATACCGCTGAACGTCAGCCGCAGTTATCTGCAGGCAGACCAGCAGGTGAAGAAGATTTCTTCCTACATCTCCAAGAAAGTTGCCGAAAAACTCGATAAGATGTTTAAAGACGACCGTAAGGAGTTTGAGAAGAAATGGGATGATATCGAAGTATTCATCAAATACGGCATGCTTACCGATGAGAAATTCTTCGAATCGGCAAAGAAATTCTTCCTCCTCAAGGATGTAAATGACAACTATTACACTCTTGAAGAATACCGCAAACTTGTTGAAGCCAACCAGACTGACAAGGAAGGTATGGTGATCTACATCTATGCATCCGACAAGACAGCGCAGTATGCCTACATCCGTGGAGCTGAAGAGAAAGGATACAATGTGCTTTTGCTCAACGGTCAACTCGACCAGCACGCCGTGGGTATGCTTGAGAGCAAACTGGAGAAAACACGCTTTGTACGTGTGGATTCCGACACTCCCGAACGACTCATCCAGAAAGACAATGAGAAAAAAGCTGATCTCACTCCGCTTCAGGCAGATATGCTGACAAGTATTTTCCGCACGCAGATGCCGGAAGTGAAAGACACCAACTTCATTGTTGAATATAACGCACTCTCTGAGAATGACGCACCTGCAGTGATCACCCAGAACGAGATGATGCGTCGTATGAAGGACATGGCAGCGTTGCAACCTGGCATGAATTTCTATGGTCAGATGCCTGACATGTATTCATTGGTTATCAACACCGAGCAACCCGCCGTGAAACGCATCCTGAAAGGTGCAGAAGACAGTGTGGAGAGCGTTGTCAAACCCATCCGCGACGAGATAGAATCCTTCAACACTCAGATTTCCGACCTCCGCAAGAAACTTGAGGAGAAAGATGCCGGCAAAGACGCCATCAACAAACAGGTATCCGATCTTGAGGCAGAAGTTGGCAAGAGCCGTGAGAAAGAGGAAAACATCATCAAAGAGTATGGAGCCGGAGTAGCGAACGTTAAGCAGATCATCGACCTTGCCCTCCTGCAGAGCGGTCTGCTGAAAGGCGAAGCCCTCTCCGAGTTCATCCGCCGCTCCGCCGCACTCCTGTAAGAGAAAGGCGTTAGATTTTAGGCTTTAGGCTTTAGGCGTTAGCGTTAGTTTGAGACGTTAGCGTTAGTTTGAGACGTTAGCTTTAGTTTGAGGCGTTAGCGTTAGTTTGAGGCGTAGCGTTAGTTTGAGGCGTTAGCTCTTCAGAAGAGTATCATCCGAAACATTTGTTACTTCAACCCTCGACGAGGGTAATTAGTTATAACCCCATGTCGATTAAAGCACGATTTCATGAGTGCTTTAATTGGCATGGGGTTAACTCTATCGCCTCACTGCGGCCTCGAAGAGGTCGCTTAATTGACACCTTAAGCAATCGCGAATTGCGCCACCGATCATACCTGCTAGTGCCTCAGGTTCTTCATAAAATAAGACGCGAAGGCGCGAAGATTAAAAGCCTTTGATACAACAGCTTAAACACAGAGCCACAGAGAAACAGAGGTTTAGATCAATATTTAATGTGAAATGTTTAATTTTAAGGCGCAGAGACATCTTGCGATGTTGACAGAGACGCAGAGTCAGAGAGCCTCTGTCATCAAACCATTCAACATTATACATCATTAGTGGTGCTTTAGAAGCTATATCTTAATTTTGGGAAACAGGATAACATAGGAAACGAGGCATCGCGGATATCCTCATATGCCTATGGCATTGAGGATGGAGACGCGGATGTAGCGGATGGCACGCGGATTCTCCGCGTAATCCCTGCTGCATCGTCAGATGCAAAGGCATCCGCGATGCCATGAAATCAACGCAGTTTTAATGATTAAACTCATAACATTGCCGAATCAAGCTCTGTGTCTCCGTCAGGTCGTTTACGACCCTCAGTGCCTAAAATCTAAGCATGATTTTGCAGCTAAATCTCTGTACCTCTGTGCCTCTGTGTTATGATTTTTCGTGACATTAATCTAATTATAATTCAAAGTGTCGAACATGATGCCGGATGGCTCAGCGTCTTCGCAGA
>CABUVO010000038.1 GCA_902495075.1 uncultured Porphyromonadaceae bacterium
ACCGCAGTTCATGGTCAGGAACGCGGCTGCCGCGATAAGGCTGGTTCTTAATGGTCTCATCAGTTATGTTGTTTCTTTTGGGATTTCAGGATCAGTGTCTCGCCGGTGTCTTCAAGGGGATGGATACGCGCCCGTTCCGCTCCGGCGGGGTCGTTGGGCTGGTGCAGGATGAGGCAGAGCTCGCCGGAGAGCGTGCGGAAGATCATCCCGTGGCCGCCGTTGTCGGGGAAGAGAGGCTGGTCATGCTGGATCCACGGACCCTTGACCGAACCGGTCGCGGACTCGGCGATGCCGATGGCGTAGCCGTTCTTGCCGAAGCTCGACCAGATCATCAGGAGCTTTCCGGTCTTGGTGCGGTAGAGGCAGCAGCCGTCGGTGACGTAGCCCCTGGGCGATTCGGGTGACGGCTGTATCCCGGTGGACCAGTCGGGTGCGGAGCCGTTGAAGAGCACCACCGGATTCCCTGTTGTTCCGGAAAGGTCCGGTGCAAGTTCGATCAGCTCCATCGTGCCGTCGCCAAGCTCCACCCATTCGTGGCAGTAGACCATATAGGGCTTCCCGTCCTCCACCCAGAGGGTGCCGTCAAGCGCCATCATGCCGGGGGTGTGGGGGAACCTGTCAAAAGGCACGAAGGGTCCCTCCGGTGAGTCGGCTCCGAAGATCTGGGTGCCCCGGTGAGTGAAGTCACCCCATCCGGGTTGACTCTTTTTCCATTTTATGTCGCTGTTAATCGTGGCGAAAAGATAGTAGCGTCCGTTGTGGGCGTGCACCTCCGGAGCCCATACCGTCCCGGTCAGCGCGTTGCCGTCAGGTATCCTCATCACGGTCTTCGGTCCATCCCAGTTCTCGAGGTCGCGGCTTGTGAACACTTCCACGCCACCTCGCACCTTGCCGTCACGGTCAATGGTGTCGGACGTGCGGTACATGTAGTACACCCCAGCCACGCTGTCGGTCAGTATGTACGGATCACGGATGTTGATCTCTGACAATTTATAATTCCACGCATATATATTAAAGGTTATAAAAGCTGCCAGAATGGTCATTAAAAATTTCCTCATGCCTCTCGAAAAAGTAATTAATTTAAGTTTCGCAAGCTTCAACTTAAAGTTTAAGAGTTTATAAGTTTAAGAGTTTGTAAGTTTAAAAGTCTATCAGATGCTAATACGACTGAGTTTTCATTTATTTGTTTGAGTCAAAATAATTGAAAATTAAAAAGCTTTAGAGTCTTTAAATCATTATAGTTTAAAGACTCTAAAGCCTTAATATTCAAAACGATTATTTTGCAATCTTTATTGCCTTCCCTGGTGTCTTCACAACGTAAACACCATTTGAGAGACCTGCTGCTGTAAGTGCTTCTCCTGCTGACTGTGCCACCTTGCGGCCTGCGATGTCATAAACCTCTATACCTGCGTTGGCACCTTCAACCACGAGTTCGTCACCGACAAACCATGCTTTGAGCGTGCTGTCGGCAATCTCAGACACTCCGGAACCCTCAATCTCCTCGAATTTGATGGTGTCGTCGTCAAGGTTCAGTGTCATTCTGTACGTCTTTTCGGGTGTGCATAGTTCAGGAGCGAAACCCCAGAAATGGTCGTTGACTGCATCTGATTCTGTATTTTCGGTATTACCCCACACTCGTTTCACCGGATATGTCTCTCCCGGTGTCACAAGTTTCACGTTGGGGGCTTTGCCCGCCTCTTCGTTGTAGTCACATTCTTCGGGGATGTAGAACCAGGTCTCCCAATAGTTGCCCGGATAAGATATAAACTTGAAATGTTTGCGGGCGGGATTCGGAGCCAATGAGCCTTCCCAAACGAAAGTGTTTTCCGTACCCTCTGCCGGATACATGTTATAGGTATAGGGCACGGAGGCTGTATCCCACTGATTGGAGACAGCACCCATCGGCACCACCATCGGAGGCATGTCAGCGACTAAGTCCGCGGTAATATAGACAGAATCGCCGTTATCACCGAAATATACCTTAATGTCATATGTACCCATTTCATCATATGTTACCCAGAAATTGTTTCCATCACCGGCACCAGTGATAATCGTAGCCGTCGAGGCGTCTTTCAAATGCCAGCCGCCAAGCTCCGGTCCATACTGTACGCCGGTTTGCCAGTCGCGGGCATCGATGAATCGAAGGTTCTGCATATAGCAGGGACCATGGTAGCTGAACACGCCATCGCCTTCGTTTGTCATTTCCAAGGCAATATCAATATGCCACAGACTCGGCGAAGCCTCACCAACCATATAGAGATGTTCGGGGATTGCAGCTGATAGAGAAGCTGCGCTCAACAGCATGGCACTTCCTAACGCCATAGCTTTAATTATATTCTGTTTCATAATTTTTAAGGTTAAGATTAAAAATGTTTATTTCGCTATTTTGATGGAAGTTCCGGCGGCTTTTACAACATAGATTCCATTGGAAAGTCCTGATGCTGTAAGTGTCCCGCTGTTTGACTGAGCAACCTTACGACCGGATATGTCATAAACTTCGATATCGGCGGAAGCTCCTTCCACAATAAGATCGTCTCCAACAAAACGCGCTTTAAGTGTGGCATCAGCAATCTCTGAAACGTTTACTGAAGTATTTGTCCTCTCAAATTTTATAGTATTATTATTAAGGTTCAGAGTCGCCTTATATATCTTGTCAGGTGTGCAAGCTTCTGCCGGCAGGCTCCAGTATGATTCAAGATTTCCATTGCCCTCCCAGCCTATTTTCACAGGATATTCCTTGTCAAATTCCACTGTCTTGATGCTGCTTCCGTTGTTACCGGAACCATCCGTTTCAGCCGGCAAATAATAATCTATATTACTGTTCCACTCTCCGGTGCGTGATATAAATTTAAAATGCCTTATATCTTGCGTGTCGGTTATTGCACCTTGCCATTCGTACACGCCGGGAGTTACCGCCTTTATGTCTTTGTTATCGGTTTTTTCGGAATACCATTGACCGGTAGCAGAACCCAACGGGATTACCTGCGAGGGACCGGAGAGATACTCACCTGTAATAGCCGCATTACTGCCATTGCCTGCAAAGGTTACAGTCAGTTTCCATATACCCGCCTTTCCTAAAAGCCAGTGATAATCGAAGCACTTGCTCCAATCTGGTGCAATTACTGCAATTTTCGATCCCTCAAGATCGCTATTGCCCTTTTCGGGTGCATAACGGGTTGCTTTCCAGCTTTTATCGGTTAACAATATAAAGTCACCCCTGTACATGTCGCCTTCATACGTGAATACGCCGTCACTTGTCTTGGTAAATGCAACAGGATTAGTCTCGGCGTCCCAATTTGCCGAGGTTGCCGGACCACACATATAGAGGTTCTCAGGGATTGGTGTATTCAGATTCTCTGCCGTAATCTCTATGTCTGTACCGGTGAAGGTCACCGTCAATTTCCATTTGCTGGTTACATTTATAACCCAGTGATAATCTCTGCGGAAGTCTCCAGCGAGTACAGCTCCAGCAGAAGTAGCCGCTTTTTCTATTTTGGTATTGGCATTCATTGGCGCATAACGGGTGCCATCCCAGCCTGCGACATCCATGATTATTAACTCACCTTCATTCATGTCTCCCACATACGTGAAAACACCATCTCCGGCAGAAGTAAATTCAACCCCATTCTCAGCCGACCAGCCTGCCGAGGTTGCCGGACCACACATATAGAGGTGCTCTGGGGTTTGGGTCAGCTGTTTCTTGGCTGCAACCATTACATTGTCTCCTTCCTCATTAAAGACTACGGTCAGTTTCCATGTACCGGTGCTTTTTACAACCCAATGATTTTCAAAGTGTGAGCCTCCGGTGATTTCAGATAGAGCAGTATTCGTTTCCTCCAGATTGGTTGGGTTTGCTTCGGGGACAATACGGGTTCCGTCCCAACCTTTTTCCGTCATTAAAATCAGGTGATCTGCAAACAGGGTACCCTCATAGGTGAATACACCGTCAGCTGTCTTGGTAAACTCTACAGCATTGCCCGCATCCCAGTTTACCGAGGTAGCGCCACCACACATGTAGAGATTTTCTGGGATTGCAGCAGAAACGGCAGATGCTCCGAGCATTGCCATTGCAACAACAAAACCTCTGAGTAAAAGTTTCTTCATGACATTTAATAATTAATTGGTTATTTATTTTGTTAGTTTCACCACTTTGCATCCATGTCGGGCAATCGTAGCCGTGAATTCAGTCTCTGCTGTGCCTTCATCAGCATGTTTCCAAAGGTCTCTCACATTGTATGCTCCGGAAAGACCGATATCAGAAAGATTCACGCTCATTTTGCGGGGCGCATCCTCACGATTGAACATCGCCATCACAACATCACCATTGCTCATCGTTCCATACCATATGCAGCTCCCTTCGCTGTTGATTGTATCAGACAAAGGTTTGCCGACAAATCCGTCGGTATTCAAGGCAAGGAGTTCCTCGTTGGTATAGAATTTATCGAGATTACCTATTGTTTCAGGTGTGTCGGCAATGGTGACAGGACCACCGGCTATCAGCTGTAACGATACCTGCGAACGGCGTTCGTCATCTGTAGTGCATTTGTTAAGACGAAGGAAATCACCGTCGAGGATAACTTTGCCTTTACCTCCGATATGGCTCCAGTGAGTGAAGCCGTCCATCTGGTTGTCGGCATAGGGCCATCGGTCATAGATCGTCCCACGGTTGAAAGATGAGAAATGATGCCATCCACCTATATTGGCGTCCTGAACAATTCGGGTCATGTTGCAGTATTTTTTCTCCAGCTCCGCATCATTGTAGAGCTCGGGCATGACGATTGATGTAAATATGCCGTATTTCGTAGCTGATTCGCAGATGTAGGCAAGTCCTCGTTCATAACGCTCTCTGCCGTAACCGCAAGTCACGGGCGTATCGCGACCGGGATCGCCATCCTCATACCAGCACATGAAGTCCATGCGCACGTAATCCACCCCTAAGTCATGATAATGCTTGAAGAAGCCGTCTATATATTCGCGTGCCCCGGGATGATCCGTGACAACCCATGTAAAATCAGTTCTGTCTGTGACCGATGGGTAAAGTACCTTATCTTGTGCATTGCGTGTCAGCGAACGTAAGGTATAATTGGTTCCGGGAACTTTACTGTCAAGATTTCCCTTTATCCATAGCGGATTGTCATAAACGCCTACCTTCAGTCCTTTCTCTTTGGCACGGCGTACAAGTTCCTTAAGAGGCATCGAGCCATAGTGCGACATGTATCCGCTGCCGTCGCGTGAGAGCTGAGGCAGGAAACCGTCGGTGCATATCATGTCGTAACCATAGGGCTTGAACTTAGTCGCCATCATGTCGATCACGGCATCCCATTGGTCGGAAGTAAGGTCCATCTCATGATAAGGTACTCCGGCAATCTCCATCTCACGGGCATATTCATAGACTGTCCAGTAAAGGGGAGCCTTGTATTTATGAATATCGCCGGGCACCGGCAATGCGGGAAGCTCCGGTGTCGGATCGGGAGTGGGACCTACGGGTCCATCCTCCTTATTATCTTTACAGGAACCGGTGAAGGCTATGACCCCGCAAAAGCCAATCATCGCTATTCTCTTTAATAAATTCCTAATTTCCATGTTGTTATATTTTATATCAATATTTTGAAAACATTGCAGGAGATGCCCTCGTCCCGACATTATGCCGAGACAAGGGAACATTTCTGTTAACCTAAAACTACCTGCTTTTCAGTTCTTGAATATCATAATCCGAGATAAGTGGTGCTGAAAGTCCAGTTTCGCAAATCGAACACAAGCCGATAATTGCCGGAATCCTTTACAGCCCATTTAAGGTCTTCACCTTCGGGATAAAGCTGGAAGGGGTCATTGTCGATATTGACTTTACTTATGGGCGAACCGGCGGTCAGAGGACGTATACATGGAGCTCCCCAGTTTCCCGGAGTCAGATATGCCTTCATCTCACCTCTTGTCAGGTTTCCCTCGTAGATGAATACCAAAGGATCTTCATCACTGGGAGTCAGAAGATACGGACTATCTATGTTCCATCCTACAGGTGTGGCGTCACCAACAATATATAGGGTGGAGGTCTTGATAGGGATGTTTCCCTCTATTACTATGAGATCCCTCTCTTCATCGCAGCTTGTCGTGAACAGCCCCATGACAGCTATTGCCGCAGTTGCTACTAATGATGTTAATTTAAATATCTTCATTTCGTTGATTTCGTTGTTAGTTACTCAATTTTGGAGTTTAGGAGCTACTTAATTATAGCCTGGATTCTGTTTGAGCGCGGGATTGGTTGTGATCTGAACGCGCGGCACAGGATATATCTTGGCATGATCGTCGACATCCGGATTCTTGTCCCACCATTTGCCTGTGCAGAATTTTCCGAAACGGATCAGATCTATGCGGCGACGTCCTTCCGCAAGGAATTCGCGTCCCCATTCGTCAAGCATCTCATCCATGTCAAGAGTTACGTTTCCTTCGGGGGCATAAAGCACATGGCTAAGCATTGCCTTGGGGTAGTACCGACGGCGCACGCTATTGAGCAGCTTGCCCGCTGCAGGGGCGTCACCCTTGCGCAGCTTACATTCAGCAAGCGCATATATAATCTCCGGCAGACGGATCTCCGCAAAATCACCTTCTCCGGCGCCCGGATCGTTGTCGCTATACATAGGATACTTCACCGTGTACCATCCGGAATTGTAGTCACCGGTGGTCATGTTGCTGGTTGCTGAAGTGAGCCATTTGTCTTCCTTCATGCTGTGGAACTGCCCCACGGCATCACGGATACAAAGGACATAAGGTGTCTCGGGAGCCGTCAGCTTACGTGTGACGTTGCCCACCTTGTATTCCAGATTGCCGAAAAGGAACATACCCTCGCGTTTGCCTCCTCCAAGGTTCTTATATTTCGTCAGACGAACATCACCCGGATACTTCCTGAATTTCTGCACTGTCATGCCGAGCTCAAAATCGTAAAGCTTACCGGTAGGATCATAACTTGGAGAACATACGAACTCACCGTTGTGTCCGCCGTGCTTCACCTTGTAGTCGTTGAAGAAAAGCTCCGAATTTGAAGGTACACCCCAGTTGTAAAGCTGGTGATAGTGCCAGCTTGTGTAATTACAAGAACCGGAGAAAAAGAAGACCAGCTCATCGCATTTGTCGTTCTCGGAGTCAAACGGTGCATCCCAGCGGTCGTCAACCTTATAGGCGCCATATACACCGTCAACAATATCCTGCGCAACCTTCTCGCAATCTTCGAGGCGATCAACGCCTATCCATTCTTTTGCATTGAGATACAATCTGACGAGCAATGCAGCCGCGCCACCCTGAGTCCATAGATTGGCATATTGGGAACCGGAGCCAAGGGTCTCCTTTTTATAGAGCAATGGAATGGATTCCTTAAGTTCGGTCTCGACAAAGTTGAATATGAATTCAGGCGGAACCTGTGACATGCTGTTTTGCGACGGGTCATCGTAGCTTACAGAGAACGGCACATTGCGGAATGCGTCAAGAAGACGTATGTAATACCAACAGCGCAACACTCTGTTCTGCGTTCTCAGAGAATTGAACTCCTCTTCAGAGAATCCGAATTTCGCAGGATCAAGTTGATTAAAGCGGTCGATAGCGAAATTGCATTGTCCGATGCCGGCAAAGCAGGAATCCCATTCGTCATGCACATGACGTGAGATATCCGGAGTCCATGTGTGATAATGGAATTGCCGCCATACGCCACCATCATCCCAGCTTCCGTCGCGACGGGGGATTATCAGCTGATCGCCCGGAAGTTCCTGAATTCTGAAGCGTGGCACTATTGTCCAGTACCCATGTTCAAAAGAACGGAACGCCATTGCAATTACGTCTTCTCTCGTGTTGAAATAGTTGTTGGAGCTTACCTGGTTATAGACGGTCTCGTCAAGATCTGTACATCCCGACAGAGTCAACGTCGCAATAGCCAAGCCCGCTAAATATTTATATGGTTTCATTGTAAATTGATTCTTGGTTTTACTTGGAATTAGAAATCAAGCTGAACGCCTAATATGAACTGACGGGTTGTCGGATAATATCCACGGCTGCTGTGAGCCCCCGGTGTAAGTCCATTGACTTGGAAATTTGATGGATCCATGCCGCTGTATTTCGTGATGGTGAACACGTTGCGCACCGTTCCGTAAATGCGGAGCTGATCCATGAATCTTGCCTTAGGCGTGGGAAGGGTGTATCCCAGAGTAATCTGGTCGAGCTTGAAGTAATCGCCTCTCTCCAGGAAATAGTCGGAGACTATTGGGTTCTGAAGCGATGAAATCTTCTCATTCTTCTGATATGCCTTGCACAGTGTGTTTCCGGTGAAATTGCGTGTGCCGTAATAGAAATCGTGAATGTTGAAGACATCGAAGCCGAACGCACCGCGGAAGAAAAGTGAAAGATCAAAATTCTTATAGCGGAAATTATGGCTTGTGGAGAGGGTAAACTTAGGTAAACCGTTGCCTACATACTGGCGATCTGCCTCAGAACCCTGTGCTCCAAGGATGATATCGCCGTCCTTATCGTATATGAGCCATTCTCCATCCGTATTGATGCCGGCATATTTGAACATATGGAAGCTACCGATCGAACGACCCTTCTCTATTCTCTGGAGAGGGATGTTGGGATAAGGTATCTCTGTGTATGCCACGTCGTAATAGTCGTTGCCTACGAATTCGGAGTTGCTGAAATCCACAAATTTATTGGATTGTGTTGTTCCGATGAAATTCATTGTGTAGGTGAAATCACGAGTCTGCACGGCGTTGAAAGTGATGTCAAACTCAAAACCTGTGTTCTTCATTGTTCCCACATTCACATAAGTATGCGTGAAAAGATAGGGAGGCATTGGCACGCGGTAATTACCGAGCAGATCCTGCTGACGACGGTTGAAGTAGTTGAACGAACCGTAGAGTCTGTTGTTGAATAGCGAGAAGTCAAGACCAATGTTCCAGTTCTTTCCTTTCTCCCAGTGAAGATCAGGATTGACGTTCTTTCCGGGTCCCCATACACGCACCCACTGACCATTGTAATAACTGTAGCCAAAGGGTCCCATTGTGTCGAGTGAAAGGTAACTGCCAAACTCCTGATTACCGGTAACACCGAAGTCTGCACGTATCTTCAGTTCGTTCAACCACGAAGAGGTGCCTTTCATGAATTCTTCCTCGGATATGCGCCATCCGGCTGACACTGCCGGGAAATTACCCCATTTATGATTCTTTCCGAATTTTGATGAACCTTCGTGACGAAGTGAAGCTGTGAAAAGATAACGTCCGGCATAGTCATAGTTCACACGCCCGAAGAATGCAATCAATTTGCTGTCGTCTTTGGAACTTTCCATTCCGACTTCTCCCTCTTCTTTGGCACCATCTCCCGAACCGAGATTGTCTGCTCCGAGACCGTCGTTGGAGAAATCATAGTTGGATGCAGAGAATCCGGAATTCTGCCAATACTGGTATGAATAACCTACCATGGCACGGATATTGTGATCCTTTATGCTTATGTTGTAATTGGCAAGCCATTCAAGACTGAGACTACGCGAATTGCTGGCGGAGCGGTGAGCCCACCCTTTCTTTTTGGTCTTGAGGTGCTTGTTCATCGTAGAGGGTTCGAACATGCTGAAGTCGTTGTTATACTGATGATCCGCGAATGTGATCTGAGTTGAGAGGTTCTGGCTGTATTTTGCATTCGGCAGGAAGAGGGGGAGGAGGTTCAGCTTGACGGTTGCATCCCAGTCGAGGACTTTCTCCTGACTCTTGCTCTTCTGAAGAGCCATAGTCTCCAAGGGATTTTCAAAACCGTTGGTGTCGGAAAAATCATAATAACGTCCGGGTTCGTTTGGATTCCACACCGGGGTGGTGGGGTTCGCCTCAATCGCGCGACGGAACACATCATTATCGGCAAGAGTCCGGTAAACAATACGGGGAGCCACATTCAGAGTTGTGTTCAGCAAACCGCCTTTAGTGGTATGATTGATGGTTGCGCGTGCGCCATATTCCTCACGGTTACCGCGTCGCTCAACGCCATCGCCGTTGCGATAGTCTGCCGACACGCGGTAATTGGTGTTCGCTCCGCCACCACTGATTGTCAAAGTGTGAGTCTGTTTGAAACCGGTCTGGGAAACCAAATCGAAAAGATCTTCACTTGCGCCGAGATCTGTAGCTGCATCTCCCGAAGGAATACGCCATGCGCGATATTCTTCGGCATTCATCATGTCAAGATCGCGGTTTGCCTTATCCCATGAGAAGGTGCCTGAATAAGTAGTGTGCACTTTCCCATCTTGCGCTCCTTTCTTGGTGGTGATGATGATCACACCGTTCGAACCGCGGGTACCATAGATGGCGGAGGCAGCTCCGTCTTTCAAGACATCGAATGATGCAATGTCGTTCGGATTGATGTTGGTGAGGCTCGCACCGGGCACTCCGTCAAGCACGATGAGCGGACCGAGACCTGCCTCACGCGATGAGACACCGCGTATCTGAAGGCTTGCCGTAGAGTTCGGGTCGGCAGCCGCCGTGTTGACGACAGAAAGTCCCGGCACTTTGCCCTGGATAAGCATTGATACGTCTGTTGATGCTATTGATTGGAAGTCTTTGGCGCTGACATGTGACACAGCCGAAGTTAATTCCTTTTTATCCATGGTGCCATAACCGATGACTACTACTTCATCAAGCACAGTGTCATCCACATCAAGCGTGACGTTGATAACCGTGCGGTTGTCAATCTTGATTGTTTTTGTCTTATACCCGACATAGGAAAAACGAATCTTGTCGTTACTTTTCGCCTCAATCGTGTATTTCCCATCTATATCTGTTGAAGCTCCCTTATTGGTTCCTACAACAAACACACTCGCTCCGATCAACGGCTCTCCCGATGAATCAGTCACGGCACCTGAGATTTTCTGCACTTGGGCGAACGCCTGCGGAGCCAGCAGCAACAATGCCGCGAGAAGCAACATCCGTCCAAATGTTAAATTAAAAGGTTTCATAAAGATTTAGGTTAATTATTGTTTTTAATTTTGTCGTAAAATTATAACGTTAGCATATAATTATCAATAGCAAGTAGTCGGTAGGTAGTCTTAAGTAGTTTAAGTAGTGTTATCGGGGGGGGTAATTCATTGATATTCAATATAATATAAAATATGTTAAATCAAAATCAGGTAGTGTTAATAGGCGTTTGAAGCAGTTTTTGGTATTTAAAAAACTTATATTATCTTTGCATATCAATACAACAAGTATCAAAAAAATGAAAACGTTCTCAATATATATATTACTTATTCTGGTTATTGCACACCCTCTTTACGCCGGGCAAAAAAATGACCTTGCGAGACTTGACTCTGTGCTTGAAATCAGAGATACGTTCCTCAAAAATAAAAAACACAGAATAGACAGCATAAAATCCAGAATCCCTGCCAATGCCCCGGCAATGGAAAAGCTTAAAGGTTATGACAAGCTCTATGAAGAATATCTTACTCTCAGTTTCGATTCGGCAATGAGATATGTGGAGCTTGCTGAAAGGCTGGTCTCAAACTCCGGAAACTACGATCTTAATGCAAAGGTAAGAATACACAAGGCAATGTCGTATGCCACCTCCGGACATTTCAGCCAGGCGATCGATGAACTCAAGAAAGTTCAATCCTCATGCATGTCTGACTCCCTCAGAGAGAAATATTATCAGGCTTGCCAATGGACTTACGGAGTTTGGGCTGAATATTCACAGGACAAGACATTTGCTCCTATTTATTACCGAAACAGCAAGACATATCTGGATTCTCTCATCAGCGTAACTCCTCGCAATACATCATTATATAATTACCGGATAGCAGAAAAAGCCTTGATGTTTGACCACGATTTTGAAAAGGCTAAAGAATATTATCTGAAAGTTGTTAAGAACGAACCGGAAAATTCACGCATATACACTCAGGCAGCCTACGCTTTAGCACAGGTCTACATTAATCTGCAGGATAAAGCGAGCTACCGCAAATGGCTCATAAACGCGGCTGTCGCAGACCAGATGATTCCATTGAAAGAGAATCTGGCTTTGCAGGAAGTGGCTCTGCTGATCAAAAATGATGATGGGGATCTGGAACGCGCAAACGCCTATCTAAACTATTCGCTGAACGATGCGCTCGAATATAACAACCGACTGAGAATCCTTGAAATCGGCAAAAAACTTCCTGCCATAGCGACGGCATATCAGGAAACCGTATTGGCGAAGAACAAACAGCTGCACATATACCTGGCGATAATTGTAATAATAGTAATAATCCTGATCATTGCAATTGCAATAATCATCGAACAGAAAAGGAAAATCGGAACCAGAAACGAAACTCTGTCGACATTCAATGATCAACTTAAAATATTCAACAAACAGTTGCAGGAGACTAACCGTTCTCGCGAACAATATGTAAACCTATTCCTGAACCTCTGTGCCGGATATATCGATAAATACAACAGACTACAGATGACTGTATCTTCAAAATTGAAGGCGGGTCAATACTCTGAACTGCTGAAACTGCTGCAGGCTAATTCCCGACCTTCGGAAGCGGAATTGAGGGAAGTCTTCTTTAACTTCGACACGGCTTTCTTGCGGCTATATCCCGATTTCATAAAGAATGTGAACACATTGCTTCAACCTGACAAGGCAATATGTCCTAAAAGCAGCGAACTATTGAACGCCAATCTGCGCATACTCGCCTTGATAAGAATGGGAATTACCGACAGCACAAAAATAGCGACTCTTCTATTCTATTCCCAGCAGACGATATTCAATCGAAGGACAGAAATGCGCAACCGCGCAATTAACCGCGACACCTTCGAAAAAGAAATCATGGATATCTGCCCGATCTGCCCGGAATAAATCCTGAAGTTGTCCTAATCGCGTAAGGTTGATACCGGAACCACCAAAACGCCATCACTCCGGCGGTAAGCATAGTCGCCCACAGCAGTAAGAACCATGCTTATGTGGTTAGCGCTGGAGGCGGGGGAAATCGAGGGAGGGGTGGAGGATGTTTTTGACGGGGCGGGTGGTTTCCTTCACTTTGCAGCTGACGGTGCCACGAATGTCGCGGCTCGAGGCTCCTACCATAAATGTGTATTCTCCTGCGGGAGTGTGCCATGCGGAAACCGATTCGTCGAAAACTGCCAGGTCCTCAGGATCAATGCTGATGGAGAGGGATTGGGATTCTCCGGGCTTAAGCTCTTTTGTTTTGGCGAATCCAACTAACTCTTTGACGGGAACGTTGCTGTTTCCGGGTTTGGACACATATACTTGCGCTGCCTCTTTGCCGGAATTGCATCCCGTATTCGTTATGATGACATTAAGGGTATATTGGGTTCCATCGTATGATATGCGGGGTTCCGAGTATTCGAATGTGGTGTAGGTGAGTCCATAACCGAAGGGGTAGGACACATCCTTGTTAAAGGAGTCGAAATATCTGTAGCCTACATATATGTCTTCCTCATAGATGGTATGGTCAATATTGCGTCTCTCACGTGTGAGCCCCTTCTTGTTTGCACCGAATATTATACCGGTGTCGGCATCATGCGGAAAATTGCGGTCAGAAGCCTGATCCTTATAGTCTATTGGGAATGTAACCGGGAGTTTTCCCGACGGGTATGATTTCCCTGTGAGAACATCGGCTATGCTGTTGCCTCCTTCTTGTCCGCATTGCCATGTGCAAAGAATGGCATCGGGGAGATCTTTCCATGAATATGTCTCGATTCCACCGCTGATATTGAGAAGCGCTGTTACTTTTTTCCCTTTCGCATGAAAAGCTTTGCAAACTTCTTCAAGAAGTGTTCGCATGGTTTTGTCAAGATAGAAGCTTCGGGTGGACCGGTCGGCAAACTCTCCCGCTGCAATCCCAATGGAAATAATGGCGGCATCGTTGTATTCCGCTGCCTTTTTAATGGCAGAGCGACTGACCTGAAGTTCAGTAGGACGCATCTTGGCTGCCATATGGAAAGTCTTGTCCTCTTTCTCGAGTCGCTTATACTCTGAAGAGATATGCGACACATACTTTTTCATCAATTCCTGATCAGCAATGTATCCGGCATTCGCAATTCCTTCCGGAAGAGATATGCTGTATGCCCGGTTCACATCTCCCGAGCCGCTGCCTCCGGTAATCATGTCATAGGCACAGTTCCCGAACAATGCAATCTTTCGTATGTCATCCTTGTAGGGGAGGGCTTCGTTGTCGTTCTTGAGCAGTACCATCCCTTCCGGTGCCACATTTCTAAGCAACGCCGCATGCGCCTTAAGGTCCGGTTTGTCAGAGTGACCTAATTTGAGGAATCGAGGAGTGCGCATTATGAGCTCAAGCACTTCCTCTATGTTGCGGTCAAGCACCGCCTCATCCAGTTCTCCCGATTCGAGACCTTCCATGATGCGCTCATACTCCTGTGGATACCCCGGCTGGAGGAGATTATTTCGTGCTTTCATCTGCGCCACAGCATCTTTGCCACCGAACCAGTCTGAGACCACGACACCACTGTAGCCCCATTCTCCTCTCAGTAGGGAATCAAGAAGTTCCGGACTTTCCGACGTGTAATGTCCGTTAAGATAATTATATGAAGACATTACGCACCAGGGATCGGATTTCTTGATAACCTTCTCGAATCCTTTAAGATATATTTCACGTAAAGCCCTCTGGGAAACGATCGATTCGTTGTCTTTACGGTTTGTTTCCTGATTGTTCGCGGCAAGATGTTTCACACATGCCCCCACGCCACATTCCTGCAAGCCGTTTACATATGCTGTAGCTATATCACCGCTGATTACCGGATCCTCGGAATAATATTCATAGTTTCTGCCACACAGTGTGTGCCGCTGTATATTAAGTGCTGGAGCAAGCATAATGTCAATTCCGTATTCTTTCGCCTCTTCTCCGATTGCTTTCCCTATTTTATGGGCAACCTCTGTATCCCAAGAGGCTCCTAAAAGCATGGGCATAGGGAAATGTGTGCCGAAATAGGTTGTGGTATCGTTGTCCCTATGAGGATCGATTCTGACGCCTGCGGGACCATCTGCGAAAACTATTGCCGGTATTCCGAGTCTGGGTATGGGAAACGTTGTTCCTGCCGCTCCCGGCACAATCTTCTTTGTTGACCCAATGACAGCTTTTTCACCATCGTTGATCCCCTCCATGCCTGTTCCTATCACGAATCTTGCCTTTTCGCTACGTGTCATAGCTTTCACAACATCCTTAACAGGATCTTTCCCAAACTGTGGCAATGTGTTCTCGCCAGCCTGCGCGATGATCGCAACAGCCATAGCCACAGCTCCTATAATTCCCTTTACCATGTTCATGTAGATTTGACTTTGATTCTTTTGGTTACGCTCCCTTTGTCGTTATCCTCGACAATTTCGTAAGATAGGGGAGTGGATTTCTGTATCAGAGAAAGGATCTGGTCGAGCGATGCGTTCTCGAAGGTTGCATATAATATTACATTTTCAAGTCTTGTGTCTACTTCGAAGGTGACGTCAAAAATTTGCCCGATACGTTTATATACATTCTTCAGCATTTCGTTATTGAAGGCGAGGTTGCCGTCTCTCCAAGAGATTATTTTTTCAATATTGCCGAGATAAAGCGTGCCTTTTTTCTTTTTTGTGTTATATACGATTGTTTGACCCGGCTGCATTATTGATTCACTCAGGTTGTCGTTGACCCTTACCGAACCTTCACTGAGGGTGATGGTTGTCAGTGTATCGGTGGCATAAGAGCAGACATTGAATTCTGTGCCTAAAGCCACTACATCAAGTCCCGAAGCAGTTCTAACCCTGAAAGGATGCTCGGCATCTTTCGCTACTTTAAAGAAAGCTTCCCCCTCAATGTCAATCAGTCTTGCACTATCGGGTCTATGACAGTATTTAATGCAGCTGCCGCCATTTATCCAGATCTCTGTGCTGTCAGGAAGCAGGGTATGCACCAGGCTTCCGGGCATTGCCTTTATTTCCTGATGCATTGCTATGATTCTGTTATTGTCGGAATTCCTTCCGGAGTAATAAAGATAAATAGAGAGAAGCATAAGAGGAAGTGACAACACTGCCGCCACTTTGACAATCAAGCGCGTTGCTTTGCTCCAGAAGCCCTGTTCCGGTTCAGCGCGCATACATATCTTCTCCAGGATCTGTTCCAATGAATCCCGGGTGTCTATTTCATCGGCAACTTGGGGAGACACTGCAGCATCCCAGATATTCTTTATTTCAAGAAATTCTTCTGCAGCCTCTTCAGAGGTTGCAATGGTTTGCTTCAGATCCTCCAGATCTTTATCATCGGCATTTCCCGATAGACTTTTCACAATAAGATTGTCATCAATAACTTTCATCGTATTTTCATATGGTAAGTAAATGGTCTTATTAAAATTATCTAATATTGTCATTTACTTAGGAAAATGTTTTTTTAAGATCTCTCGCAGCTGTCTTACCACATTGGTGACACGGACTTCAATAGTTCGTCGCGACACATTCATCTGTTGGGCTATATCGTCATATTTAATACCCTCCCATCTGCTCATTTTGAATGCCGCCACAGATTTTGCGTCAAGTGAATCCAATGCATCGTTAATAAGCTTCTCTAATTCATCGTAAAGAATATAGTTGTCGAGGGCTGCGCTTTTTATTCCGGCGGAGTCTAAAAGAGAGGCAGCATAGGTTTCCTTTATTTTACGATGTTTGATCGCATCGAGGCAGTCATGACGCACGCAACTTAGAAGGAAGCTTTTAAGAGATTTTACGTCAATGCTTTCCCTGTGCTCCCAGATTTTTACGAACAGATTCATGACTATGTCTTCGCATTCCGTCCGGTCTGTAACGAATGAATTGCAATATAGCACCAGACTACGGTAATATTTTGAAAAGATTGCAGTGAAGGCGCGAGAATCGCCTTCACGCAATCTTTTCAAAAGAAACTCATCGCTGGATGAATTCAATTCATTCATCAGTTTTATTATTTAAGTTTCGCAAGCTTCAACTTAAAGTTTAAGAGTTTAGAAGTTTAAGAGTTTATCAGATGCGAATATGACAGAGTTTTTATTTATTCGTATCAAACAATAAACTCATAAACTGCGCACAGCGCGATTAAACTTTTAAACTTCAACTTTCCGCTTGCGAAAGTTGAAATTTATTACTTACTAATGTTAGAAATGACTATTGCTCAATCGTATGTTTCTACTTTCCAGTCTTCGATTTCGCGGAGTGAGATTTCGAATCCCGGTTGAGTCACATGCAGATCGAATTTATAAATCTTTCCGCTTTCAAAACTCATATTTCCAAGCTTCTTGCGAAACACCATGCCCGAGACGTTACATCTTACAGTGAAGTTCGATGAAGCTGGGAGTAAAAGGCATTCCGCCTTTGTCATTGCAGCGTCAGCCGACATGGCTATTGCCGAGGATGTTTCAGAGGAGGAAAGTTTGCCTTCTGCCAGTGAGAAGATACCATTGGAAGGAACTTCTTCAATTCGGGGATCAAGAGCTTTCAGATCTTCGGCTGGAATGTCTTCATCAGCGGTGATATTAAACTGCACCATGCTCAACACATGTTTCATCTGCACTTTAACAGGCGTCAGTCCCGGATACTTGTTCTTGGCACTGTTTGAATAAAGAAAATCGCTATTGAGAGCATTTTCTTTAGTGCTGACATCAAGGCTCAGGGATTTTGATTCCGCAGAGTTTGCCTCATAAGGATAGAAACAGATGAAATCTACCTTTGTGGCGTTTGCCGGATAGAGAGGCATTGTTTCCGAATCCACAGGTTGCAATGTTCCCTCTGCATCAGTTTTCAGTCTGGTGCAGGTAGCGGTGGCGAGTCCGTCAGCACTTCCGCTTGCGAACATGAACATCCCTATTTCCTCGCCCCCTTTCCAACTCTCGGGAAGGTCGCTGTCGAAAGGCTGTATCGCAGCTTTCATCTGCACAGGGAGCTGGGGATGGCGCTCCTCCCCACCCTCATAGATGTCTTCGCAAGACATCATCATGGAGCTGAGCGCCATACCTGCCAATATATAAATGTTTTTTTTCATAAAGAACGAACATTGATATTATTGCACTTTCACACAGCGCACATTTAGACCGTTTCCGGCACTGTAGTTTGTAATCTGTCCCCAGCTGGATCCAGACTGGAAGGCATAATTCTTAAGTCCTGTCATAGAGCCGGAGAAATACATTACATCGCTGCAGTTTCCGAATTTGGCATCGAATCTCATTCGTCCGCCTTTGGGATAGACGGCTGTCGGATCGCTTGTTAGATTACCGCCGTCATCAAAATATGAATTCCATGGCGAGAGATTGTTTTTGTATGCAGGCACCATCCAACCTTCGGGAGAAGGATCAAAGACACCTTTTTCTCCGGTAGCTTCAACTGTCCAGAAATTAGGACCATATGCAAGCGTTGCAGAACCGCTGTTTGTTATCCAGCTATATGGTTCGCCATAGGATGTGATGAACAACCCGGGGCTGGTGAGCAGACGTCGCATTGCCTGTCCCTGATTGTCATTCCATGTATCGCCAGTAGTGATTTTTACAGGATTGTTGTCAATGTCGTAGATAGTTACGTCAGTAATGGCTGTGCCGTCTGTAGGGAATTTATCGGTGAAGCCGGGATAGGGGCAGTTGTTGCCGCCTTGATAGTACATTCCCACGGAGCCGGGATTTGTAATATCAGAAGTAATGGCACCGAGGTTGCGGTCCATGAATACATAGTCGGCTATACCGTCACCATTGTTATCTACTTCAGTCGTGTTTTTGTCTGGATCAAAATCGGTTACCCATATATGCCATGACCAGACCTTATCACCTCCCATTGTTGCGGAAACGAGTGCGTTGCCCTCTTTCCCTGCGGTGGTCTTCACAGTGATTGTGCTCTGGTCAGGATTCTCGACATTCAGGTTGAGGGTAAGACCACCATCCGCCGGTATCAGGTTCTGTGCATCCTGCCAAATGAGAGTTACTCCCAATTCGCCGTCATTGCGAAGACTACCGCCATTGATAAAGGGAATCTTACGCCAGACATCATATGCCTTGAGCACGGGGAATGTTACTGATTCACCGGGCTTTACAATGTAGCAGTTGGGGAGGTCGGCAAGTCTCTGGATTGTAGAGACGATATTATACTGATAAGCCGAACCTTTTGCAAAAACAGTATTCTGGGGAGAATATGGCTGAGCCGAATCTTCCGCACGGATTTCGATCTTGGAACCTTCGGCATCTTGCGATGGAATATATGCACGGAAATGTTTGAGGTCACACTTCTCCATGGTTACATCGCCTGTCTGATCTGAATTGAGGGTCATTACATCATCACTGCCGAATTTGCCGAGATTGAAAGAAGCAGCAGTCTTGACTCCGGTGAGGACGGCTGAACTTGCCGCGCCGCCGCTTACGCGGGTGTCTACGAGCGACAGTTGATGACTGAACGTCAATGTTACTGTTTCAATTGAATTGGTGATGCTTTTAGTGCTTGCCATCATGAGATCACACATCGATTTCGATGCATCGTATGTGATATTTGTGGGATCAGCATTTTCAACATAAGGATAATAGGCATAGAAATCGAGTTCTTCTCCATCTGCCGGATAGGTAACTTCCCTGTCTATGATCCACACTCCTCCGGTATACGTGAGTTGACGGTTGTCGGCATAATTCCCCGATGCTGCAAGTGTGCCGTCAGTGCCGGATTTTCTTGAAACGACAAAAAGTCCCACCTTGTCACCTTCGCTAAAAGTGGTTTTGAAATTGTCATCGGTAACGGTGCGGGTGTTGCTTGTTGTCAGTTCGAACTTGAATCCCGCCTGGTCTCCGGGGCGATCGGCGGAAAAGAAATCTGTTTCCTGAGTGCAACCCGTAAGAACCAATAAAGAGGATAAATAATAAAATACCTTTTTCATCAGTCGATTTTAAGGAGGTTAGTTAATAAAGTTTTTACCAATAAGGCGACCGGAGAAGGGAAAGACACATGTAAACTTATCAAAAAAATCAATTAAAATAAAAAATGAATGGCTGATATGTGTGAAAAATATTTTAAGTCGCCTTATAAGCAGAACAAAAAACGTTTTCCTTAACAGAACAAACCAATGCGAAAAATTCAATTTCCCAAGCGGAATCGCAACATCAAGAAACGTATGCTCTGTTTTATCGGAGTGATATTGTGGGTGATACCGCTTTTGTGTGTTCCATTTTCTGTGTCGGCTCAGAAAAATGTGCGAGTCACGCTTAATGAAACCGACATTTCTATTCCTAAAGCTTTGGAGCTCATTGAGAAACAGAGCGGGTATCATTTTGTATATAATAAGAATATTGCCGACTTCAACGCTAAGGTCAGTCCGAAAGTGACGAATGCCACTATTACAGTTGCTCTCGACAATTTGTTTGCCGGCAAAGGTATCACCTATGAAATCGATGATAAATACATCGTTCTTAAGGCAGGTGCAAAACCTCAGAAAGTTGTTGCCTCAAAAGTAAGCGGGTTTATAAAAGATAATAATGGAGAACCGCTTATTGGCGCGACAGTTGCCGTCAAAGGGAAGAAGGCGAGAGCCGTAGCGGGGATGGATGGTGATTACACCATCGATGCTTCGAAGGGTGATGTGCTTGTCTTTACTTATGTAGGATTCTCACCCAAAGAGGTTAAGGTGCGCTCAACCGACCGGATTGACGTAACTCTTGAAGAATCGGAAACGCTTCTGAGTGAGCTCGTCGTTGTCGGGTATGGCACCATGAAAAAGAAAGATCTGACCGGTGCCGTCAGTTCTATAACAGGTGATGCTGTCACAGACCGTAAGGTGTCTATGCTTTCAAGTGCATTGCAGGGTGCATTGTCGGGTGTGTCTGTGACACGTTCCGGCAGCGATCCGAGTGCCGGGGCTGATATCAAGATACGTGGTATCACCACAATAGGCGACAGTAATCCTCTTATCATCGTGGATGGGGTGCCGGCAGACAATATCAATGACATCAATCCTCAGGATGTCAAGGATATATCGGTGTTGAAAGATGCCGCCTCGGCAGCTATTTACGGATCAAGGGCAGCCTCGGGTGTGATTCTTGTCACCACCAAACGTGCTTCGGAAGGGAAAGTGTCACTACAGTATTCCTATGAATATGGTTATGAAACTCCCACAACTCAGCCGGATTATGTTGATGTGACCCGTTTCATGGCAATGACCAATGAATTGCGCTGGAACGATGCCGGCAACGGATCCGATCATTTCCCTACGTATATTCCTGCTGTAATCAACAACTATGCGCAGTTAAATGCCTCTAATCCCGATAGCTATCCGGATACAGACTGGCGCAATATGCTGCTTAGGAAACATTCCAACAGACAGTCGCACAATTTCCGCATTTCAGGAGGTACGAACAAAATCCGCACCACAGCTTCGATCGGTTACGATACATCCGATGGATTATATAAGTTCAAGGAATACGACCGCTTTACGGTGCGTATGAATAATGATATAACCATCAACAAATATATTCAGGCTGCGATAGATGTCAACGTGAAGCGCAGCACTTCTGAAAGTCCGAATTATGATCCCATGAACGCATGCTATATCATGCCTCCGGTCTATGCCGCTGTATGGGAAGACGGGCGTGTGGCAGATGGTAAATCAGGCGACAACCCTTACGCAGCCCTCAATTATGGAGGCACCTCCGAGAATCATTATAATCAGATCGGAGGTAAGGCGGCAGTTTATATCACTCCTATCAAAGGATTGAAACTTTCAGCCATTGTTTCTCCTATCTGGAACGACTGGAGCGGCAAATCGTTTGTAAAACGTATTGAATATGCAGGTCCGGATACTCCCGACAACGTCATCGGTGCTATCAACGGTTTTGCTTCGACTAAGCTTACTGAATCAAGAGGTAAAAGTTTCAGTCTTACAAAACAGTTCCTTGCCAATTATGACAACACATTCGGCAAGCATTCCGTCAGCGCCCTGCTCGGTTATGAAGATAATTCCTACAATACTGATGGCATCTGGGCAGCGCGAGATAATTTCGCACTTACGGAATTTCCCTATCTTGACCGGGGTAACGAGGACTATCAGACAAACGGAGGAGACGCCTCACATACGGCATACCGTTCGGTTTTCGGACGCCTGATGTATAATTTCGACGGACGCTATCTTGTGCAGGCGAATATCCGCTGCGACCGTTCCTCCCGGTTTGACAAGAAATACAGAGCCGGCTGGTTCCCTTCGGTGTCAGGCGGTTGGGTGGTGACCAATGAACCTTGGTTCCGCAATTTCGAACTTGAGCCTTGGCTGAGCTTCTTAAAAGTAAGGGCTTCCTATGGTCTTTTGGGTAACGACAGGGTCGGAAACTACCCATATCTTCCTTTGCTCAACTACACGAACGCATTATTCTGGGAAGGTAACAAAGGTGTGTCGCATATCACTGCCGCTCAATGGCAATACGCTATCCGTGATATCTCATGGGAGACAACAAAGACTTTCGGCATAGGTCTTGACCTTGCATTCTTCAACAATCGTCTCAATATCAGCGGAGATTATTACTACAAGATTACGAAAGACATGATTCTGGACATTGATATACCGGATTATGTCGGATACGATAACCCGCAGCAGAACACAGGTAAGATGCGTACCACAGGTTTTGAAATCGAGGTGAAATGGCGCGACAGAATAGCTGATTTCAATTATTCAGTATCAGCCAACCTCAGCGACTTCAAATCGAAGATGGGATATCTTGGAGGAAATCAATTCCTCGGCGATCAGATAAAGACGATGGGAAGTTACTTCAACGAATGGTATGGCTACCGCAGTGACGGTCTTTTCCAGACACAGGAGGAGATAGACAACTATCCCGTGATGAGCAGCAGTGTGCGACCCGGAGATATCAAATATCTAAAAGCAGATCCCAATGACAAGACACCTGTGTCTCCCGATAAGGATCGTGTATTTCTCGGGAATTCCCAGCCTCGCTATCAGTATGGCTTGACATTGAACGGCTCCTGGCGAGGAATAGACCTCAGCGTGACGTTCCAGGGTGTAGGAAGCCAGCTGAAGAGAAAGACAGCCACGATGGTGCAGCCATTGCGCGATAACTTCGGCAATATCCCCAAGCTTATCGATGGCAGATACTGGAGCAACTACAACACTCCGGAGGAAAACCTGCGAGCCGAGTATCCGCGTCTTACATCAACACAGGCATCCTACAACTACGCAATGTCGGATTTCTGGCTGTTCAAGAGCCACTATTGCCGTCTGAAGAATATCTCCTTAGGTTATACTCTTCCTCAGAATATCACGAAACATTTCTTCGTGCAGGCATTGCGTTTCTATGTGGCGGCAAACGATCTCTTCTGTATCTCCAACTATCCGAGAGGTTGGGATTATGAGGGCTACGGCTCCACAAGCTATCCTATAACAAAATCGTTTATCTGCGGTGTTAACATTACATTCTAAATCATCATGAAGACAATATATTCTATTTTGTTCCTTGTTTTTGCCCTGTCTTTGAGTTCATGTGCGGATCTTGATCTGTATCCTCTTGACACCGGTTCGAGTGATTCCTGGTATAAGACCGAGGAAGAGGTGAAGGCATCCATAGCCGGTCTCTACAGGGCGGAGTTTTTCCCGATCGACGGTGACAACTGGACAGATAACCATCAGAGTCGCGATCAACTCAATGATTTCACTGCAGCCACGCTGAACGGTGAGACATGGGAGGTCAAAAACCGTTGGCAGAATGCCTATAAGTCAATTGCACGATGCAACATATTGCTGAATAAGTTGGCAACTCCCGCAGAGATAGGCATCAGTGAAGAGAAGGCTGAGCTATACAGGGCTCAGGTATTGTTTGTGCGTGCCACCCAGTATGGTATTCTTACCTCATGTTATGGTGATGTGGTGTGGGTTGACAGTGAGATATCAATAGATGATGCCTTCACGATGGGGCGCACCGACAGGGAAGAAATCATGGAGAAGGTGTATGCGGATTATGACCGCGCCGCAGCTGCGCTCCCTCTCAGCTATGGCACACAACAGGAGCTCGCCACGAAGTCGGCAGCCTTGGCTCTCAAAGCGCGTTATGCTTTATATAACGAAGATTGGGATATTGCCGCCAAGGCTGCGAAAGATTGCATGGATCTGGGATGCAATGAGCTCTATCCTGATTTCGGAGAGCTTTTTCTTGCCACAACGCATCATGCCAAAGAGAATCTTCTTTCATGGCCTTATTCTCTTGAACTCGGCATCCACACTGAAAGCGAGGGATATATCCAGGGCGTATGTCCTCGAACCCGAGGAGGATATGCTTCTCAATACCCCTCCTGGGATTTGTTGGCATCATTCCTTTGCAACGATGGGTTGCCGATAGATGAATCTCCGCGATTCAATCCTCGGAAACCGTTTGAGAATCGTGACCCGCGTTGTGCATATACTATTGTTGAATTCGGAACGCAGCATTGTGGAGTTATCTATGATCCAAATCCAAGTGTTACGGAAGTTTTCAATTCCATAAGCGGTAAATATGTTACCAATCTTGATTGTAAATCAGGAAGCCAATATGCTTCGTATAATGGGTTGCTTCAGAAAAAAGGTGTAGACGAATCATTTATCAATAACGGCAGTTTCAAGGTGGCATATGACAGAGTTTTCGTAAGATATGCGGAGGTTTTGCTTACATATGCCGAGGCGATGATTGAACAAGGAAAGATTGACAAAAGTGTTCTTGACGCCATTAATATGGTAAGGGCGCGTGCCTACAAGGTGGATTATAACAATGGTGCGGCTTATCCAAAGGTCATGACGACAAATCGCGATGAATTGCGTAGCATCGTGAGGGTAGAACGTCGCATGGAGTTCGCGTATGAAGGTTTGCGCCGAATGGATATAATTCGTTGGAGAATTGCCGACAAAGTGCTTAATACGCCTGATTATGGATTGCTCGACAAGGATGCGTTGATGTCGAAACTTGTTGACAAGAACCTATGGTTCTGGCCTGAGACTCCACAAATAGATGAGAACGGCACTCCAGACTTCTCATCGATTTATAATCAGGGATTGTGTAGAATCGTGACGCGACGTCAGTTTGATGCCTCCAAGAATTATTTATGGCCGATACCATCGCAGGAGGTGATAACGAATCCTTATCTGGGACAAAACGATAACTATTAAACAGCTTCAAAGAAACTATTTATATATGAGAAATTTTATTAAAACAGCTTTGATGACAGGTGCTCTCGCTATGTGGCTTCCAGCCGCAACTGCCTGTTCGGAGAAATATCTGACATATAACCATACTCCGGGAGAGAAAACGGAACAACCAGAAGATCCCGGCAAAGAGGAAATCCCTGAAAACATGGCAAAGGGCTCTTACAAATTACTTGCTGACAAGCCGGGACAGGTGATTGAAGGACTCGGATTTGAAATACAGGGAGAGATGGCAGCGGAAGCTGATGTCAACAATGAGAACCGTCCGCTCGGTGTTCCTTATGATCTTGTGCCTTCTGAGCGTAAGCGCCTCGCTGAAGAAATGCTTAAAGGTTTTCGTTACATGCGTGTCGGAGTGGGCATATATTTCCGTGGGGTGACACAGGATCATAAGAATATTATTGAGCGTAAGGAAGGACAGGCGGAAGCCATGGTGCAGCTTATGAAAGATGCCGGAGTGGAAGGTATATCAATGGAATACTGGAGTCCTGCACCATACTGGAAATCAAATGGAAACTTTAGCGATGGAACGTTAAAGAGCTTTGACGATGATTTTCTTGATGAATTTACTGATGCCCTCATGCAGGATATCAAATATATGAAGGAGAAAGGCTTCAAGGTTTCCAGCTGGGGTTTACAGAACGAGTGTCAATATCCGGAAGTGGGTTATTCCCATTGCCATTATACCGAAGACCAGTTTGTGAAGGTGTTTGGCAAAGCAGCTCCCAAAGTCAGGGCACTTGATCCCGGAATTGAGATAATCTACGATACCAACAGTGGTCAGAATGGCTCATACGGTCCGAAGTTATGGCAAGAGAATCCTCAGCTCCTGCAATATGTTGATGCGTGGGTATATCACCGCATCGGTGATGACTCCGATTTAGTTATGGATCGCCGAGACAGCTATAAAGCCAATAGTCAGGACAAGCCCATATATCAGAATGAGTATGAGTATTTCTCAGATCAGGTGAAAGCGCATACGTTTGAATGGCTGATGGTCAACACCGCGCAATCCATTATGAACTGGATGACCTTTATAGAGTCTCCGAAATGGTATTGGCTTCATGCGTTGAAACCGATTGACGATACATGGAACCGTGATGGATTCGGACTCGGTGTGTGGCGCCCGTCATATTCTAACGAAAGTCACGACTATCCTGAACTCGCACATGGACATTGGGAATTCAACTGGCAGAATTATAACGCTATTGCCGGTTTCTTGAAATATATGCCCTGGGATTCCAGAAGATATAATGTTGAGGAAGACGAAGAACGTCATGACAACCGAATCATGGCGTGGAAGACTCCTGCCGGAAAACTTGTGATGGCGATGACCAATCGTTCCGATGATTGGTTCGAGTTTGATGTGACTCTTGACGGTGCAAAGAATATGAAAGGCTACCGGTTTGATAAAAATGGCAGAGATGTAGAGGTTGCGTCAAATAACGGGGCTTCTTCGTTGAGTGCTAAGGTGAAACCATGGAGCATAGAATTTTGGGTGGAACAATGATAGGTAAAGGTAAAAAAAGTATTGTCAAGGTAGTGTCTATGCTTGTTGCATCCGGTGTGTTTGCCGGGTGCAGCGGCACAGGAACCGTCAGTGAACAGGATGGTAAGTATCCAGAGTATGGGGGTGTCTACCCCCATCTGGCGTATTATAATAACGAAGGAGAATGCGGAACGGGGGCTGTTGTGCCGTGGCAGGGAAAGTTATGGGTTGTTACGTATGGCCCGCATCTCCCCTGGGGGTCGAGCGATAAACTCTACGAGATCAATGATACGCTCGGAATATCCGTGCGACCGGAAAGTATTGGTGGAACGCCTGCCGACAGAATGATACACCGCGAAAGCGGACAGCTCATAATAGGTCCTTATTTTATCGACAGCCTTTGCAATGTGAGGGCGTTGTCATATTCTGATGCTCAGGGACGATACACGGGTGTGGCGCGTCATTTGACTGATCCCGCCAACAAAGTGTATATAGCCACAATGGAGGAGGGGTTCTATGAAGTCGACGTGAATACGTTGAATCATAAGGAACTGTATCCCGATGCCAATTCGGAAACACATGATGACACAGGTGTCAATCCTCAGAATGATCTTCTTCCCGGAGCGCATGGCAAAGGTCTTTACAGCGGTCAGGGTGTTCTTGTCTTTTCAAATAATGGTGAAGCTGTTCCCGAAGCATTGGAAAAATTCAATATACCTTCGGGATGTTTATCGGAATGGGATGGAAAAGACTGGAAGGTGGTGAGACGGAATCAGTTTACAGAAGTGACGGGTCCCGGTGGAATATATGGCAATCCATCGCCTGCCACAGATCCGATATATGCGTTGGGATGGGACTACAAGTCGATTCTTCTTGGAGTCAGGGAAAATGGAGATTGGAAATTCTTCAGGCTTCCCAAGGCAAGTCATTCTTATGACGGTGCTCATGGCTGGAACACGGAGTGGCCCCGCATACGTGAAGTCGGGACAGCCGAAAATCCGTTCTTACTTATGACGATGCATGGCATGTTCTGGAAATTTCCGCAAAAATTCGGTAAGAATAACAATGCAGGAATAATGCCTTTATCGGCATACCTTAAAGTGATTGGGGATTTTACCCGCTGGAACGACAGACTGGTTTTCGGATGTGACGATTCAGCTAAGAAAGAATTCCTGAATAAACGCAAGATAAAAGGTGGAATAGCAGGACCGGGACAAAGCAATTCAAATTTATGGTTTCTTGAACCGGAGCAAGTTTCGAAACTCGGACCAACAAACGCTACCGGCGCAGTTTGGCTGAATGAGGAGATAAAAGCGGGAGAGTCAAGCGATCCTTTTCTGTTCGGGCCTTGGTCAAAAAGATGCGCATGGGTAAAGAATGACGGAGAGGAAAAGGCTGTTTTTTCTTTTGAAACAGAAGATGGCACCGGTAAAAAAAGAACCTTGAAAAAAGAAATGGTACCTGCATCGGAATCCCGTTTTGTAGAATTCTCATCTGCCGACAAAGGGGAGTGGATAAGGGTCACGGTAGACAAACCGACAAAAGGGAGTGTTGTTTTCTCTTTTGCGTCGGATGATAAAAGGTCAGCGGAGATGTCTCCCATGTTCGATGGATTGGCTAAAATAGGAGAGAAGAAAGCGTCAGAAGGTTTGCTTTATTGTCTTGGCAACAACAGCCGTAAATTGGGGGTTGCTGCAAAAACGGATGACGGACATTCTTACTATGAACTCAGTGGAGACATGACTCTTCAGAAGAAAGATAGTGCCGGGTATGATTCTTATATCAGAAAGAATCTTGCCATCTCATCGAACGGGATGGAAATAACATCAGGGTCTGTGTTAATAACTGATGATAAAGGGAGACGCTGGCATTTGCCATTGGGTTCGGGAGCTTTTACAGAACCAACAAAAAAGAATCAGCTCAGAGTGTGCAGGGAAGTTGCCACTGAAAGAGACTTGTTGAACCTGCACGGCACTTTCTATGAACTGCCGGCAGAAAATGCCGATGGATTCGCAAAGGTGCGTCCTGTTTCGTCGCATAATCTCAATATCAACGATTATGCATCGTTCCGGGGAATGTTGTTGATGACGGGGTGTGCTGACGGGAATCCGGATAATGAAAGGATTGTGACCTCAGACGATGGAAAACTCTCTATTTGGGCAGGTGCCATAGATGACCTGTGGAAATTGGGGAAACCGACCGGAAGTGGAGGTCCATGGGTTGACCGTCACGTTTCCGCAGGGGAATATTCGGATCCATATCTTATCGGTTTCTATGATAACCGGGTATTGAACCTTTCGCATAAATCCGATAGAAAAGTTACGTTTACCGTAGAGGCTGACCCTACAGGCGAGGGCGATTGGATGCATTATGCTGATTTCGAAGTAGAGCCGGATGATTCATTCATTTATAAATTCCCCGATGCTTTTCAAGCCCGCTGGATAAGGTTCAAGACAGACAGCCCATGTGTGGCGACAACATGGCTGGAATACCGCTGAAATTAAACTTAAATGAATTATTAACTCAAAAATAACATATCATGAAAAAAATCTTTATTTCTCTTTTATTATGCTCTTCATTGTTTTATGTCAATGCCGCAGCTGAAAATGTCGGTCCCGGAAGTGATATAGAAGACTGGGGTGTGGTTGTTGATGGCAAACTGTCGGTAAAAGTAAGCGTTGACAATCCCGTTGCCGTAACCTTGACACCGGCAGGTGAACAGACACCGGTTTCGCTGCAGGAAGGAGTCAATACGGTGAAGGTTCCTGACACTGATAGAAACTTTACAGTGAAAGCAAAGGAGGGATACGCTATCGAATCAGTAAAAGTAGGCGACAAATCAATCTCGGTTGTAAATGGTGTTGCCAATGTTCCTTGTGAGGCTGGGAAAGAGGTGGTTATAGTTACTAAGAAAGATACCTCTTCCACCGTGAAGTTGGTTGCGAATGATGATAACATGGCAGTCCGCTATTTCGATCTTCGCGGAATTGAGGTTTCTAATCCTCAGAAAGGACAGATCTATATAATGCTAAAGAATGGGAAAGCTGTAAAGATACGTAAATAGCCAATGTCAATCCGTCCATTATTATATTTGATTCTTTCCTCTGCGTTATGTCTCAATGCAGAGACTGTATGTGTCAGCACGCCTGCAACGGCACTTATACTTGATGCGGAGAAAGGGAAAGAACTGGAATTTTTGTACTATGGTGTTCCGGTTACGCGAGAAGATTTGCAGTCTGTTTGTTCAGCCGGTGTGTCGCAGGCAAAAGCCTATCAGTCATATGGAATATATCCTGACGAGGAAACGCCATTATGGATAACACATTCGGATGGAAACAAGACGAGTCGTCTTGTGGTCACGGATGTGCTGACGGAACAGAATGCCAATTCAACACTTACTACAGTAAGAACCAGAGATGATGTCTATCCGGTGGAGGTGGATATAAAATATCTAACCTATGCTGATTGTGACATTATAGAGACATGGACGGAGATAAGGAATGGCGAAAGAAAGAACATAACGCTGACACGATTTGATTCCGCATATCTTCCCATACACATGGGAGATGTGTGGGTCAGCCATATGGCAGGATGCTGGGCAAATGAAGCTCGTCTGGTAGAAGAACCATTGCAGCCCGGAGTGCTGAAGATCCGGAATAAGGATGGTGTGCGGAATGCTCAGACCGCACGCGCGGAGTTGATGCTTTCACTAAACGGCAGACCCCGGGAGGAACATGGCGCCACCATCGGCGCGGCGTTATGCTATAGCGGCAATTATCATATCGAGGTAGATACTTATACCGGTCGTTATCATCATCTCAGATTCGGTATCAATCCTGATAATTCAAGCTACACACTCGCTCCCGGAGAAACGTTTGTAACTCCTCGGGTTGCATTGTCGTTCAGTATTGATGGGAAAGGTGGTATAAGCCGCAATTTTCACAAATGGGGGAGAAGGCACATGCTGCGTCATGGCGATAAACCCCGTAAGATCCTTCTCAACAGTTGGGAGGGGGTGTATTTCGATATCGATGAGCCCAAGATGGTTGCCATGATGAAGGACATTGCGGCGCTCGGCGGCGAATTGTTTGTAATGGACGATGGCTGGTTTGGGGACAAGTATCCGCGCAATGACGACACAAGCGGACTCGGAGACTGGGTTACGGACAAGCGTAAGCTGCCCGGAGGATTAAAAGCTCTTGCTGACAGCGCCCGCGCTGCAGGGGTGGGATTCGGCATATGGCTTGAACCTGAGATGGCTGACATATCCAGTGAGATATATGAAAAGCATCCCGACTGGATCATAAAGGCTCCCGAGCGCGATATCGTAGCGGGAAGAGGAGGGTCTCAGGTTGTTCTTGATTTTTCCAATCCTCAAGTGCGAGATCATGTGGTGTCGGTAATTGACCGTGTTCTTAAAGAGGCACCCTCGATTGAATACATCAAATGGGATTGCAACAGTGGCATATACATGCATGGCTCACAATCTCTTGCAAAAGACAGACAAAACCATCTCTATATTGACTGGCACAAAGGATTTGAAGAAGTTCTCTCAAGGATACGTGATAAATATCCCGAACTGACGATTCAGGCTTGCGGAGGAGGTGGTGCCCGTGTCAACTGGGGTGTATTGAAATTCTTTGACGAGTTTTGGACCAGCGACAATACCGATGCTCTCCAACGTATCTATATACAATGGGGCACGTCTCACTTCTATCCCTCTATTGCAATGGCATCACACATCAGTGCTTCTCCAAATCACCAGACGCACAGGCGTGTGCCTATAAAGTTCCGCGCGGATGTGGCGATGAGCGGGCGTCTCGGCGTTGAACTTCAGCCAAAAGATATGACGGAGGAAGAAGCGGAGGTGTGTCGCAGGGCTGTTTCGGATTATAAAAGAGTCAGAAACACTATTCAGCAGGGCGATCTCTATCGCCTGCATTCTCCATACGATAAAGGTGGTGTGGCTTCCTTAATGTATGTCTCCGAGAAAAAAGACGAGGCTGTGCTTTTCTGGTACAGAACGGAATCCTTTGTAGGGCAGATCCTGCCTGTGACTAAACTTGCAGGGCTTGACAGTAATGGAACGTACAGGATAACTGAGCTGAACCGTATCGATGACAATCCGGTGCCTTTTGAAGGGAAATGCTTTTCCGGAGCGTTCCTAATGAATCAAGGTCTTGATATGCCATATCGACACGATGTGCCTGATGATCGTAAAAGTGAGTACTCCAGTCGTGTTTTACTAATTGAAAGACAAAACTGACAATCATGATGTCAAGAATCAGGGCAGTCGCCCTCTTCCTTTGCGCCTGCTGTTTATCTTTGGCTTATGCCGCAAAGACGCAAGTCAAATCGCCCGACGGACTTCTCTCCGTGGAATTCAGCCTTGACAGGCAAGGGCGTCCCGGATATTCGGTTTCCTACCGAGACCGGGAGGTCATCCGTCCCTCCCGCATGGGGTTCACGCTTTCCGACGGCACCTCGCTCGCCGACGGGTTCGGCATGGGGAAGGTGAGCTACCAGAAATGTGACAGCCTGTGGGCGCCCGTATGGGGCGAGAACGACTCCATACGCGAGAACTACAACGGCATGACCGTCCCCCTTTCGAAAGGGAAGACCCGCATGGACATAGAGTTCAGGGTCTTCAACGAAGGCATCGGGTTCCGTTACGTCTTCCGGGAGCATCCCCGTCAGGTCCTGACGGTTCAGGAGGAGGCTACAACATTCGCCATGACCGGCGACCACACCGCATGGTGGATTCCCGAAGACTACGACTCCCAGGAATACGAGTACACCGAAAGCCGTCTTGGCGCGGTCACCGCCCCCGGCGTACAGACGTCGCTGATGATGAAGAC
>CABUVO010000039.1 GCA_902495075.1 uncultured Porphyromonadaceae bacterium
AAGGAGCAATGCGGGCATTGTGACTGATGAAACTTGGCGGAAAGCACCAAAAATTTCAAGTATTGGATATGTGAGATGAGAAATTTCATTTTTATCGGTTTAATTTGATTCATTACTTAGCACAAAATTACAAAAAAACGTCTGATTATACCTCTTCTTTATCAGATATTTCTTAATTTTGCAAAACAACAATGCTCTGCCGCCTTTCACGGCTGCAAGAACATAAGAGTGTGTTTATTTTAACACGAATTAAAATTAAATGCACCCTTGGAAATTCTTTAGATCATCATAAAGTGTCTTTTTGGTGCTTTCAGCCAAGTTTCGGCAGTCACAATGTAGCAATTGCTCCTTTCTCAACTCGCTGAAATCCCTCAAAAAACCATCTTTATGCTAACCTATTTAAAAGTAAACACACTCTAAACAAAATCAGAAATATCATGACAGTAACCGACCGTTTTCTGGATTTTGTGAGATTCGACACACAAAGCGATGAACTCACAAATATGACCCCCTCCACACCGGGTCAGATGGAATTTGCCAAATATCTTAAAGACCTCCTCGAAAAAATGGGTCTCGAAGAAGTCTCTCTCGATGATAACGGCTATCTTTTCGCCACTCTCCCCTCAAATTCTTCAAAGAATCTTCCTACCATCGGCTTCATAGCCCATATGGACACATCTCCCGACATGTCGGGCAAGCACGTGAATCCACGCATCGTAAAGAACTACGACGGCTCTGTGATCACACTCAACGCTGAGAAAGACATAAAACTCTCTCCGGAAGAATTTCCCGAACTTCTCAACTATATCGGTCAGGATCTGATTGTCACCGACGGCAATACACTCCTCGGAGCCGATGATAAGGCAGGAATCGCAGAAATCATCGATGCAGTGGCATGGCTGCAGGCACATCCCGAAGTTGAGCACGGCAAAATCCGCATAGGTTTCAATCCTGACGAGGAGATCGGTCTTGGCGCACACAAATTCGATGTCGAGAAATTCGGCTGTGAATTTGCCTACACCATGGACGGCGGAGCTGTCGGCGAACTTGAATATGAAAATTTCAACGCCGCTTCTGCGAAAGTAAAAATCAAGGGTCGTAACGTACATCCCGGATATGCAAAACACAAGATGATCAACTCAATCCGCGTTGCGAACAACTTCATTGCCATGCTTCCCCGCTGGGAAACACCCGAGCATACAGAGGATTACGAGGGTTTCTATCACCTTGTAGGCATCGAAGGCAGCGTTGAGGAAACAACTCTCACCTACATTATCCGCGACCATGACCGCGCCCGCTTCGAAAGCCGTAAACGCGAAATCGAGCACCTTGTGCGCAAAACCAATATGGAATATCCCGGATGCTGCACTGTCGAGATCAAGGATCAATATTACAACATGCGCGAGAAGATCGAACCGGTGATGCACATCATTGAGATCGCAGAAAAAGCCATGCGCGACGCCGGCGTAGAACCGAAAGTGCAACCCATCCGCGGCGGCACAGACGGTGCACAGCTTTCGTTCAAGGGTCTCCCCTGCCCCAATATCTTTGCCGGCGGTGAGAATTTCCACGGAAGATTTGAATTTGTTCCAATCCAGTCGATGGAGAAAGCACGCGATGTCGTAGTCAACATCTGCCGCATCGTAGCACAAAAATAATTGATTTGATTTGGAGAAACCGACACTCATAGTAATCACAGGGCCGACTGCCTCAGGGAAGTCGGCCCTTGCCATTGACCTCGCCCGGCGTCTT
Source organism: uncultured Porphyromonadaceae bacterium (assembly GCA_902495075.1). Classification (GTDB taxonomy): domain Bacteria; phylum Bacteroidota; class Bacteroidia; order Bacteroidales; family Muribaculaceae; genus Lepagella. Next base: position 1,753 of record CABUVO010000039.1, read on the forward strand.
GGCACTGAGATAATATCTGCCGACAGCCGTCAGATATATCATGGCGTGCCAATAGTCACCGCCATGCCCTCCCCTGAGGAACTTGCGGCGGTGCCACACCATCTCATCGACATGCTCCCTTTGGACGCATACTACAGTGCCTCCCGTTTCGAAGAAGACGCGATGGGCATACTAAACACATTGTTCGACAAATACGGCACAGCCATCCTCTGCGGAGGCTCAATGATGTATGTAGACGCATTATGCCACGGCATTGACGACATCCCGACAGTGCCCGACGATATCCGTCTCAACCTCGAGAAAGAATGCAAAGAAAAGGGAGAGGAATGGCTCCGCGAAGAACTTCGTCATCTTGATCCTGACTATTACAGCAAAGTAGATCTTAAAAACACAAAAAGGGTGTTTCACGCTGTCGAAATCATCCGCACAGCAGGAAAACCCTATACGGAGCTTCGCACAGGTTCGCGCCGCGAACGTCCATTCAATATCCGCAAATATATGGTGAATCTACCGCGTCCGCAGCTTTTCGAACGCATCAACAATCGGGTAGACGCCATGATAGCGGCAGGACTCGAAGATGAAGCCCGTTCCGTTTACCATCTGCGTCATCTGAATTCGCTGAACACTGTCGGATTAAAAGAGATGTTTGCCTGGTTCGACGGCACTATGGAACGCTCCGTAGCCATAGAGCGCATCAAGAAAAACACGCGCGTCTATGCAAAGAAACAACTGACATGGTGGGCTCGTGATCCGGAGATTATTCCTCTTGATTCGAACGACGCACGAACTGTGTTGGCGTAGAATTCTCATTCAGGGAATTCACTGTGCGGGAATCTTGCCCCTGATGCTTAGGCTTCTTCATCTTGATCTTCACCTTGTCGAAACCTTTTCCATACACTCCATTTACAGCACCCTGCGTCACGAAAGCATCCTCATCAATACTCTTAACGATTCGGAAAATGGTAACGGATTCAATCTTGCGACACCATACCATCAGAATCTTCACTTCATGCTTCGAATACCATCCCTGACCGTCAAGCACCGTTACTCCACGATGCGCCTCCTGATTCACCTTGTCGGCAATCTCCTGCCATTTTGAGGAGAAAATAAAGAACTGCGTAGCTTGACGGTTGGTATTGATAATCATATCGGTAATATAAGACACGATAAACGTCACCATCAGACCATACACGATAATTGGAATCCTCGCCTCAATACGCGCATCGAGAGGACCATCAAACGGCAAGAGAATAGAGGATGTAACAATCGACATATCCACGAAAATCATCGTTCTACCGATGCTGACATTACTCTTCTTTGCAACCATAGCCGCCACAATATCAGTGCCTCCTGACGATCCGTTGTGGATAAACGTTGTTCCAATGCCCACTCCGCAAAGTATCGCACCTAACGCCACACTGACAACGCGATCCGGCACCAACGGATGCCCGATACTCATGAATATGTTTTCAAAGACACCGATACCGAGAGCCACAACCGTAACACCGAAAATCGTTCTCAAAACGAAAGTCCTACCTACTATCTTGTAAGCGGCAGCCAGCAAAAGAAGGTTGACAGCATAAGAGGTTACCGCCACAGGGACAAGACCATTTGTAGCGAAATATAAGAGCGTACCGATACCGGCAACGCCTCCGATCACGATTTCATGAGGCAGAATTAGCGCGCAGAAAGCAAACGCATAAAGTAAAAGACCGAAGATTATCATTACATAATCTTTGGCATTGGTCATCAGGCTGTTGTATTTGTTGCCGCCCATTGTTAGATATAAAATAAGTGTTTTTTATGGTGATTGCTACGTGCCTTTCAAATATGGTTGCATAATAAGAAGCACGCATAAATCATAAATCGAACGCAAAATTAGCTAAATTTTTCAATTATCAGCGGGATTTTTATAAATTTGCATTTAGAATAAAAAGAATTCACTCTGAACTAAAAGAAAAGTATTATGAAACGTCTATCAGTAATCCTCACCATAGCAGCTTTGTGCACCGGCAACGCCGTTGCATCAGACTTCTTCTCTACCGGCACTCCGGAGCAACCTTTCAATCTCGGTTTGCGTCTTGGCGTAAACACCTCAAACCGCACCGTTGGCGAGCAAAACATGCCTGGCTATAATGTGCAGGGTTGGGGCACAGGATTCGATATCGGTGTCATCGCCGACCTTAACGTGCGCGATTACCTTTCCCTACAGCCTGGAGTATTCTTTGAATCACGCTCCAACACTTATACCTTCATCAATTCACTTCCAATGGACGGTTTTCCTGCATCAGATTATTTGATGACGCAAGCAGGCACCTTCAATTCATATGCGCTGACAATCCCCATCATCGGTTCGATGAGGTTCAATATCACTAACGATATCCGCTGGAACGTAGATTTCGGACCATACGTGTCTTTCATGTTCGGATCAAAGCTCAAAAACAAAGTCAACCATAATTCCATCGACAATGGTGGCGTACCTGCCGCAGGAGCCGAGTTCCAACAAAAAGCCGCACCCCTCGACTTCGGCTTGAAATTCGGAACAGGTTTACAGATTTTGAAACACTATTCCGTAGGGGTTCACTACATGGCAGGCATAACCCGCGCATGGAAAGATGTCAAGACAGACTTTGGCAGCTACAGCTATGGCGGCCGTACCAAAGCCTGGGTCTTCACCTTAGGATATGATTTTTAATAGGCTTTAGGTTTTAGGCTTTAGGCTTTAGGTATTTTCCCTCTAACCTTTTACTTTTTACCTATTACCTATTACCTTTTACCTCTTACCTTTTACCTCTTACCTCTTACCTATCTATACATATTGTAGACTTCGGTGAGCATCTCGCGAAGATCGCGGGTGTCCCGAAGTTTAACATCTCCGTGAGTCATGAGCATCATCTCCACGCCGCTTTGCTCAGCGCTGTAGGGAGGCTGCACATAATTGATGTCTTCACGAAGCTTGAATCCGCAACGCTCATAAAACTTGATCCGACGTTCAGCCTCAGGGGTTTCCGGTTTCTCAACCTCCAAAAGCACATTGGGGCTGACCGTCTCGAATAGATGAGAAAGCAACTTGCGACCAATGTTCTTGCCGCGATGTTCCGGCTGCACTGCAAAATGCTCTATGTAGACATATCCCTCGAAAGTCCAGTAAGAAAGGAAACCGAGAAAGTCACCGCCACCATCGTCGATAGCAAAGGCGTGAAATTTCCCGCCCTTCTCCTTCACAAAGTTAGCCACATGTTCGGCACTTTTATATATCCGGCGTTCGTTCTCCGGAAAACTCTCGTTGTATAGTTTCAAGAAAGCGGGATAATCTTTCTCCTCAAGATTTCTGAATTCCATAGTAAGTGATTTAAGTTTCGCAAGCTTCAACTTAAAGTTTAAGAGTTTATAAGTTTAAAAGTTTATCAGATGCGAATATGACTGAGTTTTTATTTATTCGAATCAAACAAATAAACTCATAAACTGCGCGAAGCGCGATTAAACTTATAAACTTCAACTTTTCGCTTGCGAAAGTTGAATTATTAATTAAAGTGTTTCTTTCATTCTTTTATAAACAAAACTCTTTCCGCGTGACATCTTCGCGCCCTCCGGTTTGCTGATGCCTGGAAGAACCACAGCTGCATGATCCGGCATCCACGTCACCACCGAATCCATCCACTCCACCATTCCTGCGCGTGTGGGATGCGGATTTTTAGCGCTTTGCCTCGGAAGTTTTAAATCCGAGCTGCGGAAAAACGAATCCTCACCAAGCTCAGATTCCAGCCAGTCATTAAGCACTTTTCCCTTGTCATGACCTGGCCATGACGGAGGACCGACCCACAGAATCGGACGCGTGCCGGCTGCCGACTTTATATTCTCCACAGCGGTTTTCAGTTTCTGTTCCGGACGCGGTTCAAAAAGCTCATTCATGCCCAGACTGATGAACACAGCGTCAGGATCCTGTTCGTTTACGATAGTCGACAATTTCGACGAATTGCCCCACTTGGCAATCGTTGAGCCATCCCAAACCACGGTAGAAACTTCGAAACCATTCTCTTCGCCGTAAGCATTGAGACGTTCCGAGAGCCAGCCGGTCATCGAATCGCCGATAAATAGCACTTTCTTCACCGGACGTCGGGAATCCGGAGCCGTACTAATCAAGAAAGCTGCCGCCTGAATGATGACGGCACACACGATCGTATAATATAAAACAGGGAGTAACTTTATTCTTTTCATATCACATATAACAATGTTTAGAGCAAAATTACTGATTTTTATTCACAATAAAACATTTTTTAGTAATTTTGCATAAATAAACGATGAATACACAATGGAAGAGAATAAAGATAAAAAAATAGTGCTAAGTGGCATCCGTCCCACCGGCAACCTTCACCTTGGCAATTATTACGGTGCTCTCTCAAAATTCGTGCGCATGCAGGATGATTACGACTGCCGTTATTTTGTTGCTGATCTTCATGCCCTTACCACAACTCCGGATCCCAACATCCTTCACGATAACGTCAAAAACATTCTGGCAGAATATCTTGCTGCCGGTCTTGACCCTGAAAAAAATACAATCTACGTGCAGAGCGACATCCCCGAGATTTCGGAAATGTATCTGCTTTTGAATATGCACGTAGGAATCGGTGAACTGATGCGCACCACGGCTTTCAAAGACAAAGCACGCAAATGCCTCGGCATCACCTCCGACAGCGACGAGATTGAAAAGGAGATTTTCGGAAACCAGACCAACCAGCGTGTAAACGCCGGACTCCTCACTTATCCTACTCTTATGGCTGTTGACATCCTAATCCACCATGCCGACTATGTGCCAGTAGGTAAAGACCAGGAGCAGCACCTTGAACTCACACGCCGCTTCGCACGCCGCTTCAACTCATTCTATAAGACTGAATATTTCGGAGAACCCGTAAACTTTAACTTTGGCGGACAGGCGGTTAAGGTGCCGGGACTCGACGGTTCTGGGAAGATGGGTAAGAGCGAAGGTAACTGCATCTATCTCATTGACGACGAGAAAACACTCCGCAAGAAAGTGATGCGTGCCGTTACCGATGAGGGTCCCCAGACACCCAACTCAGAAATGAGCGAGCCTATAAAGAATCTTTTCACACTTCTTGAACTTGTTTCCGCACCGGATGTAGTGACTCATTTCCGCGATGCATACGCAGATTGCTCTATCCGTTATGGCGACCTGAAGAAACAGCTTGCTGAAGATATCCTAAAAGTGACGTTGCCCATCCGCGAACGCATCCTGGATATCCGCAACAATGAGGAATACCTCTCGCGCGTGGTTCGTCAGGGAGCTGAGCGCACCCGCGAATACGCAGCCAAGACCCTCAAGGACGTCCGCGAGATAATGGGTATCCGAAGGTTTTAGGTTTTAGGCTTTAGGTTTTAGGCTTTAGAAGTTAGGCTTTAGAAGTTAGGCTTTAGAAGTTAGGCTTTAGAAGTTAGACTTTGGATTTCACCAAAAAGTTCTAAAGCCTAAAATTAAACATTTAACATTACTCATTACTCATTAACTCGCAGGGGTGGTTCTCAACTGGATCTGGATATCGTTTTTTCTTATCGCCTTTCTTATGGCTGCCGGACGCAGTCTTTGGGGAGGCGATCTGCAAGTATGGAGCGATATCATGAACGCCTCCTTCGATCAGGCGGCATTCGCCTTTGAGATCTCTTTAGGACTCACAGGAGTGCTGACGTTGTGGCTGGGAATAATGAAAATTGGAGAACGGGCTGGAGTTGTAGAATTCTTCGGACGTCTCATCAGCCCGTTCTTTTCCCGTCTTTTCCCCGGAATACCCAAAGGGCATCCTGCCATGGGAGCGATATTCATGAACATATCCGCCAATATGCTCGGCCTTGACAACGCCGCCACCCCCATGGGACTCAAGGCTATGCAGGAGATGCAAAGCCTCAACGACAAAAAAGACACCGCCACCGATGCGATGATAATGTTTCTGGTGCTCAACAGTTCCGGACTCTGTCTGATACCTATCAGCATCATGATGTATCGAGCCCAGGGCGGTGCATCAAATCCCACAGACATATTTATCCCTATTCTGATAGCCACAGCTATAGCTACCATCGTCGGTCTCACGGCACTATGCATCAAACAACGCATCCGCATGGATCGCGTGATATGGAGCTGGCTTGGTGCCATTGCCATTCTTGTTGGCGGGATAACATACTTCTTCGCCAATCTCCCCGCCGAGAAAGTGCAGCTCTACAGCACCTTCGGTGCGAACCTCATCCTCTTCAGCGTAATCATCGCCTTTATACTTGCGGGCATACGCCGCAAGCTACGCGTTTACGATGTCTTCATCGAAGGAGCAAAAGAGGGTTTCAATACAGCAGTCATGATCATCCCCTACCTTGTCGCAATACTCGTGGCGATCGGAATGTTCCGCGCCTCCGGAGCTCTCGACATATTCACAGGATGGGTAGAGAGTTTTGTCGCATGGCTTGGCTTCGACACGCAATGGGTCGGAGCATTACCCACCATGCTCATGAAACCGTTGAGCGGAAGTGGCAGTTGCGCGATGATGCTCGACGTGATGAAGACCAACGGCGCAGACGCATTTGTCAGCAAACTCGCCGCAGCCGTCAGAGGCTCCACTGATACCACCTTCTACATCCTCGCCGTCTACTTCGGCTCGGTAGGTGTCTCCAAGACACGCTATGCCGCCGGCTACGCCCTCCTCGCCGACATCACCGGCGCCATCGCCGCCATCGCCGTCGCCTACCTCTTCTTCTAAACGTGTGAATATAATTTCGAAATACAAAATTATTTGTGATAAATATTTTGCATTCCAAAATTTATTAATAACTTTGCAAGCAAGTAAGTTATGCACATAATCTCACATAGAAAAATCAAAGAGTTCTATGAATTGCCTGGAAAGGAAGATTCGAGAATAGCATTGGAGCGATGGTATGATATTGCTCAAGAAGCTCAATGGCATAATCTTTCGGAGATTCGTGAAGATTTTCCGGCAACGGACTATGTAGGCAACCAACACTATGTTTTCAATATTAAAGGTAATAATTATCGACTTGTAGTTGTAGTTAAATTCACTATTGGAAGAATCTTTATAAGATTTGTAGGAACTCACTCTGAGTACGATAAGATTGATTGTTCAACCATTTAAATTCAATTATATGGAAATAACCAAACAGCAATATGAGTATTCACTTAATCGCATCGAGGAGCTATTGCCGCTTGTAACAGATGAAACTCCTATTGGCGATAAGAATGCTGTTGAGCTTACCATTGTTTCAGACGTGGTTGAAGCATACGAAAAAAAACATTATCCCATTGCCAAACCTACTATTGGAGAACTAATAAGTCTTTCAATAGAGGAAAAAGGTATGACCCAGAAACAGCTTGCCAAAGAACTTGGTGTAAGTCCTTCACGCGTCAGTGACTATATCTCAGGACGAGCAGAACCTACTCTGCGCATCGCCCGAGCTATCTGCCTTATCCTTGGGATTGCACCTGCTGCAATGCTGGGCATATAAGTCGCGAATTTTACGTTCAAGACGTTGCAATTTTATTGATTCGTTTTCAAAAAAATATTTTCATATAATAAAGTTGTTCTAACAATATCAATAATAAATTTTGGATTGTGTCAAAGGCAGGATTAAAAAAAGCTCTTAAGGAGATCGACAGAGACGGACTCGCGGAGATTATCTGCGAGCTTTATGACGCGCGTCCTGAAGCTAAGGAATATCTTGAGTTCTGGATCAATCCTGATGCCGACAAGGAGCTGGATAAGTATAAGCAGAAGATATTCAAGATTTTCTTCATCTCCGATGGTAAACCGCGTAAAAGTCCGGCATTTACCGACATCAAGACCCGCATTAAATATTTCAATTCCTTATGCATCGACACTGAAAAGACCGCCGATCTGATGCTTTATGTGCTCGAACTTTATCACCTCTGGCTGTCGGAACGCCGACGCATCATGAGCCATGAAACACGCGTTGATAAGTTCATCGCAGAAACAGAAGCTTACATTGAGAGTCATGCCCTCGAAGATTTATTCGGCTTGCGGCTCGAACGCATACGCGAAGAACTTAAAGATCTCTTCCGTCGTGGTGACCGCCCCTCGCGTCGCGGCTGGCGAAGCTGGTGGTAAATTAATTTATATGCCGCAAAACATATAAATTTTATTTGCAATCCGATTCCGATTTTATAAATTTACCGCGTCATGAACACGCAATCTTATAATGTCATGAACATGTGGCTTCACTGTGTCATGAACATACGGTTCATGATCCTTTAACCTAAATCCATACTACCATGAAAATTGGAATCCCTAAAGAAATCAAAAACAATGAAAACCGCGTAGGCGCCACGCCGGCGGGAGTGAAAGAACTTGTGGCACACGGTCACGAAGTGTTCGTTCAGCACACTGCCGGAGAAGGCAGCGGATTCTCAGACGAGGAATACGTTGCCGCAGGTGCCGCAATCCTTCCCGCTATTGAAGATGTATACGCACAAGCGGAGATGATCATCAAGGTTAAAGAGCCTATCAAACCTGAATATCCTCTTATTCGTAAAGATCAGGTAGTATTCACCTATTTCCATTTTGCCTGCGATCTTGAGCTCACGGAAGCAATGATGAAATCCGGAGCCGTTTGTATCGCTTATGAAACAGTTACTGACCGAGAGCATCGTCTTCCGCTGCTTGTGCCTATGAGTGAGGTGGCTGGTAGAATGTCTATTCAGGAAGGTGCCCGTTTCCTTGAAAAACCACAAGGGGGAAGAGGCGTGCTGCTCGGTGGTGTTCCCGGGGTCAAACCGGCAAAAGTGCTCGTGCTTGGAGCCGGAGTAGTCGGCAGAAACGCTGCCCTCATGGCTGCAGGTCTTGGTGCCGACGTCACCATTACAGACATCTCCCTCCCTACCCTTCGCCACTGCGCCGAAGTTATGCCGAAGAATGTGAAGACACTTTTCTCCTCGCGTCATAACATCGAGATGGAACTTCCCGACACAGATCTCGTGATCGGATCCGTGCTCGTGCCGGGTGCCAAGGCTCCGCATCTTGTAACACGCGATATGATCAAACTGATGCGCAAAGGATCGGTAATGGTCGATGTTGCCGTTGACCAGGGCGGATGCTTCGAGACCACTCATCCTACCACCCACTCCGAACCGACTTTCGAAGTTGACGGCGTGATCCAGTATGCCGTTGCCAACATTCCCGGGGCGGTTCCCTACACCTCCACCATGGCTCTCACCAACGCCACAATGCCTTATGCCCTTCGTCTCGCCGATCTCGGCTGGAAGGAAGCATGCCGCAAAGACTCGGGTCTTGCAGAAGGTGTCAACATGGTTGATGGTAAAATAACCTATAAAGCAGTTGCCGAAGCCTTTAATCTTCCCTATACACCTCTTGCACTTTGATTTTTGAAAACCTATGATTGCTAATACGGCGGACGTATCTTTATGATGCGTCCGCCGTATCCGCCATTGGCGATAAGCTTGAGAGAGCCAATTATTCCATAAACATTTTAACACGATTCCATTTGCCATCGAGAGCGTCAGGCACACAATCTTCCTCCTCTTTCCCTTTAAGGGAAGCAAATTGCGACTCACTCCAGATAAACGGCAGATGACGAACATGAGCCGTTCCGAACTTCATCCAGAAAGAGCGTTTGTCACCATTCAGCGAAGGCTTCCTTGAGAGAGATGCAAGCACCTCTTTGATCATTTCGGCGGAGAAAGCCTTGGCATCTACAGATCCGTCAGGACGGACACGAGGCATTTCCGTGGTGCCATACCCGAGATCCCATCTTCCATATACCGACAGAGGCTCCCGATCCTCCGTGTAGGTCACCAGATCTTTCGCTGATTCCATATCCGTTACAGTGTCGATACGATCCCACAGCTGATTTCTGCGCATCGGGCGCAAGTTCATGCTCTCGAGCTCATATCCAACCCACCATGATACCGGTTGGTTCACACCGAATATGTGTGTAGGAGTGATCAGATGATGGTCATAATCGAGATGTGTTGGCACGTATCCCGTTGAATCCTTCATCGTAATATTCTTGCCGTCAGATTTGAAAAGTACAAAACGATTATAGCTCATATCCAGCAATCCGATCTCTCCTGTATTGGAATCGATGATATGATAACCATTCAGGTATGTACCTGTATTGTCCATCGAACAGAAATCATAGAATTCATCTATGTTTCTTGCAAACTGTTCTGCCGCAGCCGACCGGTAGGCAAGCCAGATACCGTTTACTTTCGGCTCATTGTAGAGGTCAACGTGAGTTGTCTCATTGAATCCTATGCCATTACCATTGAAGCCGAAATCCGTATTCGATCCGAACTGCCCGGGACAGTTTGCATTCTGCGTTACAAAATCAGACCCGATGCAATAAGTCACCGCACAAGATTGCGCCCAGAAGCAACACCAGGAGTTGTGAGTCCAGAACACATTATGATCAGGCAGTATTTTCGTAAAGGAAGTGCAGGAATAGCGTTTGGTCTCAGGACGCTTCTTAGCTGTTCCATAGCCCATTACCAACCCTATCTTATCGCCGATGCAATCGAAAAGGTCATATTGCGTATTGATAAAAATCACGTCAAGGAAAGTAAGAGGTGTGTCATATGCCCCAAGAACGCTCTGCTCTGCCGGGAACGAAGACAGACGCAAATCTTCTTGCGAAACAGTCTTACGAGGTTCGGCACCCACAGCCCCTTCATAAATTCCGAGCTGGCGGAACATCAGACGCAATATTTTCTGCATCTTGGGATCATCCTTCTCCCTCTCCGCCCGATCACACAGATAATTATAATTCTGCGCCACAGTCTCTCCGGCAGCCTGCAAGTATTCAGGTTTGATTTCTATGGATATGGCATCCTGCGGGGTTGATCCCACAAGGAAGTTAAACCAGGAATTGTTTCTTGTGGCAAGTATCGTCTTCCCTGTCTGAACCTTTCCCTGCACATATCCGGCATTATATTCATTCTGGAAGATGCTCACATCCGGATTCTGGGCATAGATGGCATAGTTCCAGTTATTGTCGACACACTGCGCGAAACCGCAGGTGTATTCATCAAGAACGAACTGAGTCGGTTCCGTATTCTTGAAATTTGGTGTGTATTTAGCCATGACTTTTGAAATTCTTTAATTATTCCATAAACATTTTAACTCTATTCCATCTCCCGTCGATCACATCGGGGATGCAGTCAACCTCCTCCGGCTGCTTGAATGCCGCCCAGATGGAACCAGACCAGCTGAACGGAGAGCCATCAATATATGGACTTCCAAACTTCATCCAGAAAGACGTTTTTGTTCCTGTCTTTGAAGGCTTCATCGACAACGAGGCAAGAACGCTCTTTATCTCCTCCGATCCAAACACTTTCGCATCTATTGATCCGTGAGGTTGATAACGCAGCATCTCTGACGTGCCGTAATTCTTGTCCCATCTTCCGGCAATAGATATCGGTTCAAGACTTTCATTATAGGTTATCAAACCCTTGGCGCTATCAATGTCATATACATTACCGATGTTGCGGTAGAGCTGATAACGACGTTTTGGAGCGCCGTCTATTGTCTGGAGTTCACGCCATATGCGTTTATAGACCGGTATGTTGCAGCCCAGTACATAATTTTCAGAAACCATATGATGGTCATAATCCAGGAAAGTCGGATTATAACCGGTGGAATCCGTTACCGACAATTTCTCGCCGTCTCCCTTAAACAAAGCGAAACGGGCATAACTCATGTCTATCATACCGAACGTTCCCTTATAGGCATCCACCAGCATATATGCATTCAGATACGTCCCGGTGTTGTCAAGGCTTATATACTCATAGAATTCATCTATCGAACGTGAGAAATGTTCGGCAGCGGCAGCACGCCATGTCAGCCATATTCCCTCAGTTTTGGATTCATTGTAGAAATAAGTCTCGGTAGTTTCATTAAAGCCGATACCGTGTCCGTTGAAACCGAAATCGGTGTTCGATCCGAACTGTCCCGGACAGAATGAGTTTTGCGTAAGGAAGTCATCACCTATCACATAAGTCATGGCGCAAGTCTGAGCCATAAAGCAACACCAGCTCGTATGAGCCCAAAGGATTTCGCCGTTTTCAAGCTTTGTCACAAATCCCGAGCAATGATCGGCATTCTTCTTCTCATCCGGCAAAGTATGGTCAAGTACATCCAGCTCAAGCCGGTTCAACGCCACACCAAGAGGTTTGGCGATGGCATCCCAGAGATCCATCTGCGCGTTAAGGAAATATATGTCGAGAAATGTAAGTGGATCATCTCCGGCATGCAACACCGCATCCTCAGGCATCATTGATGAAAGCTTCAGATCATCAAACTTCACCTCCGCTAAAGGTGTCTTGTCGGAAGCTCCGTGATAAATGCCGAGCATACGGAACATGAGGCGCACAATACTCACCGTTTTTTCATTCGGCAGATTCTTTTCAGCCCAGTCGGTAAGATAATTGTAATTCTTCACCAATGCCGAGCCGGCAATTTCGAGTCCATTCGGTGGGATCTCAGTGGAGTTTGCACCGGGACCTTCGTCAAGCACATACCATCGCCAGGTATTGTTGCGAGTGGCTTTTATAACATGGTTGGTCTGCACCTTTCCCTGCACGTATCCGGCATTATATTCGTTCTGAAATACACTTACCGCAGGATCCTGGGCATAGACAGCATAGTTCCAGTTGTTGTCGATACATTGGGAATATCCGCGGGTGTATTCGTTCAACACGAATTCCACAGGTTCGGTATTCTTGAAATCTTGTGTTTTCATAGTAAATTAATTAATAATTCATATTTATATTCTTCGCATTCCCTCACGATATTCTTCCTTCGTTATTTGGAATCAGAAGTAGTCGAAGAGGTCTGTGTCGACTCTGTCGAAGTTTTCTGCGCCGACGATAGATTAACCGAAGCATTTGGAGCCGGATGTGCAATGGCATCAGCACCGGCTGCAGCCTTGGCAGCCGCTTCGGCATGCCGAGATGCGGTTTCAGCATCAGCCGCAGCCAGATCTGCAGCCTCTTTTACCTTCGCAGCGGCATTCTCCTCATTGATCTCAGCAAGCAAGATATCCTGCTCAACCTCGTTTATCTTTTCCTTCTCGGATGCGATGGTTGCGGCAATGTTTGCAAGACCGGAATCAAGATCTTTCTTGGCATCCTCAAGAGTGGCGGCGGCACGCTGCAACGGCGACATATCCGATTTCGGTGCAGGAGTGTCAATTCCGTGCTGGCTTGCGAGAAGTTCGTTATATGTTCCGTTCTTCATGGCTTCCCTATAGATAGGAGGAAGATTGTCGACAGGATGACCTTCACGCGTACGTATGCCGGTATAAATCTTATAGATCACTACTGCAACCGCGCAGATGAGCAATACGATAAGGGAACATACGAATGGAAATGCCTGATTGCTGTCGGGAAGAGGAGTGTGCCCGAAAAGCATTCCTACATACTTGAAGAAAAATGGATTAAGCACATTTCCCAGAGAATCCATTGTAGAATAGATTGCCAATGAGATTACAGCAGCTGCCGGAGTGGAGATTGCCACACATTTATTTTCGACATAAGGCTGAGCCACTCCGTAGAAGAAACAGGCGATGAATATACCCACACCGATTATCACCGGCATGCTTGTGACAAAGATAAGCAGAAAGCCTGCTGCCATCGCAAGGAGCGTGATAACGTAAGTGCCATGTTTAAGCCAACGCATCACCCAGTTGAGAGCAAAACCCGATATCATGATTCCGAAGAAGAGCACAGCCTGAAGATAACCCGAGGTAACAGATGAATTAACGAGATAAGGGATATAGTTTGATATAGCCCCGATCACAAGGGTTATCACGAAATAGAAAAGACAATATTTTATCAATGCCGGAATATTCACGCTCTGGCTATAGCTCATACTTTTCTTGGGAGAAGGAGTCTCATTCATCCCGATGGCAGCTGAAGCCTCGTGCCGGTCTTTCGGTTCCTTAATATATTTTTTAATCGAACCGGAGAAAAGCAACGGGAAAATAGGAAGCAGATAAATCACAAATGGCAACCGCCAGTCAATTTTTGCCATGTAACCGGTTGCGATGACACCTATCATAAGACCTACATTCACCATTGCCGAAGCATTGCCATACTGCTGTTGGCGTTGCTTGCCGGCAAACATGTCAGCCACAAACACGGAAGCCAAAGGTGAAATAATACCTGCTCCGATACCTATTATAAAACTTAAGACAATCAGCACAATCATACTGGGGGCAATCCAGAATGCCGCTGCGGAAATTACATAAAAAATACATACCCAATAAAGCATCTTCATGTTATTCCATCGTGTTGCAAGCGCACCTCCAAGAAGAGTGAATGGAATAGCGGCAATGTTGGGAGCTACAGTCAGCATCTGAGTGGTAAGTTCAGACGTTCCCGGGAAAACTTTAAGCAACATCGGCATCACAGGGGCGATGGCAAGTCCCGGGATAGATGTTATGATCCAGATAATGTAGAGATCGATCAAGGCGAGCCATCCCACATACGTGCCTTTGCCTGATTTAACTCCTTGTGATGAAAATCCCATAATATAGTATTTAAAATAACAATAATTTACCATAGAAACGTTTGAACAAAATTTTTGTTCTTAATTCTGCGACTATTTGTCACTATTAGTAAGCAAAATTTAGAACTTTGCTATATTCAAGTTGTTATAAATACAAAGTTTCAAATATTCATATTATGCTGTACGTAAATTCCGGAAACGGGAAAATACCATGGATTTCCCTCGTCGCGATTCTATCCATATCGCTGGTCGTTAATCTTCCTGGTCTTGCGGTTTCACCTATTCTGGCAAAATTGCACGAAATATTCCCTCATTCAAATGAGCTTGAGATCCAGATGCTGACTTCATTGCCGAATCTGGTGATTATCCCGTTCATCTTGCTTTCAGGCAAACTTGCTAAAGGAAATAAAAAAATGTTGGTACTCGCAATCGGTCTTATAATTTTCACGATAGCCGGGGTTTTATATTTCTTCGCAAATACAATGACAGAACTTATTCTGCTCGGTTGTCTTGTTGGCGTAGGATGCGGATTTGTCATACCCTTAGCTGCGAGTCTGCTCGCCATATATTTCTACGGCAGACGTCGCGTATGGGCTTTGGGAATGAAATCTGGAATCTCAAATGCGGCTGTAATCGTAGCCACGCTCTTCGTTGGATGGGTTGCGGCATACAATTGGCATCTGTCATTCATCGTTTATCTTACGCCAGTCTTACCCTTCCTCCTTATTCCGTTTATGAGCGGCAAATACATCACCTCTCATTTCATTCCGGATCAAGAAAAAGTACAGTTCCTTAAACAGAAGGAGATTGACAACACTGCAGCCCAAGCAAGCCATCCGGGTTATCCTCTCCCTGCCCCGGCTCATAAGAAAATTGTAAAACTTTTGCTTAGTGTAATTGCCCTTTATGTAATCTGCACCTATGCAACCACCACAGTAAGCTATTGCCTGCCTTTCACGATGGGACATTACGGATTTGATTCAGGCATTGTTGGCATTGCCACCGCGATGTTCTTCCTTTCCGCCACAGTTGCCGGATTCACTCTGCCGATTGTAATGAAAACAATTGGAAGTGTTACTATCCCTGTTTCAATACTCATATCAGCTGTAGGATTGTTGCTTGTCTCCCTTTTCCACACATTGCCGATATATATAATTGGAGTCTTTCTAATCGGTTATGGATACGGAATTGTACAGCCGATCATATACGACAAGACCACTGCGATCGCTCCTAATAAATCTCTTGCGAACCAATATTTCGCATACGTACTTACCGGTAATTACATAGCCATATCGGTAGTGCCGTTCTTTATAAAACTCATGGCTGCCATATTCCACACCACTACGGAAGCTTCTCCCAACTTCGCATTCTATCTGAATGCTGTTATCCTTGCCATTCTTTTCATCACGGCGCTTGTTATGAGAAAAGCCTATGTCTTCCACACAGATCCTGTAAGTTTCAAAGCCCGTCACGCAAAACACGCTCCTCTAAATGGAAGTAAAAAGTAAAAAGTTAGAAGTAAAAAGTGGCACGCCTCTACAAATTTGAGGCGTGCCACTTTTACTTTCTTACTTCTTCCCCGTTACTTTTACCTTTAAATGCTATAGTGTGAACATAACCTGCATCTGGATGCGGTTATCGTGTGCTGTGCCGGCATTCCATGTGCCTCGTCTTCCATAAAGATATTCCATACCAACCTGGAGATATGATGAGATATTATAGAATACATTGCCTGCAAAATAGAAACCATATCTATAGTTATTTATGTTATCGGGAGAATCGGCAGCTGCCTCTGCGTATGGCGCCACACTCCATATGCGTGATTCCGATGCCACGGCATTTACCTGCCATTTCTTATTGATATTGTAGGTTGCACCAAGTGTGACACCCATCATCGGTGAGGGAGTCATATATCCCGGTTTTGAATCTTTCGGTATAAACGACAATGGTTGTCCGGAAATATCCTGAAGATACGCACCGATGCCCTTGCCATAAGCCGCCTGCATATAGAGGATAAGGGGCTCAACAGGATTCAGGTTACCACTGAGCATCACGCCCCAGCCTACACTATTACGGCGTTTCCCTTCAAGAAGATCGCGATATGAGAAATTGCGTATTATACCCGACAGACGGATTCGATTATAGTCCGAAGCCGCATATTCAACCCACATCGGGATATCAGGAACATTCTGATTATACGCTTCCGGATCAACCACCGGCTTGCCGTTGATCTCTTCTTCACGCCATGTTTTGAAATCATGTCCTCGGTACACCCCATTAGATGTATAATAATTGGGAATATCCAGACCGACTGCAAACCTGAATCCCTTGAACGACGGAGATATGTAGCTCACCTCATAAGATGAGGTCGATATCATTCCGCACGGACCCTGAGGATCGATAGTTGGAGGAGAAGCAGCTGTGCCGTCTTCAAAGAGGGTAGTCTTCAAACCGGCAGTGATACCCATCCACGATACATAAGCCTTCTTGAGCTGAATGGTTGTGGATTCTCCGTTAGTTCCGAATTTAAGGTATCCTGTAACCTGATTCTTTGTGCCACCAAAACCGACTACCTGAAAATCGATATCAGCATTCAATGGATTTATGTAGAAATCCGATTTCTTGCCTGACATTGCAGGCACAGGAATCATGCCGGTCACAAAACCGATTCCCGCGCCATCCACCTCATAGAGGTCATTTCCGAAATCGCAGCCGATTATAGGATTCACTTGTCCTCCGATTGTCATCACGAACTTGTTGTCGGATGTGCGCACCGCAAAGTGAGGGACAGGGATTGCGGTAGCCTCGTTCGGACGATCTTTCTTCAGAATCTCCTGCACATCAGGATGATTCACTGTTTTGATAAACTCGATTTTAGAATCTGTTTTCTCATCTTCTGCCCCCTTTCCCGCTGAAGAAGTCTGCGCGAGAAGTGGCGTAAACGACATTAAGCATGTCAATAGCAATACCGTGTGTTTCATAGTGGAAAAATGTTTATTAATAAAACACCCTTGAAATAAAATATGTTTTACATATTTTTATTATTTTTGTAATTCAAATGATTTATACTAATGGAAAAGATTCCGAGTTTCACCATAAACCATAATCTTCTGGAGCCGGGGATATACGTTTCTCGTCGCGATGTCACACCCTCCGGAGATGTAATAACTACTTTCGATATCCGCATGACTCGCCCCAACCGAGAAGCGGCTCTTGATCCTCGTGTACTCCATGCTATGGAACATCTTGCGGCAACCTACCTTCGCAATCACCCCGAATGGAAAGACCGCATAATTTACTGGGGACCGATGGGATGCTGCACCGGGAATTACCTATTGATCCAGGGCGATCTTGAAAGCCGCGATATTCTTCCGCTCATACAAGAGACTATGCAGTTCGTTGCCGACTTCGAAGGTGAAGTGCCCGGAGCCACGCCACGCGACTGCGGCAATTACTCCTACATGGATCTTCCGGAAGCTAAAAAAGCTGCCCGAAAATATCTCGAACAGCTTTCTGATGCCTCCGATAGGAATTTCAGCTATCCCGCCGATTGATATCTTTCTCAGGATCTGGCTTTAGTGTTGCCTGCCACCAGCCTCCAGAGCAAAGCGGCAAGCACAGCTCCTGCAAGCGGACCGACAACCATAATCCAGAAGTCGGGCCAAGCATTGGGTGAAAACAATGCAGGTCCGAAACTACGTGCCGGATTCACCGAACAGTTGTCTACGGGAATTCCCACAATATTCACCAAACCGAGCGCAAGACCGATCGCGATACCGGCAAAATTACCATACCCTTTCTTGGAATCAGTGGCACCCAATACTACAAACACAAACAGCATCGTCAGTAAAATCTCAGTAAGGAGCGCCATACCCTGGCTAACGCCGGGCTGACAGACATTAGCTGCAATGGAATTGTCAGAAATCGCCGTGATGCCGCCATATTTGAAGTCAGCGCCACCAATATTGAAAAGCCAGAAAAGGAAGGCCGCGCCTACAGCCGCACCAATAAGCTGGCTGATGATATAGCCTACACATTCCTTACCCGACATTCGTCCGGTGATCCAGACAGCAAAAGAAACAGCCGGATTTACATGACATCCCGAAATGTTTCCAATTGCATAACACAGACACAAGAGGATAAGACCGAAACACAGTCCTATACCCAAAACTCCGATTTCCGGTCCGGCGAGCACTGCGCTGCCGCAAGCGAGCAGCACGAGAAACATCGTGCCTACGCCTTCTGCCAAATACTTCTTCATAGTGGTATTTTTTAATTGATAATTAGATTTCTTTATTAATGGCTACCTATGACGAAACGTGGACCGCGTACATAGTGGAACCTTCTCAAAAGAGTGTTCGGATAATACTCTCTATGATAATAACAAAAAAGAGAATCTCCTGTTTCAGGTATTTTTATTTTAGCGGGATTTTTTGTAATTTTGTGATTACATTAGAAGTTGTTTAAACAAATTTTTATGGTAAGATCTATTAAGATTTTGGAGCAGGTTTGACCGGTTGAAGAGGAAGCAACCTACCGGTTGGTTCCGATGAAAGCGGGCAAAGATGCCCAAAAGATTAGTAAAGATTGCCATAAAGTTTACAACTTTTTATTATTTTTGAATAACGTAAATTAGGTTAAACAACTTCTTAGCCTACCTATGAGCGAAGATATTTTCGAAATAGAAGAGAGAGAGGATATCACTCCCTCAACAGCGGCATCGGCAGATGCCGGCACATACGACGACAATGCAATCCAGACCCTTAAATGGAATGAGCATATTCGGCGCAGACCCGGTATGTACATCGGCAAACTCGGTGATGGTTCCCACTCGGATGATGGCATTTACGTGCTTATAAAAGAAGTGGTGGACAATTCCATCGACGAATTCAATATGGGCGCAGGGAAACGCATTGATATATCTCTCACCGAAGAAGGGGAAGTGACCGTGCGAGATTATGGCCGCGGCATCCCGCTTGGCAAAGTGAAAGAGGTTGCATCCGACATAAACACCGGCGGTAAATTTGATGATAAAAACTTCAAGAAATCTGTCGGATTGAATGGCGTGGGTCTCAAGGCTGTCAACGCCCTTTCCACCTATTGCCGCGTTGCCAGCGTGCGAGACGGGAAGATGGTTGAGGTCGAATTCGAGCGCGGAGATCTTGTGCGCCACTCTGACCCGATGCCAACATCCGAACCAAACGGAACCCTTGTGAAATTCATCCCCGACCCTTCCCTATTCCAGAACTACAGATTCAATCAGGAATTTGTAGAAACAATGGTCAACAACTACACATATCTCAACGCCGGGCTGCAGCTCTTCTACAATGGCAAGAAATATTTCTCCCGCCATGGTCTGCTCGACCTTCTGAAAGAGAACATGACCAACGATCCCCTCTACCCTATCATTCATCTTCAAGGGGAGGATATAGAAGTTGTGCTCACGCATACCGACCAGTATGGCGAAGAGTACTACTCGTTTGTCAACGGTCAGCACACCACACAAGGAGGAACACACCTGACAGCTTTCCGCGAACATGTGACACGCACCATCAAGGAATTCTCCGGCAAGGGTTATGAGTTTTCCGATATCCGCAATGGTCTTGTGGCTGCCGTATCAGTGCGCATCCAGGAACCGGTGTTCGAAAGTCAGACAAAAACCAAACTCGGCAGCAAGGAAGTGGCTCCCGGAAGCACACTGACTGTCAATAAATTCATAGGCGACTTCATCAAAAAGGAACTTGACGACTACCTACATCGCAATCCGGACATAGCGGAAGTGATGCTCCGCAAGATTGCATCAAGCGAGAAAGAGCGCAAGGCAATGGCTGGTGTAGCCAAGCTTGCCCGTGAGAAGGCGAAGAAAGTAAGTCTGCACAACCGCAAACTGCGTGATTGCCGCATCCACTACAACGATCCTTTGAAAGCAAAAGCCAAAGAAGACCTGCGCGAAAATTCGGCAATCTTCATCACTGAGGGAGATTCTGCATCCGGAACAATCACCAAAGTGCGTAACGCAGAGACCCAGGCTGTCTTCTCACTTCGCGGAAAGCCCCTTAACTCCTATGGGATGACACAAGAAGTGGTATATAAGAATGACGAGTTCAACCTTCTTCAGGCTGCCCTCAACATCGAAGAAGGAATCGAGGGATTAAGATACAACAAGGTTATTATCGCTACGGATGCTGATGTCGATGGCATGCACATACGCCTACTTATCATCACGTTCTTCCTTATGTTCTTCCCAGACCTTGTGAAGAAAGGTCACGTCTACATTCTGCAGACACCGCTCTTCCGCGTTCGCGACAAAAATTCTGTGCGCCGCTCAAAGAAGAAGACTCGCAAAAAAGATGAAACGGCTGAGGAAAAAGACACTTTTTACTGTTACACCGATGAAGAGAGGGAAACAGCCATAGCAAAATTCGGCAACAACGCCGAGATAACCCGATTCAAAGGTCTCGGAGAAATCAATGACGCGGAATTTGCCGAGTTCATTGGTCCGGACATGCGTCTTGACCGGGTGAAACTGAAAAGGGAAGATGCTGTGGATAAGCTTCTGGAATTCTATATGGGAAAAAATACGATGGAACGTCAGAACTTCATCATTGATAACCTTGTGATTGAAGACGACTCTGAGATATAAGGTAAAAGGTGAAAAGTAAAAGGTTAAAGGTATGAGGACAGCTATATTTCCGGGAAGCTTCAATCCATTTACGATCGGACATAAATCGATCGTAGAAAGGGGTCTGAAGATATTCGACCGTATAGTAATCGCTATCGGTCATAACGGGAATAAACCTATTGGCGATGATCTTGTCAAAAGAATTGAGACCATCAGGAAAATTTTCGAAAGCAATTATGCGGTTGAGGTTGCGACATACCCAGGACTCACGGCAGAGTATGCCCGCAGTGTGGGAGCATGCGCCATATTGAGAGGGGTAAGAAACATAACCGATTTCGAATATGAGCGCAATCTCGCAGATGTAAATAAAAATATTCTCGGCATCGACACGGTGTTTCTGCTCTCGCTTCCGCAATATGCCTGTATCTCCAGCTCTATGGTGAGGGAACTGGAATCATTCGGACATGATGTGAGCGATTTGCTCCCCTAAGTGTTCTATAGGTAAAAGATTAGAAAAAAATGAAGAAATTACTGACAATAATAGGGATTGGAGCCGTAATCACGGCATTTGCAGCAACCCAGAATAAAATCCCTGCAAACCAGAAGCTGCGTATGGCTGAAGCCGCTGTGGCTCAGTTTTATGTTGACACAGTAAATGAGGATAAACTCGTTGAGACTGCCATACGCAGCATGCTCGAAGAACTCGACCCTCATTCCGCATATTCAAATCCGGAAGAAACAAAAGAACTCAACGAGCCCCTCACCGGCAATTTCAGTGGCATCGGCATCTCATTCAATATGAATCAGGATACATTATATGTAATCTCAACTGTTGCGGGAGGTCCTTCTGAAAGAGTCGGGCTACTTGCCGGAGACAGGATATTGAAAGTCAACGATTCAATCATTGCAGGTGTGAAGATGCGCAACACTGATATAATGAAGCGCCTGCGTGGTCCGAAAGGGAGCAAAGTCAACGTCAATGTTCTCCGTCGCTCGGCTGGTAAATCCGACACAATTGATTTTACGATTACCCGCGCCGACATTCCGATCAACAGTGTGGATGCAGCATATATGGTTGATGGCAAAACCGGTTACATACGTCTCAGTCGCTTTTCTGCAGAAAGTGGCAATGAAATCGAGAGTGCTTTGAAAGACCTGAAGAAAAAAGGTATGCAGCAACTTATTCTCGACCTCGTAGACAATGGCGGAGGATATATGCAGCCGGCGATTGAGATCCTCGGAGAATTCCTTGAGCCGGGTCGACTTGCCGTCTATACGGAGGGGCGTAATTCTCCTCGCTACGATCATCTCACGGATCCACACGGACTCAAGCCTCTTTTCAAAGACGGTCGTCTTGTGGTGATGGTGAACCAGTATACAGCCTCGTCATCCGAAATTACCACCGGTGCAATCCAGGATTGGGACCGCGGTGTCGTGGTGGGCAGACGCACATACGGCAAAGGACTTGTGCAGCGTCCCTTCCCCTTTCCCGATGGTTCGATGATGCGTCTGACGGTGGCTCATTACTACACTCCCACCGGTCGCGACATCCAGAAACCCTACAACAAAGGAGATCAGAAGGCATATGCCATGGATATTATCGACAGATTCAACCACGGTGAACTCATGCATGCAGATTCCATAAAATACGTTGATTCGCTCAAAGTCGAAACACTGTGCTTGCATCGTCCAATATATGGAGGTGGCGGCATCTCACCCGACAAGTTTGTGCCTCTCGACACCACTGATTTCACCAAGTATTATCGTGATGTCACAGCCAAGGGTGTGATCAACCAATATGCAATCAGTTACGTTGATGCTCACCGGAAAGAGATAAAACGCAAATTCAAGACTGACGATGATTTCGTGAAAGGTTTCAATGTTGACGAGGCGATGCTTAAAGAGCTATACGACCGCGCCGCAAAAGAAGGCGTGGCATTCAATGAAGAGCAGTCACGCCAGAGTGAGCCTCTTTTCAAGATGATTGTCAAAGGTTTGATTGGACGTGATATTTACGACCAGCCAACATACTTCAAAGTGTATAACAGCTACGATCCCATTTTCCGAGAAGCCTATCGTCTTATCAATTCCGACGAATATGATAAGATATTGACAAAAAATTAGACATGCGTTAATGGCTGATCATGCTTAAATAGTTTTCCATTCCTTATTCCAAATAACCCAACGGTTTCCACTCATGAAACATATTTTCGACACAACTTTGCTCATTGCCGCCTTCTTGACTGCTGCGGCTTCCGCATCGCTTCCTTCCGAAGCACAGACGTCAGGTAAACAACCCCTTTTCCGCCATGTGTCTGCACAGAAGAAAACAAAAGCGGATTCCATAAGAGCCCGTTATCAGCATGCCAAAGATGCGATTGTAAATGGAGAATACGAGGAAGATTCTCTTTATGTCCGCAGTGTGGATGAAATTCTACAACAGACAGAGATTCCAGCCGACATTCCAAGTTTCAACAGGCTCAATGCTCCATGGGTATTCGCCGAATATCGTGCACTCGACAAACAGCGCAAGATTGAGCTCCCTTCATATAAGTCGCGCTCATTGGCAATCTGGAAACTCGTTGATGAGCTCGACAAGAAGCAACTCTCCGAGCAACAGTTGGAAGAAGCTGACTCTATCGCCGAACGCCAACGCTATCTCGACGAACTATGGGGAATTGAGACAACCCCTCAGGAAGAGGAAATAAAAGCTGAAACAGCGGTAATTGCAGAAGATAGTAAAAATGCGGCTGATGTGTTGACAGGTGACCCTCGCCCGCAATGGCTTGCGAATGCCTATGAGGCATGGAATCTTCAGGAGGATTTCATGTATCAGATGATGGTGGATGATCCATCACTTATCGAATATGCTTACTGGCAGCTGCCAGTACCCCCTACGTTACCGGAGGATGATCACGGATTCAAAGGTTTTCTGAAGCGCACATCAATCGGAGGAGTAAACGTTGACGATGCCGTGATTTCAGACCAAGACATCCAGAAGAAACACTGGCTGCACGTGGTCAACGGCTCTTTGCAATTTTCACAGGCTTATATTTCCGACAACTGGTATCAGGGCGGTAATAACCATATTGCATTGCTCATCAACTTTCTATGGGATGTACAGCTAAATAGTGTATGGCATCCGAATCTACTGTTCCAAAGCACGTTGTCATACAAACTTGGTCTCAACTCAGTGGAAGATGATCAATACCGCAAGTATTCCATTTCTCAGGACATATTGCAGTATAATCTGAAATTCGGTTAC
This sequence comes from uncultured Porphyromonadaceae bacterium, assembly GCA_902495075.1. Lineage (GTDB taxonomy): Bacteria > Bacteroidota > Bacteroidia > Bacteroidales > Muribaculaceae > Lepagella. The sequence continues at coordinate 26,195 of CABUVO010000039.1, forward strand.
AAAGCCCGCAGGAACTGGTACTATACCATCACAGGTCAGTTCAAGACCCAGATGCTCAATAATTACAAAAAGAATACCGAAACAAGAATTGCGTCTTTCCTCACCCCCGGCGATCTTAATCTCGGTATCGGTATGACATACAGCAAGACCAACAAGAAAAAGACCATACAATTCAACGCATCCATAGCACCGCTGTCTTACAATCTTAAGACCGCAATCGATCCACACATCGACCACTCGATGTTCAACATCACACAGACAGCCAAGACCCACAGCGAAATCGGTTCGAACGCAGAGATCACCCTCAACTGGCAGATTGGCAAGATGGTGAATTATAAAACACGTCTCTTCCTCTTCACCGACTATAAATATTTCCTCGGCGATTGGGAAAACACCCTCAACATCCAGTTCTCGCGCTTCTTCTCAACTCAAGTTTACGCCAACCTACGCTACGATTCATCAGTCGACAGTGCCGTGGCTCCCAAATGGAAGAAATTTATGCTTAAGGAGATCCTGAGTATCGGTTTGTCATATACCTTCTCTACCAAGTGATGACTTTCGCGATCCGCACATATATCATCATCGTAATTGCAGCCATATGCCCTGCGTTCAGGGCTATGGCTGCAAACGCTTTTAAAACAGATATCTTCGATCTTGAAAGTGCCATGCAATACTGCAATGAAACAGAGCTTGAAGGTCCTGAAGGTATATGGGAATTCGTGGAAGATGAAACTCTGGTTCTTCTAAAGAAGGAAAACCGAGGAGGCAAGGATTATGACATAATAATAATCTCTACCCCCGACTGCCGACTGAAACCGGGTGAAAGAATCGGATCCTTGCAACGCTCTGCAAAAAGAGGAAAATATAAAATGAATCTGTTCGTTTCGCGCAATATGGGCATCCTTACGGATTCCCGCATATGTCTGGCAGAATATATCGACAAGGAAGATGCCATGCAGGTGCATCCGATGAAATTGAAAATATCTGTGCGGACAATGTGGTTTCTACCCAAATTCTGGCGTTCATTACGTATCTCTTTCGACAACCCTGCTGCCGAACTTCCTCATGGTTTGCTCAGAGTTTACCCTCGGAATGAACCATCCAAGCCTATATATCTATGAGAAACACATCTTTGATAATAATTTTCTTCATAATTCTCCTGCTGCCAGTTGTCTCGACGCAGCACGCATTCGCACGCAAGAAAGGTTACAAACTCAAAACTGAAACCGGCAAGACAGATAAAAACAGAAAGAGCAGTGACATCTCGGCTGTAGAAACCATTGAACCGGATACAACAAGCCAGGAAATGGTAGCAGGCAGTTTTATGGTTGCATCACAATGTAAAAACTGCAATAACGGTTATCGTCTTGACCAGGTGGTCTTCACCGGATTTGACAAGAATCAGGGGAATTCTCAAGAGAGTTTTTTCATAATCAATAATACCGACCGCACTCTTACAGGTGTTTCCCTATACATCGATTACCGCACTCTCGACGGGCGTCAGTTACACAAACGCTTTTTCAAATTGTCATGTAACATTCCTGCCGGAGAAACCCGTAAAGCAGATATTCCCACATGGGACACTCAACGAAGTTTTTACTACCATAAAAGCAAGCCGGCGAAACATCCCGGCAATCCGTTCGAAGTCATATTTGACCCGATAGCGTATTATTTGAGGTTTTAGGCTTTAGGGGAAGATGCAGTCATCTTTGCAAGCCCGTGTAAGCCGACCACTGCATATGCAATTCCTGCAGCAAGCATGAATCCTAATAGGAATCCATACCGGTCGGAGACCTCAGCGGCGATGAATATTGCCATCAGGGGAGCTTTCGTTGTGCCAGCCATCACAGCTGCAGTGCCGATAAGTGCGAAATTATCTACCGAGAGATTCAATCCATACATATTGCCCAAAGACGCAAAAAGAAAACCCAACAGACTTCCTGCAAAAATAGTGGGGACATATTCTCCTGCCACTCCTCCCCCATTGTTGACAGCCCCTACAATGCCTCCTTTTAGCAGCAACATTACTGATATTATGATCAGCAACACCGAAAGATTTGGAAGATCAGTAAAGAAAGGTCCATATTCAAGTAGACGGTATTCAATACCGTTCACAAGATTTGAAACGATATCATAACCTTCACCAAACATTGCCGGAAAAACACAGATAATCAATCCCAGGGCAGATGCACACACCGCCGCACGCACCCATACGTTTTTGACCCTCAAAATCCATTTTGTCGCAAGGTCATGAGTATATGTATAATATATTGAATAAATGCCACATGCGAGTCCCAACAAAGCAATCCATCCGAAATGCTCCGGAATAAACTGCATGTCTGTAAGTATGCTGATATTCCATTTATACCCTCCAAGCACATAAGCCATGCCGAAAGAGGCAAGAGAAGCGCAAGTGACAGCCACAATTCCGATTACAGACATCTCTATCCTCAATACCTCTATCGCGAAAAAAACGCCCCCTATAGGAGACTTGAAAATTCCGGCAATCCCTGCCGCCGCACCGCTGGCAAAGAGCACACGCCTCATAGACGGGGAGATGTGAAACAGGCGCCCTATTCTGTCGCCAATAGCAGCACCTGAATAAGCACATGGTCCCTCTCCTCCGGCTGAGCCACCAAAACCAACGGTTATCAAGCATCCGATCAACGGACTGAACACATGGCTTCTACTGAAAGCAAGCTGACCATTACGCAGGCGATCTTTAAGCTGACCGGTTCCGTTTGCAAGATTCTCACCTATCATTTTCTGATAGAACACCGCTCCGAAAATTGCGATGAAAGCATAAAGGAAGAAAACAAAGTTAATATGCTCTATCCGTAATGGCACACCAAGAATCTCGGCAATGCGAGCCATCCCGCTACGCAGAAAAAATGTGCCGAACCCGGCAAACAGTCCTGCCACGGAAGCGGCTATCACCACAATAGCCCCCTCCGGAAGAGAGACCTTACACCATTTCGGACACCTGATTTTCATAGCGACTTAAATATAGTTTATATAAATCACTACAAAATAGAATCGTCTTATGTTCACTTCATAGGAACCATCAGCACGAGCTTACCACCTGATCCATGACCAGCCGACGACTTCAGCGAACTGTTGGTAAGGAAGTTTATCATCCTCACCATAATAAGCGCAGCCTCTCCCTTTTCCGCTAATTCTTTGTAATTGAAGAATTTTTCAAAAATTTTCTCCTCTTTTCCTTCCGGGATAGGATCTCCGGAATGTTTAAACACAAACTTTGCCATTCCGGTAGCCTTGTCTTCCCAACATTCCATTCCTATGGAACCTCCCTCCGGAACCATGCGTACTGCCACTTTAAGAATATGGTTGGTAAGCATTTGCAGGCACTCCTTATCGACCCTGATTTCAAAATCAGGATCGGGATAAATGACATTGATATTTATGTTTTTATTTAATGTTGCCTCCACATTGGATATTGAATCCTTAATGAATTTCGCAACTGAGATAGTCTGACGATACTTGCGGCTGTCTTCAAGAGCTACAGAGGAAATAAACATAACATCATTGATTATATAATCCACCGTATCGGAAATGTTTCCGGCTTTCGGAGGCTTCGTATAATATGAATCAAGAACATTATTCCCTTCTGTCTTCCTTGCATAGTCATAGTATCTCCGTTTCTTTATGGCATCGCGCTCCGCCACGAGCGTGTCGACGAATGATGCGATATCAGTGGCGTTTTTTCTGTATCTTGTCCAAAAGAAAAGGAAAGCGATCAGCATCGCTGCGAATGCAAGCCAACCTACTATCACAAACGCCATGATGCGGCGCGTCGTAGCAATCTGATTGGTTTTTTTCTCAAGTTCAAGCTCTGCATTCTCTGCGCGCAAAGAACTAATGTCATACCTCACTTTTAGCTCGTTATATCTTTCTTTTGCCTGAGTTGTGCTCAACTCTCTATTGATAGCATCAAGCTCATTCCTTGCAATATCGATATTAGTACTGTCTCCGACTGCAGTCGATGCCTCCAAAAGCATTTCGAGCATGCGCTTTTTCACAGGTTGTGATTTTTCTATACTTAATTGACTTCTGAGATAAGGAATAGCTTCTGCATACCGTTTGTTTTTCATAGCATAATACGCTGCAACCCTGCGGTTATTTTCCATCTCTTTCTTAACCTCAGTGTTGATTTGCGCAAGATGCTGTATCTTATGATAGAGTTCTTCTGCCTCCTTTGGGCTCAATGCTTCATAATTACTCAGCATTCGGCGATAGATTATGAACCTGTTGACATTCAGATCCCTGTATTTTCTCCCCTTGGATCTGTATTCTTTCTCAAGATCATTAATAATATTGAGCAAAGTTTTGTCAGCCTCCAAAGCCTTCTCTCTATTCCCCGTCAACGTGTAGATGTTGGCAGCCTCGGTGTAATAGAGATTCATCAGAGCATAATTATTGACGCCTGAATCCTTCATCATGTCTCCGAGATCGTTCAAATACTCTACAAGAAGATCCCCTTTCGCAAAATTGCTGAGATATTCACAAATCATGAACAGACGTTCTACCTTCCCATATTTGTCAAGCTTACTGATGTCGTCTGCCGAAATCAGACGCGCCACCCTCTCTTGCCGTTCCTTCTCTGAAATATAACGAACTGATGTTGACAATCTCCTGATTTTCACAAAAAGTTCGGTTTCTTTCTGATCCTTGCTTGAAGGCACACTCTTGACATAGTTTTCTATCATCTCAAGAGCGGAATCGTTCTTTACAACATTTGCAAGATGACGCGATATGTCGAGACGTGTGGCATTGTCGCCGGCACGCGTCGCAACATCCGCAATTTCCTTACAGATATTTTTATAATCTTTCCTCTCCGACAAATCAAAGATATCGTAAAGAATTTTTATTGAATCCTTACGTGAATCTGTCTGCGATAGTTCCTGGCGTAATTTTGTAATCGCTGCTTCTTTTCGGTTGACTGACGCAAATCCCGACAACTGCGCAAATACAAGTGTAAATAAAAGGGATATAGCTACTTTATTCATAAGTAAGTAAGAAAAATTAGCCGATATAAGTAAGTAATGAAATCTTGCACTATAAAACTTGTTCTTTTTGGCTGTTTTCACCTTGTAATTCAGTCGCATATGCCTATATGCTCCTTCTTTACGCGGCAAAAACATCTCAAAAATAACT
>CABUVO010000040.1 GCA_902495075.1 uncultured Porphyromonadaceae bacterium
GACATTGACAGGAATACCCTCAAAGTGGATGTAACTCCATCCGAAAACATCAGCAACGGCATGGTTGAGGTCGTTGTCAAGGACAGCGGGAGGCAGATAGCCTCCGGACGCGCCGTGACTGGAGAGTCAGTGATTGTAGACATGCCTGCCGGCGTAGAGCTGTGGTCGCCGGAGAATCCGAAGCTTTATGACCTTGAAGTCAGGCTTATGTCTGACGGCAGGACGCTTGACAAGGTCGACAGCTATGCGGCAATGCGGAAGTTCTCTATGAAAATGGGCGACAAGGGAGTGGTGCGCCTTCAGCTCAACAACAGGGACCTTTTCCATTACGGACTTCTGGATCAGGGATGGTGGCCCGACGGTCTATACACCGCGCCATCCTACGAGGCAATGGTCTTTGATGTGGACAAGACAAAGGACTGGGGCTACAACATGATCCGCAAGCATATAAAGGTTGAACCTGCGTTGTGGTATGCTTATTGTGACCGCAACGGCATCATTGTATGGCAGGACATGCCGAGCGGCGACAAAGATCCGGAATGGCAGGGACGTAATTATTTCGACGGCAAGGAACTTGAGCGCACCCCGGAGAGCGAGGCGAACTACCGCAGGGAATGGCGCGAGATCATGGACTGTCTTTACAGCTATCCCTGCATCGCCATGTGGGTGCCGTTCAACGAGGCGTGGGGACAGTTCAAGACCAGGGAGATTGCAGACTGGACTAAGAATCATGACCCGTCGCGTCTTGTGAATCCGGCAAGCGGAGGGAATTTCTATCCCTGCGGCGATATTCTGGACGTGCACTGCTATCCCTCTCCTCCCGTTACCCATGTCTACGACGCGAAGCGCGCCAACGTGCTCGGAGAATACGGCGGCATAGGAATGGTTGCCGACGGTCATATCTGGGCACCCGACCGGGAGTTCAGCTATATCAACTGCAAGACTCCGGCGGAGTTGACCGACCGCTATATCGGCTATGCGGACTATCTTGACCATCTCGCCAACGAATGGTTCGTAGGTGCCGTATATACCCAGACGACCGACGTGGAAATTGAGGTCAATGGTCTTATGACCTACGACCGCAAGGTCATAAAGATCGATGAAAACAGAATCCGGGAGGTCAACAAACGGATAATAAAGAATCATAGCAAATGAAGATTTACATTCTTAATATCTTTTTGTGTTTTTTAGGGGCATTAAGCTCAAGCGCAGCCAATGATATCGCAAATTTTTCGCGATATGAAAACGAAAACAAGCGTCTGATGGCGGAACCCAATACGGGGACACGTGTAGTGTTGATGGGAAACTCAATCACCGACAACTGGGCTACCGGAAGGACTGAATTCTTTGAACTTAATGATTTTGTAGGGCGTGGCATCAGCGGTCAGACAACATATGACATGCTCTTGCGTTTCCGGGATGATGTGGTCAACCTCAAACCCGCTGCCGTAGTCATTGGAGGAGGCACCAACGATGTTGCACAGAATAATGATATCACTTATGTCGAGGATCGGACTTTCGGCAACATCGTGTCTATGGCTGAGATCGCTCAGGCAAACAACATGAAGGTTCTTTTGGCGTCTGTGTTGCCTGTGACAAGTTTCGCCTGGAACCCTAATATCACAAACCATAAGGACAAGATAGAATCACTGAATGCCCGCATAAAGGAATATGCAGAATCGCATGGCATGCTCTATGTTGACTACTATTCGAAGATGGTTACTCCCGATCGTGGGTTGATTGGCACTCTCACTACTGACGGTGTGCATCCCAACGATGCAGGCTACGAAATAATGGAGGACATATTGTTGCCTCTGGTGCGTCAATTTGTAAACAATCCTCCAAAGATAAAGAGCACACCGATGATGGAAACCTCAATAGAATATTAATAAACTAACCATATTATTAATTAAAATTTAAAATTTATGAAATTTTTAAACACCGCTGCCATATTGCTTATGACATCAGCAATAGCAGCAACAGCGCAGACAACAACCCCTCCGGAGAATCTTTATTTGATCGGTTCTGCAACAACAGCACAATGGAATGCCAACGAACCTATAACCATGGAGAAAGTGAATGATTATGAATTCACATATGCCGGACCATTGACGACCGGAGAATTCAAAATGCCATGGGTAAAGGGAGATCCTGCAATGTGGGGAAACAATACCTATATGGCATCCGGGGACGCATCATTGAAATCAGGGGGTATCAACACTTATGACTGCATGTTTACTACAACCGGTCAGCCTGACCAAAAATGGAAAGTATTCTTGCCTGGAACGTATAAGCTTATACTCAAAATAAATCCCGACGATATTACATCTGCCAAACTTACGGCAGAGTGTCTTTCTCTACCTGATAAAATTTATGCACTCGGAGCTGCAGCCAGCACGTGGGATTCTAATTACGGAGACGAAGTATCCTCATCAGAGAACGGCATATATACCTGGACAGGCAATATGAATTACAGTAATGCCGATACGCAATTAAAGTTAACTACGGCACGTGACGAATGGTATAACGTGGGATTTATTGTACCTGCACAGGTGGATTATAATGAAAATATGGATAATCTTGGCGGGGATGGTAGTGTACAGTTGATAGAGTCGGGCAAATCATATCCTTTCCAGATATCAATTGCCGGGAATGGACCATTAAACTGGTACTGGGGAGTTAAGGAAAATATGTCAGGCAAATATGAGGCTGTTTTCAATTTAAAAGATAAAACAGTTACTTTCAATCTCCTGAAAAGCTATGTGTTCGATAAGGATAATGTGACTGAACTCTATATGCTCGGACTTGCCGCAGGAAGTTTTGATTCCAATAATCCTCTTAAGATGAATTCGCTTGGAAATGGTAAATTCTCATGGACAGGCAATCTTGATTATTCTACAGATGACGGGAATGCAGACCATGTCAACAAGCAGTTCAAGTTTATCACATCAACTGGTGAATGGTACGAAGTGCATTATCTCATTCCGACGGATGCAGATGCTAACGGATTCACCAAAGAGGTTGAGTCAGGGGAATCATATACAATGAAAATGACTACATTTATCAATGGTGGAAATGGAATTGATGCGTTTTTCGGACTTAAACCTAATGATAAAGGGAAATATACAATAACTGCCGATGTGCCCAACATGTCGTTTGCAATCACGAAAGACTCATCTGTAGGTGTGTCGGAGATTGAGGCTTCCGGAGCTGATGCAGTAGAAGAGATTTATGATCTCAGCGGCAGACGCGTAAGCAGGGAAAGTGCCGACCCCGGTGTTTATATCATACGCAAAGGTATGAATGTGAAGAAGGTGGTGATCAAGTAATCATGTCTTTATGTAACAATTGTAAATTCAGAATGTATTATTTAAGGGGAGGAAGGAAGGCATCGGGGAGATGCTTTATTTCGTGGGAGTCGGGTGTGCCAGTGACTGTTATTATGTCGAGGCGATAGGGAAAAAGATGAGGGAGGGAGCGCAAGTAAATGTCCCCTCCCTTTATCATTTTGTTCCTCTTGGGTGTGTCAACGGCTTCGTCGGCAGCTTCAAATTCTCCTTTCCTCGCCTTGACTTCTACGAAGACAATTGTGCCATCTTTCTCGGCGATGATGTCTATCTCGATTTTGTTGCTGACACGCCAGTTTCTTTCACGGATGATATATCCGTGAGCAAGGAGGTAATCGGCGGCAATCTGTTCCGCCTGCATACCCCATTCGCGGTTTGCCGCTCCCTGCTTTTTCTTGTCGATCATCAAAAGGCTTTGAAAGACATGTCGAGACCTTTCACGGAGTGGGTGAGGGCACCGACGGAGATGAAGTCAACGCCTGCTTCTCCGTATTCGCGAAGATTTTCGAGAGTGATGCCACCGGATGATTCGGTCTCAACCTTGCCGCCTACAAGTTTAACAGCTTCTTTGGTGAGTGCAGGGGTGAAGTTGTCGAACATGATGCGGTCTACGCCTCCGTGGGCAAGAACTCTGCGGATATCATCAAGACTACGGACTTCAACTTCAATTTTGAGGTTTTTGCCATTTTCCTTGCAATAGTCGTTTGCTCGTTGAATAGCTTTCTCCAATCCTCCTGCGAAATCAATGTGGTTGTCTTTGATGAGGATCATATCGAAAAGTCCGATGCGGTGATTTGTTCCCCCGCCGATCTTTACAGCGTCTTTCTCAAGCATACGCATGCCGGGAGTTGTTTTGCGGGTATCGAGGACGCGGGTGTGGAGTCCTTTGAGCTCATCCTGATAGCGGCGTGTCATGGTTGCCACGCCACTCATGCGTTGCATGATGTTGAGCATGGTGCGTTCGGCAATGAGGAGCGAACGGATCGGACCTTCAGCAGTGAAGGCAACATCGCCTTTCTTGACTTCCGCTCCGTCATTGATCATGACTGTCATCTTGATTGACGGATCAACCTTGTGTAGCACTTTTTCTGCTACATCAACACCGGCAAGTATGCCGTCTTCTTTGATGATGAGTCGGGAACGACCCATGGCGTCTGCCGGAATTGTGGAGAGGGTGGTATGATCGCCATCCCCGAGATCTTCTGCGAATGCGAGATCGAGGAGTTCGTCGATAAGTTCGTCTTTTGTTTTCACTTTATAATAATGTTTAATGTTTAATGTTCAATGTTCAATGTGTAATGTTTAATGTGTAATGGGGTGGCGGATGCAATTAAACATTACACATTTAACATTCCACATTATTCATGGTGGTAGGGTTCGCCGCGAAGGATGGTCATTGCCCGGTAGATTTGCTCTGTGAAGAAGAGGCGGACCATCTCGTGGTTGAAAGTCATTTTTGAGAGCGACAGAAGGGAGTCGGCACGATCATAGACGGGTTGCGAGAAGCCGTAAGGACCGCCAACTACAAAAACAACTCTCCTTCGTCCGGATATCATCTGTTTCTCTAAAAATGCAGAAAACTCGATAGAGGAATATTGTTTGCCTCGTTCGTCGAGAAGCACAACAAAATCTGAATTCGATATTGTCTCGAGTATTTTCTCTCCCTCAGCTTCCTTCTGTTTTGCCTGATCCATCTTTGATGCATTTTTTACATCTGGCAATGATTTGATGGAGTAAGGTATATAATGCTTAAGCCGTTTTGAATATTCGGCTATGCCATCCTCTACAAATCGGATAGTGGTTTTACCAACTGTCAGCAATTCGATTTCCATCTTAAGAGTGAATTTTTAAGAGCCGGAATAAATGATATCATTATCAGTAATACCATCACTGATATATATATATAAGAATAATTGAGGAGCATTCGCTTATTGTCGCGGGCAAAACTCATAGGGTCTGCCGATGTGTCGTTTGCCATGAAGTCATCGGTGTTTATGGCGCGTAAAGTGCTTTTCCATTCCACGATGCCGTCATGTGTATACACCACAGCCGGATTGCCTCGTGCCAACTCCTTGATTGCCGTGTCGTCGGCTGTATAGATGGGATAATCCGGCATTGAAAGGTCTATCCAGTTGTCGATCTCTCCGCGTGAACCAGCCACTGCCGCAACCATATCTATGTCATGTTGCGTAGCCCAGTCATGAAGAGAGTTGATTTTCCAAGTGGTTGAAATCGACACGTTGCCCATGTCAGGCATCAGGAGAAGAATACGGTCTTTATCAGGCGACAGGACTTCATCCGTTACATCTTCGTTTTCTTCCCAGATATGAAATCCCTTGTCGCTCTCATTTTCATTGGTGGAAGACGAGGCTGTCTCCTTGCGATCCACGAATACCCACCCTTCGCTTTCATCCGGAAGGTTATCCATGGAAAACTCCTTTTCAACACCATCCTTACTGTATACGAATGTGAAGTCGGGTTGGTCAGTGTCGGTCTGTTCGGTCAGGGGAGTTCCTGTTTTATAAGGTCTGAAATCAATAAGTGGTTGATACAAATAACCAAGCAACTCAATAAGACAGATGAACAAAGCACTGGCGATGAATGCTATCCATTGGATTGCGGGGGTGATCAGACATGCGCAATACCGGTTGTATTTCACAAGCCATAGGGTGAATGCGAAAAGCAAAACATTCTTCCAGAACGTTGCCCAGTTTGATATGATATATGCATCGCCGAAACATCCGCAATCTGCCACGGGATCAAACACGGCAATCCACAGAGTCAAGGGCAGCATAAAGCACATCATCGCAAAACTCAATATGGCGATGCCTTTGCGGAAGCATCCTGTGGCGAGACACACGCCGATAAAGAATTCTATGCCGCAAAGAAAAAAGACACCGACAACAACGAGATTTGGCCATATGGTCAATCCCATTGCCGCGAGATAATCCTCTACCTTGTAAAGCGTGCCCCATGGGTCGATAGCTTTGACAAAACCGGAGAATATGAATACCAGAGCCGTCAGTTCGCGGATTATCCAGGTAATTCCGCGTACGAGTCTGCTCTCAGGATCAGGCGAAACGTATTTTGATAAGTGCGAATAGAGCATAGTTAATCATATCCATATAGTTGGCGTCAACGCCTTCGCTCATGATGGTTTTGCCATGATGATCCTCGATCTCTTTTGTGCGCATGAGTTTCTGGAGGATAATGTCGGTGAATGAGCTGACACGCATCTCACGCCAAGCCTCGTCATAGTCATGATTTTTATTCATCATCAGAGCAGTGGCTGCCTCTATTTTCTCTTTATAAAGTTTGAGAGCTTCCTCAGCAGGGATCGGTTCGCCTGCACCGAGATCAAGTTGGATAAGGGCAATGGCACAATAATTTACGATTCCAATGAACTCCGGTTCGATACCTTCGTTCACAGCCGCCGCTTCTATTCCTTTTTCCTCAAGAGAACGGATTCTGCGGGCTTTGATAAATATCTGGTCGGTGAGACTTGACGGACGCATGATGCGCCAGGATGTGCCATAGTCTTTAAGTTTCTTTTCGAAGATGTCGCGGCAAACGGCTTTTACTGCAGCAAACTCTTCGGGGGTATTATGGGTTTCCATTTAGTTGAAATTTGGGTTTTAACTGCGAAAATAATAAAAAAATCAGAAATCGCTTCAAATATTCGCGAATAGTTGTTATTTTTGAAGTGAACTTATGAAATAAACATATGAATAATGATATAAGGCTGATTGCGGAATGGGAAAGTTGCCGGGCAATACTCCTTGCTCTTCCCGAACCGCATACCGACTGGAATTATATACTTGAAGAGGCTCGCGATCAGTATCACCGCATGATATCCGCATTTACGTCGCGGGGTTATCATTGCGTAGTGTTGACTTCCGATAAAGATTCGGCGATGCAATTATTGCATGATTGCGATCAATCTCTACTCACCCTGATTGACGCGGAATATAACGATACATGGACACGTGATTACGGTCCGATATCCGTTGAAAGAGGAGGACGTCTTCGTGCTCTTGATTTCGGATTCAACGGGTGGGGATTGAAATTTGCCGCAGACCATGACAATCTTGTGAATCTTCAGCTCAGGGATAAATATGTTATAACTCCTGAAGTGTATAGAAACGAGAGAGATTTTATTCTTGAAGGTGGGTCGATAGAAACAGACGGCTACGGCACTCTGCTGACAACATCTACATGTCTATGCTCTCAGAATCGCAATGGCGGACACAGTAAACAGGAGTTGAATGAAATATTGAATTCCCGTCTGGGACTTTCCCACGTGCTATGGCTTGATTACGGTGCCCTTGCAGGGGATGACACTGATTCGCATATCGATACGTTGTGTAGAATGGCTCCCGGGAATACAATTCTATTCACAGGATGCCGCGACATGGATGATCCTCATTTCGAAGATTTATTGAAAATGCGCGCACAACTGACGCTCTTCCGCACACCGGAGGGAGAACCATATAATCTTGTGGAACTCCCGTTGCCATCTGCGATTTATGATGAGGATGGCTTGCGACTCCCGGCATCGTATGCAAATTATCTCGTGACTCTGGATACAATTTTCATGCCTGTTTATTCACAGCCGGAGAACGATACCCTTGCGTGTCACACGGTAAAGGTTGCTTTTCCGGATCATGAAATTGTGCCGGTGGAGTGCTCAACACTTATCAAACAGCATGGTTCGCTTCATTGCGCCACAATGCAGATACCTGATAATATTTTTAATTCTACAGTATTTTAAACAGCTTCTAACACGACAGTATATGAATAGTAAACTGCAAGTAGGAATCGTGCAGCATTCCTTCATTGAAGATATGGATTTCAACAGAGCCCGCAATCTCACCGCTATTGAAAATCTTGCATCAGAGGGTGCAAAACTCATAGTGCTCTCCGAACTTCACGATTCTCTCTATTTCTGTCAGACCGAGAATGTAGATAACTTTGATCTCGCCCAGACATTGCCCGGGGATTTCACTGAGTTTTACGGCTCGGCGGCAGCAGCCAACAATGTGGTGATAGTGACAAGCACTTTCGAGCGTCGTGCACCCGGATTATATCATAATACGGCTGTGGTTTTTGATACTGACGGTTCTGTTGCCGGAAAGTATCGCAAGATGCATATTCCGGATGATCCGGGTTTTTATGAAAAATTCTATTTTACTCCCGGAGATCTCGGATTTGAGCCGATAGAGACATCCTTGGGAAAATTAGGAGTCTTGGTTTGCTGGGATCAATGGTATCCCGAGGCAGCTCGTCTTATGGCAATGAAAGGAGCAGAGATGCTTATTTATCCTACAGCGATAGGGTGGAATCCTGATGATACGCAGGATGAGAAAGACAGGCAAAGGGAGGCATGGATAACTGTGCAACGTGGACACGCCGTGGCGAACGGACTTCCCGTGATAAGTGTGAACCGTTGTGGCTTTGAGGAAGATCCTTCAGGTCAGACTTCCGGAATCGATTTCTGGGGTTCAAGCTTTGTTGCCGGTCCTCAGGGGGAATTTCTATATTTAGCTCCGGATAACGCGCCTGCAGAGCAGGTAGTGGAGGTTGATCTTCACCGATCTGAGGATGTTAGAAGGTGGTGGCCCTTCTTTCGCGATCGCCGAATCGAGAACTATGGGGAGATCACGAAACGATTTCTTGTGTAGAAGGGAAAAGGGAAGAGTAAAAAGTAAAAGGGTCGACAACACGCCGACCCTTTTCTGAATTTGTTTAAAAATTACTTTTATTCACCTAATAACTAACCTAACTTATTCACCTATGAAGTTTTTTTACTTGCTTGCTGATTGCATCTGACGGAGAGCCTTTCCCTGGCGGTTGCCTTTGCCGTCTTTATGGAAATTTCCACCTTTATGACCTTTGCCTTGTCTCATTGCAACTGCTTTCTTTCCGCCGTGATGAGAACCGCTGTTTACATAGAAATTCTTGAGGTAAACAACCATCTGATCAGATGTGAGGATCTCGCCAAGGTCGTTGATATATTTACTCCTCAATTCTTTGCGGACATTGCGCGGATTGAAGGTCGTATCCTTGTTCTCGCGGGCTTTCTTTGCCTGGGCTTTAATCTCCTGACGCGATACTTTGGATGCATTATTCAAAGCCTCAATGCGACTTTTTTGCTCGGTTGTAAGTGTTATGCCTTCGAAAAGGTCAACCTTTTTTTGACATTTGACTTTTTTGCAATCTTTGCAGTCTTTGCAATTCTTGCAGTCTTTGCAATTCTTGCAGTCTTTGAGACATTTTTTATTTTGTGCTGCACACTCAGTATTAAACTTGCAATTTTCAGTTGACTGTATTTTCTGCTGAGCAGAAGCACTGACTGAGAATAAAGCGATTGTAAGGAATGCCAAACCTAATATTTTTGTTTTCATTGCTGTCAAAACTTTTTATCTGTTAAACTTATACTTTTAAAAGCCGGTCAGGATCGCTGATTATGGATGTTTCCAACGGCTTCGGAAATTCTCGTTCCAATTGGATTTCAGTTTTAAGACAGATGAAAAATCAAAGAGTTTAATTCAAAATTTTAGTTTAACTATTATTAATCTAAATGTTAATAAAGGCTACATGGGCGGCAACAACATACGGGGCACCAAGGTGCCTTCACTCAACCGGCTTCGCCAAAACGCAGACGACATACACTTTGCCGGCATTATGTCCCGGCATTATATTGAGGTGGTTAATAATCATCCATGTTGAGGCGATGGAGAATGTCCATGTGGAGGTAGTTGTCGCGTTTCTGGGGTTTGACACCTCGGATCACACACTCTGCAAATGTGGTCAGAGCGAGTTGCGATTGGCTGGAGATGTGGCGTGTCACAAGGAATTCGATATGTCCGCTGCGCAAACTTGCAAGATTGGGTTCTATGTCATCGAAACCTACAACCACACGTTCTGTGTCGGGATTCTCACGCAGATATTCGTCGATAAGGAATATGCGGGAGTTAATCATTATGATGTGTTTTATTTCCGGGTGCTCTTGGAAAAATTCTTTCAGCGTGACAAATGTCTGTTTGGGATTTGCCGGATTAATAAATACCGTATGGATTTCACATTCCGGAAATTTCATGTTTATATAATCGAGAAATCCCTGACGACGTTTTGCATTCGGGTCTGCCTTATGGTTTGTGTCACGTATTAATCGGACTAAGAGAAGTTTTTCGGGGTTAAAGTGGTTGGTGAGAAGAAATGCTCCAAGTCTTCCGCTCTTATAAGGATCCATACCATAATATACGGTATAATTGAGATCGTCGAATTTGTCATCGACAAACGCAAACGGGATTCCAACTTCATCAAGCTGGCCTGCGAATCGGCATGTCTCTTCCTTGAAGACTGTGCCCATGATAACGCCGTGAGGTTTCGAGACAAGTATCTCATCGCAGCATTGGAGATATGATTCGGGGTCTGTCTGATCAAAGAAATGGAAGTTTACTTCAATACTATAATTATATAAGGAGTTCGCACCGGCAATAAATCCTTCGTGAATTTTCTCCCAGTATTCCCCATGTTCAAATTCGGGAATCAGGCACGCGAAAGTATATGTTTTCTTGGATGCGAGTATTGAAGCATTAAGATTAGGGCTGTATCCGAGTATTTCAATGGCACGTTTCACTTTATCGACCGTATCTTGCGACACGCGCCCGCGATTGTGTATCACACGATCTACGGTGCCCCGTGAAACATTGCATAACCGCGCCACATCAAATATTGTTGCCTGGGTTGTTGCGTTATTTATCTTATTTATTTTAGCCATAAATATGGTAAGTAGCTATTCAGAGAGTATTTAAATTTACACGAATTATTAGTAGTTGCTTAAACTAAATGCTCTCAAAAGTTGCTTTTTTAGGAACAATTCAATAAAAATTTTTACAAAATTATCATTTTTTTTGGAAATATAAAAAACTTCTAATATATTTGCAGTGTTAATGTGCACGTGCACGCAAGATATAAGGCAAAACGAGCCTATAAACGTTTATCTAATTTTACTTTTAATCCATAATGAGTAGGTTTGTCGTTAACAAATTATGGTTAACAAAAATGAGTTTCGGGTTATTAACCCGAAACTCATAAGACAAACAGCAGTTGAATCGAATTCGAGACTGCGTTTCCATGAAACGCAGTCTTATTTTTATTTTTTCACCATATCGGGATCAGGAGAGAGTGTCTTTGTGGCGTAGGCAAAAGCAAGGGTAATGGCAGCGAGGATGACAAATGCAATTGCGGTGGAATGCATTATATTACCGAGTCCAACCAGGGGAGCAACTATCGCGCCGAACACGTATCCCGTAAGTCCGAGTAGCGCAGAGGCGCCACCGGCATTGGACCTCCCTTCGTTCATTGCCAAAGTATTGCCAACGGTGAAAATCATGCCGAGAGAGAACACGATGGGAAGCATGGTGAGTTCATAAGCCCAAAAATTATTTAGCAAAAACAAGACTCCGAATTGAACGGATGTGGCAAGCAAAAGTGTCCAGCCTCCGAAAAACGCCGCTTTTTTTAGAATCGTGAATTTCAAAGCCATCATTGCTCCGAATGCAACAAACAATGCGTTGAATCCCATGAATAGTCCGAAGTGCACTTCAGACCAACCGAAATGGTCCTGCATTATGAATGGTGCTGAAGAACAATATGCAAATAAGAGACCGAGAGCGGAACCTTTCAATAGGGCATGGATCATAAATCGCTTGTTTTTGACGAGCATGGGGTATTCTTTAAAGGCATAGATTAGTTTTCCTTTAAATCTATTTTCAGGTTTAAGCGATTCTTTCAAAGGAATTGCCACACAAATGAGCAGCGCTGCGAAACCTGCGAGAACATAAAAAATACCTTTCCATCCGTCAGCAGCTGCAAGCAGACCTCCGAGAACAGGAGCTGAAGCAGGAGCAAATCCGTTAATAGCTCCTATAAGAGCCATCATTTTTGCTAATGGGCGTCCGCTGTATATGTCGGCAGGAATGGTGCGCGCAAGAAAGTATCCTCCAGATGCTCCGATTCCCTGAATTAGGCGGCAGCCGAGAAAGAAATGGATTGTAGGTGAGAATACGCTTACAATTGCTGCTATTATGAAGATTGACAAAGTGATGATCAATACAGGTTTGCGTCCGTATTTATCGCTTACCGGACCCATTATAAGCTGTCCTATTCCGAGACCTATCATTCCCATTGTTAATCCGAGCTGAACAACAGAAACAGAACATCCGAAATATCTGGTCATTTCCGGCAAGGTTGGGAGATACATATCGTTGACGAATGAACCGAATGCACTCAATCCTACAAGATATGCCACTAAAAAGATATAATAATGCTTTCCATTGGGATATGTTGTGGAATCAGACTGGTCGGAAGATTGTTGCGCGGAAGCGGTAGAATGAGTGGGAGTGCTTTTCATATTAAATTTCTTTTTGAATTATAACAAATATTAGGTAAGTAATGATTGTTTTTTACCATTTTTACTTTTTTTTGATGCGAAATAATCTGAATATATAGTGCTGATGTTGTGTATTTAACAGATAAGTATTAATTTTGCGCTTCTTCTACAGGTTTTTAAATGATACAGCATGAAGGTTATGAAGTTCGGAGGAACCTCTGTCGGTTCTCCACAAAGAATTAAGAACGTTGCATCGCTGATAAGCGGTAAGGGTAAAAACATGATCGTACTGTCTGCGATGAGCGGTACTACCAATTCTCTGATAGAGATATCTGAGGCTGTGAAAGCTGACGACCCGCAACTTGCATGCAAGCTTATATCATCGCTTGAAGAAAGATATAGCGGCGTTATTGAAGAGTTGCTCACTACGCAGGAGGCGCGTGAACGGACACGCACGATTGTAGCCGATTTTTTCAATGATATACGTCACACTATCTCGTCGCCTGAATCACCTCTGCTTGAGAAGCAGATTGTGGCAAGGGGGGAGATGATATCAACAAATCTTATGCACGCCTATCTTCATGAGTGTGGCGTGAATTCCGTACTATTGCCAGCACTCGATTTTATGCGCACGGATGAGCATGGAGAGCCGGATCTTCCTTATATTTCCAAACATCTGAATCAATTGCTTGAAGAGAATCCCGGAGCGGATTTATATATTACCCAAGGATTCATATGCCTTGATCATGAGGGGAACATTCATAATCTCGAGCGAGGTGGGAGTGATTACACGGCTTCGCTTATAGGAGCTGCAATCATGGCTGAGGAAATAGAGATATGGACCGACATCGACGGTATGCACAACAACGATCCTCGTTTTGTTGAGGGCACGAAACCCGTAAGAAATCTTCATTTCGAGGAGGCGGCGGAGTTGGCATATTTCGGTGCTAAGATCCTTCATCCGACATGTATACTCCCGGCTAAGATCAACAATATTCCTGTGCGATTGTTGAACACTATGGAACCGGATGCTCCGGGCACGCTTATTGACAATAATCTGCGTTCTGCTTGCATCAAGGCTGTGGCGGCGAAAGACAATATCACGGCAATAAAGATAAAATCGGGAAGAATGCTGCTCGCATATGGTTTCTTGAAAAAGGTGTTCGAGATTTTTGAAAAATATGAGACTGCCATAGATATGATCACCACTTCAGAGGTTGGGGTCTCGGTGACTGTAGATAATGAAAGGAATCTTGACCGTATAGTTGAAGAACTTCATCGTTTTGGCACTGTCACCATTGACCGCAATATGACGATAATATGCGTGGTCGGAGACCTCGAATGGCAAAACAGAGGATTCGAAGCAAAGGCTCTGGATGCATTGCGCGATATACCTGTGAGAATGATCTCCTATGGCGGAAGCAATTATAATATTTCATTCCTGATCAAGGCGGAAGACAAGACTCGCGCATTGCGTGCCTTATCTGCCGAGATTTTTGCTTAAGAAAAAATGATATTCAACTTACCATGCATGGAGGGAGCGCGTACTCCATTTTATTATTATGATATGGCGCTTTTACGCTCCACACTTGAAGAGATAAAAAAATGTATAGCCGGAAGTGATGTGCACGTGCACTATGCCGTGAAAGCTAACGGAAATCCTGAAATTCTTAAGGTGATTGCTCAAGCCGGTTTTGGAGCTGACTGTGTGAGTGGCGGTGAGATTGCCGCTGCTCTGAATGCCGGTTTCGACAATGCCTCAATATTTTATGCCGGTGTCGGTAAGACAGACGAAGAAATCCTGTTTGGAATAGAGAAGGGGATAGGTTGCTTCAATGTCGAATCGATCGAAGAACTGGAAGTGATCGCTGAACTTGGAGAGAAAGCTCAAAGAAAAGTGCCTGTGGCATTACGGGTGAATCCCAATATAGATGCCCACACTCATGAATATATCACCACGGGTCTTGAGGAAAACAAATTCGGTATAGACATGCGGTGTCTTGACAAGGCTGTTGATAAGGCATTGGCATCGGAATGGATAGATCTTACAGGTTTGCATTTCCACATAGGCTCGCAGATTACCATAACTGAACCTTTCGCGTTACTCTGTGAGAGGATTAATAAAATCACTGAAAAATATCGTGAGAAGGGTATCGAATTTAAAATCTTGAATGTCGGCGGAGGTCTCGGGATAGATTATGACACCCCTGATGAGAATCCCATTCCTGATTTCAAGGAATATTTCGATACGCTGAAAAGCGGAATGCATCTGCAGCCCGGTCAGGAGATACATTGTGAGTTAGGCAGAGCGATTGTGGCTCAATGCGGGTCATTGATCTCACGCGTGGTGTATGTAAAGGAGGGAATAGGAAGAAAGTTTCTTATTCTTGATGCGGGTATGAACGATCTTTTGCGTCCTGCCCTTTACGGAGCGCATCATAAAATTGAGGTTGTGGCTCCACGCGATGAGGCTGAGACAGATATCTATGATGTGGTAGGACCCGTCTGCGAATCTTCAGATGTTTTTGGCAAGGATGAAAAGATTCCCGCCGTGCGGCGCGGAGATCTTGTGGCGCTGCGCTCGGCGGGAGCATATGGTGAGAGCATGGCATCCGAATATAATATGCGTAGGCTGCCCGGCTCAATATGTGTGGAATAATGCAAAATTTTCGTAATTTTGCAACATGAAATCAAAAATCTATCTTGACAAGTTATGAAGAAGTTCTACTATTCTGTTTTGGCGGGTATGGCAATCGGTATTGCCGGAATTTGTAATCTCGCCTCGGGAGGTATTATTGGTGCGGCTCTGTTTGCATTCGCACTTTCGGCAATTGTATGTAGCAAATGGATACTGTTTACCGGTAAAGCCGGATTCTTCACCAACGGAAAAGAATTCGCAGATCTGGCGTTGATACTTTTTTATAACGCTATCGGTGTTGCATTGGCTGTATTACTGTCTGATTCGTTCATAGCTTTGGGAGATAATGCCGTGCGGATTGTGGAGTTGAGAAAAGCTGCGGGACTCAGGGTATTCATGCCGTCGATACTTACCGGCTTGATAATGACAGTCAGTGTGAAATGTGCTCGTGAAGGACAATGGTTGCCGCTGGTGCTTGGTATTCCGACATTCGTAATGTGTGGTTTCCCACACTGTGTGGCAGATATCGCATATTATTGCGTGGCGATGGACTTCCCTTGGGCTGTATGGCTGATGTCGGTTGCCGGCAATCTACTCGGGTGTAATCTCCCGACTCTTCTGCGATCTATCAAGGCTTGATATGTCGCAGTTGCAAGCAATAGCACCTAAAGCAAAAGCGAACTCAGATTTTATTCTGAATTCGCTTTTGCTTTTAGTGGAGTATAGCGGACTCGAACCGCTCACCTCGACACTGCCAGTGTCGCGCTCTAGCCAGATGAGCTAATACCCCAACTCTTTATGTCGCAAATTTAATGTTAATTTCTTAGATTACAAAATTATTTGAAAAAATTTTATTTTTAATTCCTATTCATATTCATATTCTCAACCCTATTCTCAACTGGTTTATTTTTTATTTGAAGGTGTCGGGAAGGTCGTTTTCGTAAAGGACAGTATCGCCGGAGCGGAGAAGTGTGGCGAGGAGTTTCTGCGCGTCGTTGAAACTGTCTACGGGATAAAGATTCTCTTCATTAAAACCGGTTGCCTTTACACCCTGCATCAATGCATCGCGGTTGTATTCTCCAACAATGATTGCGATGTCAAGGTTTTCACCAATGTGTCTGCCGAGCGTCTTGTTGAGGTTATATTGCTCAGAACCGAGTTCGATCATTCCCGGAGTGACGATGATGCGTTTACCGCCGGTGAAGTGCGAGAGAACGTCGACAGCCATCTTCGATCCTGCCGGATTTGAGTTGAAGGCGTCATCGATTATTGTTACCCCGCCGGGTGTCTGTTTGATGCTGAGTCGGTGCTCAACCTGCTCGATGGATCCTACAGCATAACGTATTTTTTCTGTGTCAACACCGAGTGCCAGGGCTATACATACGGCACCCAACAGGTCGGATACATTGCATTCGCCAAGGAGGCGCGTCTCCAATGGCAAGCTGAAGCCATTTGGACCTTCTACGGTAAAGGCTGTGCCGTTCGGGGTGTATTTTACGTCTACCGCGCGATAATCTGCAAAATCAGGATTTGTCACGGCATAGCGTATTGTCTCGACATTGTTGACTTCCCGGTTGGCACACATCTCGAAATCATTGTTGATGACAGCGAGACCATCTGCGGGAAGTGAGTCTATCAGTTCGAATTTTGTTGACTGCACATTCTCTATTGTCTTGAAGGATTCCAAATGCATTGGTCCAACAGCTGTGACTATACCCATCTGAGGATGCACGATGTCACAAATTTCTTTGATGTCTCCTTTCTGTTTTGCTCCCATCTCGCAGATGAAAACTTCATTATACGGTTTCATGTATTCGCGAATCGTGCGCACAACGCCCATCGGAGTGTTGAAGGAGCCCGGAGTCATCAGTACATCATATTTTTCAGAGAGAATGCGATGAAGATAATGTTTTGTGCTCGTTTTGCCATAGGAGCCGGTAATGCCTATGATCTTGAGATCGGGCATGGAGCGCAGGATTCTTTTTGCATCGCGCACGTAACGTTGCTGGATCATTTTCTCTACCGGCATCAGTATTATATCAGCCAGGATCATCGGTGCGAAAGAGCAGATGGAAACAAGAAGCAGGAATCCGAGAATTATGGTTGAGGGTGCGTAACCATCCCAGGTTTCTTTATGGGCGCCGACGAGAATCATTGCCAGGTATCCTCCGAGAGCCAGAAGTGCGGTGACGGAATAAAGACGCCATACTCTCTTTGTGAACACGAGTGGTTTTTTGTATTTACGTTTGAGGATAATCCATATCTTTGCGAGAACAACCAGCACTACAACCATTGCCGAGAGTGGAGCTATCAGAAGAGTGGAGAAAATCAGGAAAAGGCATGCTACATCAACAAGGCGCCACGCCGAGCCCATATTTCCTTTGAGCCATTTCCAATATCGGGGAATACGGTAAGAGTTCTGCTGAAACATCTGAATCTCAAACTTAAAATTCAGAATCATATATATGCCGCAGATGGCATAGATAACTATATAGTAGGGAGACATTTTGTTAATGTGTAATGTTTAATGTGTAATGTTTAATTGGAGAGGAGGAAATTGCGGATTACGGCGCGGAAGCCCCCAGGATTGTCAAGGAAGGAGTAGTGTCCGCATCCCTGCCAGCTTACAAGCCCGGCATCCGGTATCAGCTTTTCCATTAGTTTTGCATCTGCCATCGGGGTGGCTTTGTCTTCTTCTCCCCAGAGCAGAAGGGTGGAAGCCTTAATTAACGGCAGTCGATCCGTTAGGTCTTCGTTCACACAACGGCTCATCACCGCGCGCATCATGGGGGAGGAGTTCCGGTAGTCTGCCGATCCCGCTTTCCCTCGCCATGCGTCAATCATTTTTCCACCTTGCTTTTTGCCGAATACCAACGGAAGAATCTTCTTGGCGGTCTTGAAGCTATAGACTTTAAGATAATATTTCAAAGGACGTTTAGGTTTTATGCCTGCCGCATCGACCAGTACCATCCGACTTATCGGATTGCGAGACGCCATAAGGATTGATATACGTCCGCCAAACGAATGACCTATCAATACCGGATCAGAAATGCCAATACGAGTTATGAAACGCTCCATGAGGTGTGTGTAATCATTGACACCCCATGCTGTTGGAGGTTCCTGGCTCGTGCCGTGTCCCGGTAGATCCACATTAAAAACGCGCATGTTTCCGTTGAGGGCGTTGGCTATGGATCTGACCGTGGTGTGATCGCATCCCCACCCGTGCATCAACAGGACAGGAGCTCCATTTTCCGGTCCTGTCACCTCGTAATGCAGCTTCATGCCGTCTATTTCTATATCGTTTTCCATATTAGAAATCATGATTTGTGCAAAATTAGTGAATTTTTTTGGTTTCATCCATATTACGGATCATTTGTGGAAACTGAATTGCCAGTCCGATGCCCCGCACAGCCAGGAAAGAGAGGAAGGCAACCCAAAGCATTCTGTTCCCAAACACGGGATATATTTCGAACGGGTGTATTTCCATGCCTGCTGTCACAACGATAGCAAAAGTAAGAATCGCCATAAGGGTAGTGACGAACATTCGGCGTGTTGCAGTGAGTCCGATGAAAAAACCATCATAGATGAATGCCCAAACTGCTACGGGTGGCAGCAGCCATAAAAACAGGCTCATTTCCGAGACCTCTCTCCGCACCGCCTCAACATCGGTAAGCATAGCCGTGATGGAGTTCGCTCCGCAGAGGTAGATAACGAAAAAGAGAGTTGCCATAGCTGCCGACCATGAAAGCAGTCTGCGTGAAATGGAACGTAATCCGGAGAAATCGGCGGCTCCGGAGCTTTTACCGATAAGGGCTTCACCCGCAAAAGAGAAGCCATCCATGAAATATGAGAAGAAGAGGAAAAACTGGAGCATTATGGTGTTGACTGCCATTGTCAGGTCGCCCATTCTGGCTCCTATGGCTGTTACCGAAAGAGAGACTCCCATTATGCACGCCGACCTCAGGAAGAGATCTGAACTCACCCTGAAGAATTTTCCGAAACCTCCGCCATGGAATACTCTCTTGATATCGGGATGAAGTGACACTCTTTTGGAATACATTGCCACTATCAATGCAGAGAGTAATAATCCGGTCCAGTTGGCGGTAAGGGTGCCATATGCCACTCCTGCGAAACCGGCATCAAGAGCGTACACAGCGATAAGGCTTGCCGCCACGTTGAGAAGGTTCATGGAGATGGAAATGATCATGGGTCGCACCGTGTCCTGCATGCCGATGAACCATCCGTTGATTGAGAGTGTGATGAGAAGAGGGGGAATTCCCCATACACAGATAAAGAAATATTCCGAAGCAGCGAGAGCAACCTCATTGCCGGGAGATATTATATCCAGAAAAATATTGAGTAGCGGCTGGCGCACAGAGATTACGAACAGACCGAGTAATGATGCGAGACCTATGGCACGCCAGAAAATTATATTCACGGCCCCCTCTTTTTTTGAGCCGAAGGCTTCCGCCGTAAGCCCGGTAGTGCCCATTCTCAGAAAGCCGCAGAGCCAGAGAATGACATTGAAAACCGTTCCTCCCGCGGCTACGGCTGCAAGGAATATCTCGCTTCCGAGATGTCCGGTAATGGCTGTGTCGCAGAGCCCTAAGAGGGGCACTGTGATATTGCTTGCTATTGCCGGGAGCGCAAGGCGAAGGATTGTCTTGTCGGCAGGTATGAGACGGAATGTTTTCACGATTGCAAAATTAATAAATAAGAGTTAAAGATGGTAATAAAACTGCGCATGATATTTGCTCTTTCGGAAATTATTCGTTAATTTTGTAAGAATTTGTGAACAAAGCAAGGGAGGACAAGCAATGACTGGAAAATGGAATTATCAACCCCTGACGCATCAGGAGAAACGTGAAACCGAGACGCTCGCCGAGCATGTCGGCGGCAATGAGGTTGTCGCGGAGTTGCTGATACGCCGCGGTGTTACCACTGCGGAAGAGGCTGACCATTTCTTCTCACCCTCTCTTTCCCAGCTTCACGATCCATTCCTGATGAATGATATGGATCGTGCTGTGAATCGTCTTAACAAGGCGATGGGTGCCAAAGAGCGCATAATGATTTACGGAGATTATGACGTAGACGGCGTGACGGCAGTGGCTCTTGTTTATAAATATCTCCAGAACTATTATTCGAATGTGGAATACTATATCCCTACCCGCTATGAGGAGGGATATGGCATCTCGCTCAAGAGCATAGATTATGCTGCCGAGAACGGGGTGAAGCTTGTGATCGTGCTTGACTGCGGCATTAAGGCAATAGACGAGATTGCATATGCCAAGAAAAAAGGTGTTGACTTCATTATCTGCGACCATCATATGCCAGATGAGGTGCTGCCCGAGGCGGCAGCCATCCTCAATCCCAAGATGCCGGATTCCACTTATCCCTGCCCATATCTCAGCGGTTGTGGCGTAGGTTTCAAATTCATGCAGGCGTTTGCCATGAGCAACGGACTTTCGAATCATAACGAACTCGATTCGCTTCTTGACCTCGTGGCTGTGAGTATAGCTGCCGACATTGTTCCGATAGTTGGGGAGAACAGGGTGATGGCGCATTATGGATTGCGTCGCCTTAACTCCAATCCGAATCTCGGACTCCGGAGCATTATCCGTCTATGCAAACTTACCAACAAGGATATTACAATAAGCGACGTGATATTCAAGATAGGTCCGCGTCTTAACGCATCCGGCAGAATGCAAAGCGGTGTGGAGGCGGTGGATCTTCTTGTAAGCCGTGATCTGCACGATGCATACGAGAAAGGGAAGGACATAGACCAATACAACCGCGACCGCAAGGAACTTGACAAACAGATCACTCAGGAGGCAAACCGACTCATTGAAAATAATGTGGGTATTGTGCAAGGAAAACGCTCTATCGTGATTTATAATAAAGACTGGCACAAAGGAATTATCGGCATAGTGGCGTCGCGACTTACCGAACTATATTATAAACCGGCAGTAGTGTTGACATATTCCAACGGAATGGCAACCGGATCGTCGCGTTCCGTGCAGGGATTCGATATCTATTCCGCCGTGAATTCCACCCGCGATCTACTTGAGAATTTCGGGGGACACACCTATGCCGTCGGTCTCTCCATGAAGGAGGAGAATATTGCGGAGTTCAGCCGCCGATTCGAAAAATATGTAGCCGACAATATTCAGCCCAACCAGTTGTCGCCTCAGCTTGACATTGATGCGGAGATTGAATTTGCAGACATTACTCCCGAGCTGGTGTCATATCTGAAAAAATTCAATCCGTTCGGACCCGGCAACCAGAAACCCGTGTTCTGCTCACGTAATGTATTTGATTTCGGCACCAGTAAGCTCGTGGGCAAAAATCTGGAGCATATCAAGCTGGAACTTGAAGACAACAGCACGAGCCATGTGATAAATGCGATTGCCTTCAATATGTCGCAATATTTCGAGCATATCCATTCGCATAAGCCGATTGACATATGCTACACCATAGAACAGACTAAAAGATCTAACAATCCCGATTCCATTCAGCTGATGATACGCGACATCCGTCCGTCGGCTGATAAGAAATAAATGGACTCCCGGACCATCCACGACATACTTAAGAAGCATTGGGGGTATGACTCGTTCCGCCCTTTACAGGAGGATATAATTATGTCTGTCCTGAGTGGACGCGATACGCTCGGACTGATGCCTACCGGGGGCGGAAAGTCGATTACTTTCCAGGTGCCGGCTTTGGCTTTGCCGGGACTAACAGTAGTCGTGACTCCCTTAATCTCCCTGATGAAAGATCAGGTCGACAATCTTAAACGGCGTCGTGTAAAAGCCGTGTATCTTCATTCCGGTATGACGACACGCGAACTTAAGATAGCCCGTGAAAAACTAATGAATGGTGGTGCCAAGCTTCTTTACGTCTCGCCGGAAAGATTGCGTAACCAAAGATTTATTCAGGAATTGCGCACAATTGATGTGTCGCTCATAGTAGTAGACGAAGCGCACTGTATTTCACAATGGGGATATGATTTCCGTCCGTCCTATTTGAATATCAGGTCTCTAAGAAAGCTGTTCCCAAAGATATCCGTGCTTGCCCTCACCGCTACGGCAACTCCTCATGTTGAAGCCGACATTCTGCGGCAGCTTGAGATGAAAGATCCGGCTGTTTTCCGCATGAGCTTTTCCCGCTCAAATCTCAATTATATAGTCAGACCTACGGAGACAAAAATATATGAGGTGTTTCATATATTGAGTCGCACCGTCGGCACAGCTATCGTGTATGTGAGGAGTCGCAAGCGCACTCGCGAGATTGCCGAATATCTCGCATCGGCAGGAATTTCCGCGACATATTATCATGCCGGACTTGATATAATCTTGAAAGAGGAGCGGCAGAACGAATGGCAGCGCGGAGGGGTGAGGGTGATGGTTGCAACCAACGCATTCGGTATGGGTATTGACAAACCGGATGTAAGGGTGGTCATACATTTTGATATGCCCCCTTCGCTCGAAGAATATTATCAGGAGGCAGGTCGTGCCGGAAGAGACGGGAAATTGTCATACGTGGTGCTTTTGACTTCACGGCAGGATTCCTCGTTGCTCAGACGACGGGTCACTGAAGTGTTCCCACCTCGTGATGAGATAAAACTGGTTTACGAACGGGTGTGCAATTATCTACACGTAGCGCTCGATGAAGGATATGAGAAACTTGTTGAATTTGATCTGGATCATTTTTGTGAGGTTTTCAAATATCAGCGTCGCAGATGTCTTGCCTCTCTTCATCTTTTAGGTCAGGCAGGCTATCTTGAATACATGGAGGAGACTGAACGGCGCTCAAGGGTGATGATAACCTGCACACGTGAGGAATTATATCATCTCGACAGATTGTCGGGCAACGCAGAGATGGTGCTTTCGAAACTGTTGCGTATGTATTCCGGTCTGTTTGCGGAATACGTGCATATCGATGAAAGGACGGTCAGCCGAGAGACCGGTCTGGATGAGCGGAAGGTTTACGAGGCTTTACTCGAGCTTGCCAGGGGGAAGGTGTTGAGCTATGTGCCCCGTTCCCGTTCGCCGTATATGTTTTTCCCTACAGCCCGCGAGGAGAAGAAATATGTTTTGATCGGTAAAAACATATACGAAGAGCGGAAAGCCGTGATAAGCGCACGCACCGAGGCAATGATAGATTACGGATTCAGCAAAGGGAAATGCCGGGAGAAGATGCTTCTTGAATATTTCGGAGAAAAGGATGGTTGTGAATGCGGTCGCTGCGATATATGTCGCGATCGGAGAACATCGGTGAAAGGCAGGGATGAGGCGCAACTTACCAAGATTATTGCTTATCTTCAGTCTCGCCCAGCCGGTGCGGATGTCAGGATAATGGAGCGTGATCTCCGGATTCCCTCGGCATCACTTTCGGAGTTGTTGTCGTATCTATGCGGGGAGGGTTTTGCTGAATCGGACAATGGCGTTTATAGGTGGGCTAATGGTTAATAATTTCACATTTAACATTTCACATTTAACATTAATAATCGTGATCGGACTTGCAGACTGCAATAATTTCTTTGTTTCGTGTGAACGCTCGATAGACCCGTCGCTCGATGGCGTGCCGATGGTTGTGCTGTCGAACAACGATGGCTGCGTGATAGCGCGTAGTAATGAATCGAAGAAAATTGGAGTGAAGATGGGACAGCCTGCGTTCGAAATACGTGATCTCATATATTCGGGAAAGATTGTGGCGTATTCGGGCAATCATCTGCTCTATAGAAAGAAGAGTCTTAGCGTGCATGATATATTCCGGAGGTTTGTACCAGCCACTATCGATTACTCAGTGGATGAATCTTTTCTTGATATGACCGGTATTCCGGAGGAGGTTATTCCGGAAATCGGGGAGGCGATATGCGATGCATGCTGGAAAGAGGAGCGTATTCCGGTGACGCTTGGCTTCGCGCCAACCAAGACGCTCGCAAAAATAGCGACGGAGGTAGGGAAAAAGAGGGAGCAGAAAATTGTGATGCTTTCACACGATGAGGAGTTGATTGCTTTGCTCCACAGAATGCCGATTGCCGATCTCTGGGGTGTGGGACGTCGCTTGTCGAAACGATTGTATTTCAAAGGGGTTTATACGATTGGTGATTTTTATGGGAAAGATCTTGCATGGATAAGGGGAGAGTTAGGTGTGACGGGGGAACGCAGCTGGCAAGAACTTCATGGAGTGCCTTGCATTGAACTTGAACACGTGTCGCGAAAAATGCAGGATTCAATCAGCGAGACACGTACATTTCCGGCGGATATAGATGATTTTGATTTTCTTCGAGCCAGGATAGCGATATATTGCGCTCATGTTTCAAAACGTCTGAGGGCGATGGAGGGGGAATGCGGAGAGCTGACGGTGTTCTTGCGTACCAACAGGTTTCATGCGGAGAATGGTTATTTTGCGCCTCATGCCACGGTTGTGTTTTCTCCAGCAACAGACGATGCGGCAATGATTACTACTGCAGCCGTGGAATGTCTGGAGCGGATATTCAATCCTGCACTCAAGTATAAAAGGGCAGGGGTGGTTTTGTCAAAAATCGTGTCCCGCAGTTCGATTACTCCCTCTCTCTTTGAAGAAATAGATGGAAGCAACAGGAAGCGATCGAAATCCCGAAATCTTATGAAGGCGGTTGATGAGTTAAATTTCGGCGAAAGTGATCATATAGTAAAGCTTGCGTCACAGCTTACGAAAGGACAGGTAGGGCATAATGACGGCTATTCATCATCTTTCGGTTCTCCGCTTCCAGATTCAGGAGTGAGAGGAGAATAGGCTCTTATCTAAGTAAAACTAAATAACTACCTAATATACAGATTTATATATATAGAATATGGAATTATAAGAAACAAATAAGGAACATAATGGAATTTTATTTGTAAGTGCGATTTTGTGCTGGTTCAGAAGGGTACATCTTGCTAAATATCGACTTGACTTTCATCAAACTTTGCCTAACTCAGTGGCAGAAAACTTTAAGTAAAGATAATTCTGAACTTTTACATTTGTGTAAAACATTTTTCGTAACTTTACGTTGTAATTACAAACGTAAAGAATCATGGGCGAAGTAGAACTCCTATTAGTAAACAGCAGCGATAGCTGCACGATGTATACAATTCAGTTTCTCTCTGACGATATGAGCGAATTTGAAAAATTTGTTGCCAAGTTCAGGCAGGACGCTGAATTGAACCCCGACTTTCAAGCTATAATGAGATTTGTTGAACAAATTCTCTCCAATGGCGCTTTGGAGCGGTACTTCCGCAGAGAGGGTAAGATGAACGACTCAGTTGTTGCACTGCCGGTATTGAAATCAAAACTTCGCCTGTATTGTCTTCGGCTTACCGACAAAATTCTCGTCCTCGGCAATGGCGATGTAAAGAACAGCCGGACATACGAAGAAAACGACACGTTGCAGGGCTACGTCATGGACTTGCAGAAATTCGAGCGTCTGCTCCGACAGGAGGTACGTTCCGGTAATGTAGAGATAACCGAAAAGGAGATTATAACCGATAAAACATTTGACTTATGAGAACCGCCAACATTTCATTACAGGAAATTTTCAATGAGATTCCCTGGGAGAAGCGGGAGGAAACACGGCTTTCTTTTGCCATCTCTAACAGACTTGACGCTCTTATGCGTGAAAAAGGGCTGAATAAAAAACAGTTTGCCGAAGCCCTCGGTAAACGGCCTAACGAGATAACACGTTGGCTGAGTGGCGAGCATAACTTCACTATCTCTACACTCGCCATGCTTTCCTCGTTCTTCGGGCAGCCGATTATTACGGTCGGTTGAGATTCTGTTTCGCAATGGCATAATCATCTGTAACTATGTCCACACAGTTCAACGCCTTTGAAGAGGCTCTCGACTTCACTTTCTGGAGGGAGTTATGCGAGAGGCATGGCACGCTGCGTCATTTCCGGTGCAACGAGTATTTCGCAGGCACCGAAGAAGTTAATAAAATGCACACAAAAGTGTGCAGACTATCTTATCGCAAAACATTCAATTTGTAGAATAATTTAGAGTTACCTGCTTCATTAATGAGAATAATATACCTGTTATTAGTCATTGTCATACTCGCTTCGTGTTCGAAGACTGAACCAAGACAGGACACAAAAATTAGTTTGGCCGAACAATTGATGGTGAGCAATCCGGAAAGCGCATTGGCTATTCTGGAGGCGATAGATCCTTCCGACCTCAAGGTTGACTCCTTAAAAGCAAAGTTTTATTACCTCATGGCTTACGGGCACGTGAGGCGCAATCGTTCCATGGTTGAGGACTCATTGATTACCTTTGCCCACAAATATTATCGTGGGAAGGATATAGTGAAAGACATACGGAGTGGCATCGCACTTGCATTCTACAAGTTTTGGGTTGGCGACACTCCGGGGTCAATCGCAATGCTTGATTCTCTTACAAAGCTGCCGAATGTGCCCGATTCTCTAATGGTAGAGGCATTGAGAATCCGAGTCTTGCTCGGTACATCTGAGTATCAAGGTCGTCAAATTATACCATTGGCAAAAAAACTTCATATACTCGAAAACGATACACTGAGAAAGATGGAGGCAAAGTATATGCTCTTGGCAGGATATGAGTATGCCGGAGAAATTGACTCTGCCTTATATCTCGTTAACGAGCTTATTGACTATGCTCGTAGCCGCCATTGGGGTGACAAGCAGTTTCTGTTTATGGTTGAACAGGCACAGCTTCTTACTGAGTCGGGACACGATGGCGAAAGCGACAGACTTATCGATGAGATATTCAGCAAAGCAGGTCACGACAACGGTGCCGCCGATATGCTCCACTTCCAATATGCCATTAATGCTCTGAACAGAGGAAATGTGAATCTGGCGGCACATCATCTTAAAACAGCCGACAGCATTGCTGTCAGACTGAGAGGTGATGAAGACGCTTACTTCCGCAGCTATAGCAATCTGCTCCATGCCATGATTGATTTCAGACAGACCGGACGCATAAAACTGACGCATATCAACAGACTGAACAACCGCCAGAACGAGCGCTTCAACCGCATGAAGGCGTCACAGTGGGAGTCGGAACGCGGTGCGTTGCGTCAACAGAACCGCGCACTGACGCTGAAAGCCGAAAGCGAGCACAAGACTATAATTATACTTATTATAAGTCTTGCTGCCATTCTTATACTCGGAGGCAGTGCATGGATCTTCATAATTCGCCGTCAGCGCGAACGCGACAATGAGGAACGCATAGAGGCGTTGCAGAAAATGGTGGACGAGTACAAATCCGCACCCTCGCAGGACACCGATAAAGCTGATTCGACAGCCTTACGAGGCATAATGCTCAAACAGCTTGGCATTATCAAGATGGTGGCAGAAACTCCGACTGAGCAGAATCGTGAGATGTTGCGTAAAATCTCTAACATTGACGGTGAAACCAACGGTGAACTCGTTGACTGGGGTAAGGTATTTGAGATGATTGACAGCCTCTATTCCGGGTTTTATAGTAAACTCCACCGTCAATATGGTGTACAACTCACCCCTAAAGAGGAGCAGATTATCGTTCTGATGGTAGCCGGATTCTCGACAAAAGAGATTAGCGTGATAACAGGCCAGACTACCTCCACAATCTACGTCCGCAAATCGTCCATACGAAAGAAGCTCGGAGTGCCCGAAAAGGAAGATATTGTGGAGTTCCTTAAAAACCGGGCCAAGGATTAAGAGTTCATTAAGAAGGCACAAGGCTTCATTAAGACTTTTAAGAGATGCAACCCTTGATTTTCAGTGGGTTGCATCTTGCGTATTAAGACTTTTATATTTGGAGTTAAAATCGTTTTGGATGTAATTTTGCATCAGCGATCGTCGCAAGACGCCTTGCCTCCGGGCAAAGAAAATCATTAAAACCTGATGTAAAATGAAAACAAGAAACTACACTCTCGCGCTTCTCATTCTGATGGTGTCATTCGCCATCGCCTCATGTTCTCCTGGCAAAGGAGACCTGCGCGACAGGAATCTTGAACAGGCAACTCTTGCCCGTCTTGACTCTATTCCCGGAATTCAATACGTGGGTATGTCCGACACCCATGAACTCGATGGGGATAAATTCCAGACCGTGATTATTTACTATGCTGCGGATTCAATCGGTAACCGCACCGAATATAATGTGCGTGTCACCACAAATGATGACTGTTCAGAGATTTATTCCTGGGAGGAAATGGACCCCCATGTACTCGGCGATGTCAAACAAAAAGTGAACGATAAGATGGAAGAAAAAGGCATCGACTTGGACGGCAGCCTGATAGATGCACTTATTGAACTTAGAAAAAAATAAATACAGACGCTATATGAAAAAGATTCTTACTCTCATAATGGTATTCATAGCGGTGGCAACGGTCTATGGACGTGAGATTACCGGTAAAGTGACTGGGGAAAACGATGCTCCCCTCGACTATGTCAACGTAGTGTTGTACCGCGACTCGACCTATATAACTGGTACTGTCACCGACCAAGCCGGTATGTTCTCTATCCCTACCGATGTCGCCGGAAGTCTCACCGCAAAATGTTCTTTTGTCGGATATGAAACCGCCGTAGTCCCGGTCCCTGCTTCGGGCTATTTGGGGACAATCAAGCTTACGCCTTCTACGGTGGAACTTGGAGAAGTGGTAGTCCGCGCCACACGACCCTCAACGACGATGAAAGGAAATGCACTCGTCACCAATGTCGAGGGAAGCTCGCTCGCCATCGCAGGTACAGCCAACGATGTGTTGACACGTGTGCCGATGGTGGTGGAGAATGACGGAAAACTGGAAGTATTCGGCAAAGGAGCACCTGCAATCTACATCAACGGTCGCAAGGTCAACGACATTCAGGAACTCGCTCAGCTCAATTCTAATGACATAAAGAATGTCTCGGTAATAACTAATCCAGGCGCGTCTTATGCTGCCACCGTGAAATCTGTAATCATCATCCGGACGAAACCGCCGAAAGGCGATGGATTCAGTGGAACCCTCCGTTCGGACAATGTTTTTCATCACTATTTCAGGACTGGAAACTCCATAGATCTGAAATACCGGACCAGGGGTCTTGAAGTCTTCGTCAACTACGGCTGGTGGTACGGTGATAACCGCAATGATCGTCTTAACGACATGACGACCACGACACCGGCAGGAAGATATAACCAGTCGATCCGCACAATATGGCGAGAGAATTACAACGA
>CABUVO010000041.1 GCA_902495075.1 uncultured Porphyromonadaceae bacterium
ATCCGTACTCAACCGTTTCGACAAAACGGTCTCCAGCTGGAAAGGGTGGAACCTGTTGGCGTTCCATGTGATATTCCTTAAACATATTAACAAATTCAAAAAGTCAA
The DNA here is from genome assembly GCA_902495075.1 of uncultured Porphyromonadaceae bacterium. GTDB lineage: Bacteria > Bacteroidota > Bacteroidia > Bacteroidales > Muribaculaceae > Lepagella. The sequence continues at coordinate 108 of CABUVO010000041.1, forward strand.
GATGACTTCACTATTTAAATTTATTACGAAAAAAATATTATAAAGAATCTTTCGGGAATTTTGAGGTTCTTTTTGGCTGCTTCCGCCAAGTTTCGGCAATCGAAACCGATAGGTTTCTCCTTTCTCAACTCGCGGAATCACCTCAAAAATAACTCTCAAACTTCCTCGAAAATAAATTTAAACAGTTTCTTAGAATGTAAAAAGGGAACAGTGTGAAACAATGTCGAATCGATTAGGAATACTTCTTCTTGTTGTAATTGCCATCTTGGGTGCGGCATGTAGTCGCAAGCCGAAGATTGATATCGCTGTGTCTCAATGCAGTGGGGGAGAATGGCGAGAGACTCTAAACGAAGAGATGCGCCGAGAGGTGCTTTTTAATGACGATTACGATATATCTCTTGATTTTGCGAATGCCGAAGATGACGTGAATCGCCAGATTGCGGATTTGCGTCGGATGGCGGAATCAAATCCGGACGTCATATTGGTTGCCCCGGCAGAAGCAGCTGCGCTTGTAGATGTTATCAATGAGATAAGCAAAAAGGGGATACCTGTAGTTGTTTTCGACAGGGATGTTCCCGGTGCCGATTATGCCGCCTATATAGGTGCTGACAACCGTGAAGTGGGGCGCCAGGCAGCAAAATATGCACGTTCGCATATTGATGGAAAGATACGTGCTATAGAGATTACAGGCGACCTTAATTCCACTCCCGCTCAGGAGAGGGCAGCCGGTTTCCGCGAGATGGCTGATTCTCTTGGAAATTTCGATATTGTTGCGGAATTCGATGCACGCTGGCTCACAGACCCTGTGCGACAGGTTGTGGATTCATTGCTGCGTGTGCATCCTGATATTAATTTGATTTTCGGTCATAATGACCATATGGTAGATGAGGCGGGTAAAGTCATAGCTGATAAGGGGATGCGAGACAGAATTCTGCTTGAAGGTGTTGACGGCACTCCCGCATTCGGATTAAAGGCGTTGGAAGATAACCGATTGGATGCTACAATACTTTATCCTACACTCGGACATGAGATCTTGCGGACGGCATTGGCAGTGGCGAAAGGAGAAAAAGTTGCGAAACGCATTAATATAACAGATGTTCCGGCAATTGACCGCTCAAACGCATCGTTATATCAAATGCATCACCGCACAATGACCAACGAAACAGAGAAGATTGTCGGTGTGAAGACCGCTTACGACCGTCTATATAAACAGCGTAATCTCCAGCAGATGCTCCTTTTTGCAGCTGTGTTTATTCTTATTTTGCTCACAATTCTGCTCATATCCATATGGCGATCCTATAAAGTGCGCAAGCGCCTTCATGCCGAGCTGGAGGAGGCAACAAAAGCTAAAGTTTCGTTTTTCACGAACGTTTCCCATGATTTACGCACACCCTTGACTCTTATCAGCACGTCTCTTGAAAGAGTTATGAAAAGGGCACGTCTGGACGATGCAAATGAATCATTATTGCGCCTTGCACTGAAAAATACAAGAATATTGACACGTCTTATAAATCAGATTCTTGATTTTAACAAATATGACAACGACAAGCTGACAATGCATATGTCGGAGACCGATATTCATGGTTTTGTAACAGAAATAGAGCAACTGTTTGTTCCGGCAGCAGAATCTCGTCATATCGTATTTTCAGTGATCAATAACATCCCTTCCGGTTTGACTGCATCGATAGATGTGGAAAAAATAGAGAGGGTTCTTTTCAATATCATATCAAACTCGTTGAAATTTACTCCTGAGAATGGAAGCGTGGTTCTCGAAGCGGGTATTAAGGATAATCAGGAGCTCTATTTTAAAGTGTCGGATACTGGCAAGGGGATGTCGACCGAAGAACTCGAAAATCTTTTTGTTCGCAATATCCATACCCGCGAAGCTAATCCTTACGGCTCCGGCATAGGGATGAGCATAGCGAAAGCGTTTGTTGAGATGCATGGCGGCAGGATCAATGCAACAAGTCTGAAGGGAAGTGGCACAGAGGTAGTCTTTTTAATTCCATTGCGTCATATGGAAGATGCGTCGAAAGAAGATATCATACGTCTTGATGCCGGAATGGTGAATGAGGAGTTGAGTGAGATTGAGATGAGCCGTGTAGAACTGGAGGAAGGAGAGCCAATGGTTCTTGTAATTGACGACAATTCCGATATCCGGGCATTGCTAACTGATATTCTCGGCTCGCAATACAAAGTGATTCGTGCCTCCTCCGGATCGCAGGGAATAAAGCTTGCCAGCCGTTATATCCCGGATGCCATCATTTGCGACATAATGATGCCGGATATCGAAGGCACTGAAGTGTGTCGCCGATTGAAATCAGAACCAGCCACATCGCATATTCCGATAGTGATGCTTACAGCTTGCGCACAGGATAATAAGCTTGTGGAAAGCTATAAGTGTGGCGCCGACGGATATCTCAGTAAACCTTTCGACGCGGAGGCTCTTCTCGCCATCGTTGAGTCGATGCTTGAAAACCGCCGACGGCTACAGGATTCAAGAGTTTCGCGACTGGATATTCCGGAACAAACTTCAAACGCTGTTGAATCGAATTCGGATGTTGACAATGAATTTTATAGAAAGTTCATTGATGTTGTGGAACGCAATATAGGGAATGCGAAGCTGTCGATAGATGATATAAGCGATGAAATGCAGCTAAACCGCACGCAGCTTTACAGGAAGATAAAAGGGATAACCAACTATTCTCCTTCTGATCTTGTAAGAATCATACGTCTCAAGCATGCACGCCGCATGCTTACCACAACCGATATGCCTGTAAAAGCTGTTGCCATCAAAGTTGGATTCGCTTCACACGCATATTTTACACGGTGTTACCGTGAATATTTCGGTGAAACTCCCGGTGATGCCCAACGCAGAACCGTGAAATTATAATACTCGTTACATAGATTATAATAATGCGTGCGATGCACGATTTTTAATATTGAAGAATCAATTTTTTATATGCTAATCCTATTGCCGTCTATAAATTTGCGGCAAAATAAAACTTTAAAAACCTCGAAATCATGATGAAACGACTCATGTCCGCGTTTCTGTTACTCGTGATGATAACGGCAAACGCAATAGCGCAGACCGTCACAATCCATGGCACGGTGTTGTCGAAAACCGATGGCGAGCCATTGATAGGAGCCACTGTGATGCAAAAAGGCACCACTGTTGGAACTTCTACGGATATTGATGGTAATTTTACATTGGCAGTCGCTCCTGGGGCAAAACTGATGTTTTCTTATCTTGGATATGTTGCCCAGACAATTGAAGCTACAGATGGAATGGTAGTAAGACTTGCCGAAGATTCTGAACTGCTTGATGAAGTTGTGGTGGTAGGTTATTCCACACAGAAGAAGGTGGATGTGACCGGAGCTATCACGGCTGTCGATGTCAACGAAATCAACAAGCAAAATGAAAACAACCCGATCAAGGCGTTGCAGGGACGTGTGCCGGGAATGAACATTTCGGCAGACGGAGGACCCAGCGGTTCGGCAACGGTTCGTATTCGCGGTATCGGAACTCTCAACAATAACGATCCCCTTTACATAATAGATGGCGTGCCCACAAAAGGTGGTATGCATGAGCTCAACCCCGGAGACATTGAGTCGATACAGGTATTGAAAGATGCCGCCTCAGCTTCAATCTATGGCTCGCGTGCTGCCAACGGAGTCATTATCATCACTACCAAAAAGGGTAATGACCTTAAGATTATGCTTGATGCTTCGGTTGCCGCGCAGTTCTATACAAACAAAATGAAAGTGCTCAATGCCGAAGGTTACGGACGCGCAATGTGGCAGGCATATGTCAACGATGGTCAGGATCCGAATACCAATGGTCTCGGCTATCATTTCAACTGGGGATATGATAGCAACGGTTATCCGCATCTCAACTCCATTTCCATGTCGAAATATCTTGATGCTGCCGGCACAACTCCCGCTGCTGACACCGACTGGTTTGACGAAACAACCCGCACCGGTCTGATCCAGAACTATAACCTTTCGGTGAGCGGAAGCACTGAGAAACTCAGTTCATTCTTCTCATTGGGATATTACAAGAATCTCGGTGTAATCAAATATTCAGATTTCGAAAGATTCTCCGCACGTATAAATACCGAATACAAACCTGTTAAGATCCTCACAATCGGCGAACATTTCACACTCAACCGTACGGATGAGGTTCAGGCGCCCGGTGGTTTTCTTGAAAATGTTCTCCAGTTTAATCCCTCCCTTCCCGTCTACACGGAGACAGGTGAGTTTGCGGGTCCCGTGGGTGGATACCCCGACCGCGAGAATCCTCTCGCACGTCTTGAGCGCAACAAAGACAACCGTTACAAATACTGGCGTCTTTTCGGCGATGCATATATCAATCTCGCCCCTTTCAAGGGATTTAATGTCAGAACCACTTTCGGACTTGACTATTCACAGAAAGAACAGCGTATATTCACCTATCCCGTGACAGAAGGCAATGTTGCCAATCCCACCAACGCCGTGGAAGCTAAGCAGGAACACTGGACGCGCTGGATGTGGAACCTTGTGGCGAACTATAACATAGATTTCGGCAAGAATCATCTTGATGCACTCCTCGGTATGGAGCTGATCCGCGAGACATCCACATGGTTCTCGGGATATAAAACTGATTTCTCAGTGCTCAATCCCGACTATATGTGGCCAAGCGCCGGTGTAGGGACCGCACAGGCATATGGCTCAGGTGATGGATACTCGCTTGTTTCATTCTTCGGAAAAGTGAATTATTCCTTTGATTCCCGCTATCTTATCGGTGTGACTTTGCGTCACGATGGTTCTTCGCGCTTCGGAAGCAACAACCGCTATGGCACCTTCCCCTCTGTATCGCTCGGATGGCGTATCAATAACGAATCTTTCCTACGCGATCAGAACTGGCTTTCCGATCTTAAACTCCGTCTCTCGTGGGGTCAGACGGGTAATCAGGAAATCAGCAATCTTGCCCGATATTTCGTATATGTTCCCAATTATGGCGTGAATGAATCTGGTGGTCAGAGCTACGGTACATCTTACGATATCGCTGGAACCAACGGCGGTTCCATCCTCAATTCAGGTTTCAAACGCGACCAGATCGGAAATCCGGATATAAAATGGGAAACCACCACCCAATACAATATTGGTCTTGACTGGTCGATGTTCAACTCTCGTTTCTTCGGTTCTCTTGACCTCTATCACAAAAAAACATCTAACATCTTGGTGCAGATGGTAGGAATAGCAGCCATGGGAGAGGGTTCATCACAATGGATAAACGCAGGAGAGATGAAAAACAAAGGAGTGGAGTTGAATCTCGGTTATCGTAACACCACATCTTACAGTTTCAGGTATGAAATCACTGGAAATATTGCGGCATACCGCAACAAGATCACGGCAATCCCGGCAACTGTGGCTGCCAATGGCACATTCGGCGGTAATGGCGTATACAGTGTGATCGGGCATACATTCGGTGCTCAGGCGGGTTATGTGGCTGATGGAATCTTTAAATCTCAGGCAGAGGTCGACAACCACGCAGTGCAGGAAGGCGCAGGAGTGGGACGTATCCGCTGGAGAGATCTTGACGGCGATGGCTATATCACCGAAAAAGATCAGAAATGGATTTATGATCCTACCCCCGATTTTACCTACGGTATCAATGTCTATCTGCAATATAAGGATTTTGATTTCTCAATGTTTTGGCAGGGAGCGCAAGGTCAGGACGTGATTTCCGACATGAAGAAGGAAACGGATCTCTGGAGCGGTCTCAACATCGGTTTCCTCAACAAAGGTGAAAGACTCCTCGATGCATGGACTCCTTCGAATCCGGATTCTTCGATTCCGGCGCTCAGCCGCTCGGATTCCAACAATGAGAAGCGAGTGTCAACCTATTTTGTGGAAGACGGCTCATATCTTAAGCTCCGCAACATCCAGTTCGGCTATATGCTTCCCAAGCGAGTGATAGAGAAGCTTCATATGCAGAAGGTGCGTTTCTATGTGAGCGCGCAGAACCTTCTGACCATAAAGAGCAAGAACTTTACCGGTGTGGATCCGGAGAATCCCAACTTCGGTTATCCAATTCCGACAAATGTGACCTTCGGTCTTAATGTGACATTCTAAAATTTGACACCAATGAAAAAGATAATATACAGTGCCGCAGTGGCAATGACATTAATGACCACAGGTTGCGACAGTTTCCTTGACGAACAGAAGCCTCAGGGCACATTGGATCAGGAGCAGGTGCTCGACCCGCAATATATCGACAATCTTGTGATTTCCGCTTATGCAGTGTGGATTTCCGCTGAAGATATAAACTCTTCTTTCTCTATGTGGAACTTTGACGTGCGTTCCGATGATGCCTACAAAGGCGGCAACGGAACGGAAGATGGCGATGTGTTCCACGCTCTTGAGGTTTCGCAGGGAGTGATGACCACCAACTGGAATATATCCGACATGTGGCAACGTCTTTATAATGCCATCTCACGCGCCAATTCCGCTTTGGAAGTGCTCGGTTCGATGGATTCCCGCTCTTATCCCTTGCGCGATACCCGCATCGCGGAGATGAGATTTCTCCGTGCCCACGGACATTTCCTGCTGAAACGTCTTTATAAAAACATTCCTTTTGCAGTAGATGAGAATTTGACCCCAGAGGAATACAATAATCTGGAGAACACCAAATACTCAAACGATGAAGGTTGGCAGCTGATAATAGATGATTTCAAATATGCATTTGATAATCTTCCGGCAGTGCAGCAGGAGATTGGTCGCCCCAACAGAGCGGCAGCAGCGGCATATCTTGCAAAAACATACCTCTACAAGGCTTATCGTCAGGACGATCCCAAAACTCATCAAGTCACATCTATCGACAAAGATGACTTGCTGAATGTTGTGAAATATACGGATGCCACCATTCTTGGCGCTTCCGGTTGTGATCTTGAATCAGATTTCCATAATAATTTCCGTCCAGAACCTCAATACGAGAATGGTAAGGAATCTATTTGGGCAATGCAGTATTCATTCAACGACGGCACAACGCATGGTAATTGCAACTGGTCATATGGACTGATCGTTCCTAATATTCCCGGAGTCACCGATGGCGGTTGCGATTTCTATAAACCGAGTCAGAATCTTGTGAATGCATTCAAGACCGACGAGAACGGCTTGCCTATGCTTGATAATTTCAACAGCAGGGATTACGATATGTCAAGCGATTATGCCGATCCCCGTCTTTTCCTTACTGTCGGAATGCCTGGCACTCCTTACATGTTCAACAAGAACTATATGATGGACAAGAGTGCGGTGTGGAGCCGAAGCAATGGTCTCTATGGTTACTACGTGTCGCTCAAACATAATGTGGATCCGGATGGAGAATATCTTGTGAAAGGTTCATGGTGGGGTTCTCCCATGAATCGCATTGTGCTCCGATACGCGGATGTGATGCTCATGCGTGCCGAGGCTCTTGCACAGCTCAATCAGGGACTCACAGAAGCCATGAGTATTGTGAATTCGCTTAGAAACCGCGCTCGTCAGAGCACACAGATGATTGCCGATTACGAACAGCTTTACGGAGTACGTTTCAATGTGCGTCCCTACACCGGCAGCTATCCCCGCGAAGAAGTGCTGAAGATAGTGAAGCATGAACGCCGCGTGGAGATGGCGATGGAGAGCGAGCGTTTCTTTGATCTCGTCCGCTGGGGAGAAGCATCCGATGTGCTCAACAGATATTATGCCGATGAGGCAGACAATTGCGCTATTTATTCCGGAGCTTCCTTTACTGCCAATAAGAATGAGTATCTTCCGATACCATTCTCTCAGATCAGTGCCTCAAACGGACACTATAAACAGAATATCGGTAACTGGTAAATATAAACAGAATATAGGTAACTGGTAAAAAAAGAAGAGCACCATAGTTAAAACCGACTATAAAATTAAGGAGATGAAAAATATATATAAATCAATATATCTGGTTCTTGTCGCTGTTATGGCATTCGCGTTCGCTGCTTGCGATAGCGACAACACATCAGACTTGCGTCTAGATGGGAATACTCGTATCGAAGCTATTTCTATCAGTGGATATGCGGGTGTTATCGATCATGCCACGCGCAGTGTGGCTGTCAATGTGCCGACAGATGTTGACCTTGCCAATCTTACGGTTGATGCCGTTACACTCAGCGAAGGTGCACGTTGTGATTATCCGGCTGGCACAAGATTCGATGGCAGTGTGCCGCGTGCGATACGTGTTGTCAACGGTGATGTCTATGCCGATTACACTGTAGTGGTGAAACATGACAATGTTGAGTTCTTCTCGTTCATGCTGGATGCTCAGTATGCAGGAACAATTGATAACGGTGCCCGCACAATCCTTGTGTTTGTTCCTCTGGATGTCGATGTCACAGCCATGCAAGCTACGTTCACGGTGACAGAAGGTGCAGAGGTTACTCCCGAATCAGGCTCACTGCTCGATTTCTCGCAGCCTATTGTATTCAAGGCATCGCTTCGCACTGCAAATGTGGAATATACGGTTACTGTAATCAAGGATGAGATGTCACAGGCTCCCAAAGCATTTGTAGGAAATGCGTCGGGTGTTGACCAGCTTGGTGATGAGGGTAAGGCTGCCTGCCGATGGATGCTCGACAATGTGCCCAATTCAAGATATGTCTCTATTCAGGAAATAATAGACGGCACCGTAAAACTTGATGACTTCAAGATGGTATGGTGCCATTTCGATTGGACTGACTGGCCAGGACAACTTTGGGATTCACGCGATCAGTTCAACAGTTACTGGCTGAGAGGCGGTGCGATACTTGCATCGCGAGATGGCGCACGATATATCAACGATGTCTGGCGTATTGCCCGCGACCAACAAAGCCCGAACAATATGTTCGGTGGCGACAGTTACGAGACGCTTACGGCTCCGTTAGGTTTTGTTATCAAAGGTCATGAGGAACATCCCCTCTATGAAGGTCTTAATGTTGATGCTGATGGAAGGGTGATACTTCTCGACAAAGGATGCTCCAATTCAAACCGCACGTTGCAGTGGGGAGTAGACTGGGATCCTTACGGCTCGATGGCAGGATGGGAAGAACGTACCGGAGCGAAGGCACTTGCCTCTGGTCATGATTTCGACATAAACAGGGTTACAATAGCCGAATTTGAGCCTTATGAAGCACTGAAAGGTTTCACTTCGGGCACGGTTATAACCATCGGTACGCCTGCATATGAATGGTATGACCGCAACAGTGTTGCCAATCCATATCGCGACAACATGATAAAACTTACTAAAAATGCAATCAACTATTTGTGTAAATAACCTTAGATGTCTCAAGCAATGAAAACAACAATGATATATTCTTTCGCAATGTTACTCGCCGCTTCTGCCTGCTTCAGCAGTTGCAGTTCGGAAGATCCGGTGATGACTAACCGTAATCTCGAAGGAACAGACACATTTTTCGCATCTTCAGATGCACAGAAACAGAACATATTTTACAAGCCTTTTGTGGGTTATGTAGGAGACCCGATGCCATTTTATGATCCTGTTGCGGGAGATTTCAAGGTGATGTATCTACAGGATTACCGTCCCAACCAGGCGGTGACATATCACCCGATATGGTGTGTCTCGACAGCTGATGCAGCGAGCTACACATCGCTTGGTGAACTGATTCCTTGTGGTAGCGCCACTGAGCTTGATGCGGCTCTCGGCACGGGTTCCACAATTTATCACGATGGCACATATTACACATTCTACACAGCTCATTCTCCCAATCCCGCTTCGACGGGTGGGGTGAATGAGGCGGTGATGCTCGCTACTTCAAAAGATTTCCGCGTCTGGGAAAAGAACCGCACTTTGCTCCTTAAGGGTGGTGAACGTTACAGTAACACGGATTTCCGCGATCCATTCGTATTCAAGGGTGATGACAATAAATTCCATATGCTTGTGTCTACCCGTGAGAACGGAAAGGGTGTTCTTGCAGAATATGTGTCAGACAATTTGCTCGACTGGACGGATGCCGGCGTATTCATGACAATGATGTGGGATCGTTTCTACGAATGCCCTGATCTTTTCAAGATGGGAGAATGGTGGTATCTGATATATTCGGAGCAGCATGATGCTGTGCGTAGGGTGCAGTATTTCAAAGGACGTACGCTCGCCGAACTGAAGGCTTGCACTGCCAACGATGCCGGCATATGGCCCGATGGTCACGAGGGTTTCCTGGATTCCCGTGGTTTTTATGCAGGTAAGACGGCAAGCAACGGCACCGACCGCTATATCTGGGGCTGGTGTGCTACAAAAGCGGGTAACAATAATCTTGGCAACAGCGACTGGGCGGGAAATCTGGTTGCCCATAAGCTGATTCAGCATTCCGATGGCACTTTGACTTTGGGTGAAGTCCCTGCAATCGCTTCCTCTTTCGCAGATAAGAAAAGTGTTGAGGGTTTTGACCTCAATGGCGAGACTTCGCGTCTGCTGCCGCGCTTGGGAGTTGAAAACAGAATGTCGTTCAAAGTGACGACTACAAATCCTTGGGATAAATTCGGCATATCGCTTAGTCGTGGCGCAGATTCCGAGAAGTTCTATTCGATAATCGTGAATCCGGAAAGCGAAAAACTGCGGAAAATCAATTTCGAAGAGGAGGGTGGTGCCGGTTTTGTTGGGAATACCGACGGATATGTGTTCGATGCTCCTGCCGATGGAGTGTACGATGTGACTGTGGTTACCGACAATTCCGTAGTGACGGTCTATATCAACGGCTGTGCTGCATATACCAACCGCGTATATGGCACAGCCAAAAATTGCTGGTCGATAAATTCATACGGAGGCAACATCTCTATTTCAGACATTACAATATCTTCAAAATAAGCAAATAACATTTAAATCATGAAAAAATTATTACTCACGGCTGCCGTCGTGACAGCCACCGCTATGTCCCTTTCCGCTCAGGAAACAGTCAAAACACTTTATGAAGGAGAAGCTAAGAATGTGACTTGGGAAAACACATTGACTATCCCTGCGGATCAGTTTGCAGAGGGAGTCAAAACAGGGGATTATATAAGCATTGCGCTTGAAAATGCCACTGATGTTCTTGAAATCAAAGCCAACGGCACATGGCTACCCGGAAGCAAACTGACGAATATTGAAAATGCTACCGAATATAAGGCATATATTACAGATGCAATGCTTGCATCGCTTAAGGAATATGGTCTTGAGATTTGTGGCGCATCGTTTACCGTGACCGGAGTGTCTGTAAAGAATGATGGTTTCAATATGCCGGAAGGCGCCATCTGGGGTGGATATTTCTGGGTCGATAACTGGAATACGCTTGAACTCTTCAAAACGGCCTTTGATAATTACGATGGTCAACGTTATCTGGATATAAACATGGAAGCGGGATATGACACCTATGTTCTTAACGTAATGACAAAATTTGATGACGTATCCGCTTTATGGTCGAAAACCGATAATACAACAAAGACAGGAACAACCGCTATTGTAGATCTTAATGGAATCAATGTAAAGGAAGCGCTCTCAGATGTTAACGCATTATTGATTCAGTTAAATCCGGAGGGTGGCAATCCTTTCAACGTTACGTCGATAGTGCTCCGCAACGAACCGGGAGTGAACACTGAGGTGTGTGAGATTGCAACAGAGACCTTTAATGTGCCGGCAGCTGTCTATAATCTTCAAGGCGTGAAGGTTCGTGATCTTCTCCCGTCGGAGGTAAACTCTTCTAATCTTCCAGCCGGAATCTATATAGTCAATGGCAAAAAGATTGCTGTAAGATAATTTCCGGGATTGATACAATACCCACATAATTATTTTGTAAAACAGGCGGCACCTCGAAAGGAAGTGTCGCCTGTTTTACAAATTTGGGGTTGAGCTTGGAATTAGTGGCAGCAGCCATCGCCGCAACCTCCGCCTTCGCCACAACCATCGCCGCAGGAGCCATGGCTGCCGCAACCACAGCAACCGCCTTGTGCGGGATGTAACTCTTCGGGTGTGGCTTCGCGAACTTCCTCTACTTCGCCGGCAAAGTTAACTGTCAGTCCGGCGAAGGGATGGTTGAAGTCCATTTTCACTTTGTCGCCAATCTCGATAACCTTGCCCAATACGCGATAGCCTTCGGCTGTCATCATCGGCAGTTCGGCACCAACTTTAACCTCTTCTGCAAGCTGACCGTCGCGCATGAATATATCCTTTTCGAGTTCAATCACATTCTCTGCATGACGCGGTCCGAAAGCTGCTTCGGGAGGAAGCGTAACATCAAATTTGTCGCCTTTCTTGAGATCTTTGAGCGCGGCAATAAGACCGGGCACCACCTCCTGCGAAACGCCATATACCATCTCATCGGGCTCTCCCTCGGGAGTAGCAAACAATTCTTTACCTGAATCGGCATCCGTGAGTTTGTAAGCATACTTGACAAACATTCCGGGTCCTACTTTATTTTCCATATCTGTTCTTAATTTAATGTTATACTTTGTTTAATTAGGAATTAGGAATTAGGAATTAGGAGTTAATACCTTGCGCTCCAAACTTCTAAATATAATTCCTCACTCCTCATTCCTCATTCCTCATTCCTAACTCCTCATTCTCTATTGCGCCGGGATTTCATCGGGATCAGGATAATAATCGGGTACTGTAGGTTGGGTTTCAACGGTGACAGTCTCCTCTTCCTCATCTTCGGGATGTTTTAGCATATACTGCTGTTGCGGCACTATTATGTTGAAATAAAATCCTTCGGCAGATTTATCTCTTTTCGTTTTGTTGGTCTCATCGGGTATGACAGTGAGGTAGTCGTAACCGGGTTCGATGAATTTGGCATCTGTTGCCTCGTATCCCAAAAGCTGTACCATGTCATACTCGTGCATCGGATATATCACGTACCATGCGTTTTCAACGCTGTCGCCCGTTCCGGTGCTCTTTATGGCACCCAACAGATGTTCTAGACGATATTCCCAGATCTTGGCGCTCATGTCTTTTCGTTTCTCTTTCAGCACATGCACGAGGAACGACATCTGACGAAGGTCGAAAGGATTGTCGGCAAGTGCCAACTGGGCATACTTGCGGATGGTGTCGATTTCCTCTTTAGTATGTGTTGCCTTCATGCGGAGGTCATCCGTAACACTGGCATATGGTGACACCCGGTAAGGATCGAAATCCTCCTGAAACATATATCCAAGGTAAAAATGACGATACTCCTCATTGGTCATTGTGGTGTCGTTGCTTTCGTATTTCTTCATCAGTTTGGGGAAGTAATACGGGCTTTGAGGATTAAGGGTAGAGGTGCGTATCTCTTCAAGATCCGGTTTGGCAACGGTTATCTTGCGTTTGTTCTGAGCTGATAGGACAGAGGAGGCGGAAAGCATCATTACCGCCGCTGTTGCCGATACAAAAATATTTCTAAAACTTATTCTCATAGATGATTGATCGCTATTGTGAGCACAAGGGCAACCCCGATCTGCATCACTGTGATGGCTGTGGGAAAACCCTTGGCAAGAAGGTATCTGAAAAAATTACCCGAACCGGGAGCAACGGGTGTCCCTTCCGGAGTTTTGGTGTAAAGGAGGAATCCGCAGTATATCCCAGCAATCACTCCTAATATCATGATTGCATAGAGCATGGGTAGACTGACGGTAATGGTAAATCCGAGTAATCCGACGGCAAGACCGGTAATTGCACCGACGGTCATATAGGTTGTGCCTCGTGTCTGACGGCGCACTGGTTCCGGTTGCAGTAGAATGATAAACATAACCACCAAAGTCATGCAAAACCAGGCTGTAAGGATTGTGGCATTGATTGGGAGCACCGGATAACCGTTTTTAGAGGCAAAGCTGAGAACCAGCAACGCCGCGTAAGAAAGTGCCGGTGCGAGAATCTGCCGTCCCCGAAGCGCGAACAGCGCTCCGATCCACAGCAAACAACTTATTATGATCAAAAATAGGCTCATAATTTTTAGGTTTTAGGCCTTAGGCTTTAGGTTTTAGACTTTCTACCTATGGCGAAGTAAACGAGGCTTGAACCTCTTTAGGTTTTAGGTCTTAGGCATTAGGATTTAGGTTTTAGAGATACTTAGCGAAACATCTAATGCCTAACGCCTAAAACCTAAAGCCTCACATTATTATAACGTCTGACAATTATTTTTTGATTTCCGGATATGCTACCCGGGAATGATAAATTGTGGCGAGACGTTTCTTGAATGTGTCTTTTACTGTTTCCACATCTCGGAAGCTCATCGGAGAATCCTTGTATAATCCCTCCGATTGCTGCCCGTTGATGATCTTATCAACCAGATTGTTGATTGATTGAGGAGAATAATCCTGCAAGCTGCGGGAGGCAGCCTCAACTGCATCCGCCATCATAAGGATTGTTGTTTCTTTCGATTGCGGGTTTGGTCCCGGATAGGTAAACTTGGATTTATCAACCTCTTCTTCCGAGCTCTGATTCACAGCGGTGTTGTAGAAATAACGCGCCATGCTTTTACCATGATGCTCGGCAATGAAACTGCGGATTACTTCCGGAAGGTTCTCTTTCGCGGCTATCTGGAGACCGGCGGAAACATGCGATATAATCTTCTGCGCGCTCGTTTCGGGATTTAATCCGGAATGAGGGTTGATGCCGTGTTGGTTCTCAGTGAAAAAGACCGGGCTTTCCAACTTGCCGATATCATGATATAGCGCGCCTGTTCTTACAAGTTGCGTGTCCGCACCGATTGCGCGTGCAGCTTCGGATGCAAGGGTTGATACCTGCATGGAATGCTGGAATGTGCCGGGGGCTTCTTCCGCAAGACGTCGCAGAAGAGGATTGTTGATATCGGATAATTCTACCAACGTTACCGTGGAGGTGAATCTGAAAATTTTCTCCACAATGAGAATCAGGATGTATGCGAAAGATAGAATCACTGAATTTATGGCAAAGATTCCGATCATTCGCCATGCGAAATTGGAGAGATTGCCATCGGTGATGAGGCTGGATACAAAATAAGCCAGGCAATAAACGATGAATGTATATGCAGCAGTGCGCAGCAGCTGTGAACGTTGACTGAGACTGTGGATACTGAATGCCGCCACAAGTCCGGCTGCAAGTTCCATGAAGATAAATTGATAAGGATATACAGCTACCAATGCCGCAATAAGCACTGTTACAAGTAATGAGAAAATTGCGGTGCGGGAGTCAAAGAATACAAGAATGACAACCGGCACAGAAGCAAAAGGTACGAAGTATATTCCATTCGGTACATATTCAAACATCAGGATGGCAAACACCACAAATAAGGTGATGAAACACATCAGAAATATCATCTTGCGCAGCGAATTGAAGAAGCGCGAGCGGTAGAGTGCCATGAAGAGGTAGAGGATTCCGAAGCATATCAGGATGTAAAGAAATTGACCGGCGTAAAAATAACGGTGGTCGTTGGTGGAACTGTGGTTCTTGTCGAGCAGTTCCATGTAAGTGTTGAGGTTGGTGTAGATCTGCGGGGTTATGATCTCACCACGGTCCACTATCCTCTGACCTTTCTTGATTACGCCTTGAGCACCATTGACCTGGAGATATTCCTGATTTCGGAATTTAGCATCAGCGGCACTGTCAGTCACCATGTTCGGGGTGAGGCAAATATTAAGCGCGCGGGCAAGCTCTCCCTCGAGTTGGCTGGAATTGGAGGTTCCCTGACGTCCGTGCACGGAGTCTATGTATTCAAATGCCTTTGCCGGGGAGAACATTGCCGAGGCATCGATGGTGGAGACGGTGGTGGCTCCATTTTCTTTTACCATCATGCGTAGCCGGCGTGGCTTCATATTCTTGATACATTCGTATACCTTTGTGTCGAGCACACCTCGGGAATAGACATCCTTTAGAAGTTTTTCGAGAGCGGAGATCTCAGTCGCGGAAGCGCGGCCGGAGGTGGTGTTCGCAAATCTGGTCAATGAAGCTTTCTCTACAGTGGCGTTACGCTCCACAAAAGGTATGAAATTGGTGTCGATACTGTCGCGTAGAGCATTGGCAGTTGCTGAATCGCGGAGTATCGGCATATCGAAATCAGCAGTGAGGAGGGGATATTTCCACGGCTGGTTTAGCTCATAAGTATATGATTGTCTGTCGGAATGCGGCAGCAATAGAAGTATGATTGCGGTGGCTCCTAAAAGGATGCCGAGACGCGCAAGGGATATTTGACTTAATTTCTTAAACATAAGTTTTAGGCCTTAGGCTTTAGGTTTTAGGCTTTAGATCCATTCGGCGAAGCTTCTAATGCCTAACGCCTAAAACCTAAAGCCTCAATTTTATCAGGAGATTCTTTTTGCGAATTTCACGTCTTTGATTTTCTCTTTCAGACTGCGGCAGATATTTTCGACAGTTTCGGAATTATCCACCTGCAATGTGATTTCACAATGAAATACTTCCTGCTTGGCATTTATACTGAGACCAACCATGTTGATGCCGATATCGTGAGAAATGACTCCGGTGATCTCTTCGAGTATTCCGCGGCGGTCGATGCCGTCGATACTGATTGTGGCGAGAAATCTGTCTGCGACTCCTCCCCATCTGGTGGCTACGAGACGCGAGCCGAAGGAACTCTTGAGACGCATGGCGTTCGGACAGCTCACTTTGTGGACCACTACCTCTTCATTCTCGTTAACGAAGCCGAGTACATCATCTCCGGGAATAGGCTGGCAACATGTATCCAGTTTGTAGTTTGGCTTTTCTTCATCGGGATGAAGAACGTATATCTCTTTACGGTTGATTGTGACCTTTGGTGCTTCAGTCTTTTTTGAAGAGAAAGGGTTGCGCAATATCTTGGAAAGCAGGGATGAACGACTTTTATTTAGGTCTTTGAGCTGTTTTGCCGAGAGATTTATCTCATCGTTGGCAAGCATCAGATAGAGATCTTCACGTTCCGAAAGATGGAAATTCCCGAGTATCCTTGCCATAACATCGGGGGAATCAGAGAATCCCTCGCGTTCCATAAATTCGCTGTATATTTTCTTGCCTCTTTCTATGAGATGCTTTCTGTCTTTACGGAGGATCGCTCTCAGACGATTCTGAGCTTTTGCGGAATTGCAGAACTGCATCCATTCCGGCTGAGGCGTCTGCGATTCAGAGGTTATGATTTCCACCTGATCGCCGGAGTCGAGTTTATAAGAAATTGGCACCAGACGATGGTTTATCTTGCCTGCGATGCAGTGGATGCCGAGGTGAGTGTGTATGGCAAAAGCGAGATCAAGCACGGTAGATCCTGCCGGCAGCGTGATCAGGTCTCCTTTCGGAGTAAATACGTATATTTCTGCTGAGAAGAGATTGAGTTTGATTGTGTCGAGAAAATCGATCGCATTTGGTTCAGGATTGGCAAGGATATCCTTTATGGTGTTCATCCATTTGTCGAGTTCCGTGTCATCGTCATGCACGCCGGTTTTGTATTTCCAATGGGCAGCGTAGCCGAGTTCTGCTATTTCATCCATTTTGCGGCTGCGGATCTGAACCTCGATCCATTTGCCATCGGGTCCCATCGCAGTGAGATGAAGGGCACGGTATCCGTTTGCCTTAGGAGTGCTTGTCCAGTCGCGCAGACGTTCCGGATGCACTTTATGTCCGTCGGTGAAGAAAGTGTAGATCTCCCAGCAATGTATCCTTTCGAGGGCATCGTCATCGTTCTCGAAGATAACGCGCACTGCATAGATATCATATATCTCTTCAAACGGAATTTTCTTAGTCTCCATCTTGTTATAGATGGAGTAGGCACTCTTCACGCGTGCCTTGATTTCATATTTGAATCCTGCGGCATCGAGTTTTTTACGCACAGGATCCACAAATTCCTTTACAATCTCCTCGCGGTGCTGTTCGCTTTCGCTCACTTTCGCCATTATCTCGGCGTATTTTTGCGGATGCTCATATTTGAAAGCGAGATCTTCGAGCTCATCCTTTATCTTGTAGAGTCCAAGGCGGTGGGCAAGAGGAGCATATACATAAAGGGTTTCTCCGGCAATCTTGTATTGCTTCTCAGGTCGCATGGAGCCGAGGGTGCGCATGTTGTGCAGACGGTCAGCCATTTTGATAAGCACCACGCGAATGTCGGTAGACATCGAAAGAAGGAGTTTGCGGAAATTCTCAGCCTGGAGCGAAGCCTTATCACCAAAGATACCACCGGAAATCTTGGTGAGACCTTCCACGATTGAGGCAATCTTGGGACCGAAATTCGCTTCGATGTCCTCTTTGGTGAATTCCGTATCCTCCACCACGTCGTGAAGAAACGCGGCGCAGATGGAAGTGGAGCCTAAGCCGAGTTCGGAGATCACGATTTTCGCCACGGCTATGGGATGAAGGATATAAGGCTCGCCGCTGCGGCGGCGCACCCCTTTGTGGGCAGATTTGGCAAACCGGAAGGCACGTTCGATAATCTCCACTTTCTTGCGGTGGTTGCTTGCGAGATAAGCTTTGAGCACATCCTGATATGCATCCTCAATCATCCGGTCTTCCTCTTCGGGCGACATATTTTTGTTATATTCTGCCATAATCGTGTCTCCTGTTTTGGTGGCTAAGTATGACTCGCAAATTAGTTGATGCATATTTTTAGCGGATTTTCGAGGGATTTAAGAGAGTGCAAGAAGGAGCAATGCGGGCATTGTGACTGATTGAACTCGCTTTAATCACCGGAAAGACGCAAAAAGATGCGTTGACTAATCAATACATTAAATAATTTCGATGTCATACTTAAATTACAAAGTTAATAAATTTCGCATAGATTTCCTCCAATTTTCCACGCTTTTTTACCACCGCAATAGTTGAGAGTAGGAGAGTAGGAAATAAACACAGTGATGGATGTGTTTATTTCCGTAAAAAAATTACGGAATATGGAAATTATTTTATAAATTTGCTGTCGACTATCATATATAATCAAGATGCTAACAAAATTTGCTGTAACAAATTATAGGGGCTTTGCCAATCGTATTGAGTGGGATTTATCCAAACCTGCCAATTACGAGTTTAACAAACATGTTATAAAGGATGGTGTCATTAAAAATGGTATCATATATGGTCCCAATGGCTCTGGCAAGACGAATTTCGGTTTAGCATTGTTCGATATTGAATATCACCTGTCTTATAAATGGAAGAAAATAGATTACTATAATAATTTCATTTATGCAGGAGACACTTCAGGTGTTGTTTTGTTTGAATACTCTTTTAGATTTGGAGAAGACACCGTAAATTACATTTATGGAAAGAATGCTGTGGGTCAGTTGGTTGAGGAAAGCCTTTTTGTCAACCAAAAGAATGTATTTGAACGAAAGCAAAACTCTTTTCGAATTGACAAAAATCAATTTCCAATAGATGAGAGTATTGAAGGGAACCTTAAAGACAATGCGAATAATGTGTCGATCATAAACTTTCTTATGACTTCATTCCCTCTCGGAGCAGACCATTATCTGATGAAACTTACCAGTTTTGTCAACTCGATGCTTTGGTTCAGAAGCCTCGATGTAAGGGAATTTATCGGACTGGATACACGAGTCACAATGCTGGATGAATTTATCATCAGTAATAATCTTCTTGATGATTTTTCCGGTTTTCTTTATAAGGTCAGTGGGCAAAAGTTTAAGTTTTCCGACCATAGTTCAACGGATAAAGAGATACTTTGTATTATTGATAAAAATACCATACCTTTCAGGCTTGTGGCATCAACCGGTACCTGCTCTTTGCAGTTGCTGTATTTTTGGCTGAAACGTATGAACGAGGCATCGTTTGTTTTTATTGATGAATTTGATGCTTTCTATCATTTCCGTCTTGCCTTTGAAGTTTGCAAACAATTGTTTGACCTGGATTGTCAGATTTTCACGTCATCACACAATACATATCTGATGACGAATGACCTTCTACGTCCGGATTGTAATTTTATCTTGAATAATAATAAGATCAAATGCTTGGCTGATTGTACTGACAAGGAATTAAGATTCGGTCATAATATCGAAAAAATCTATCGTGCAGGAGCTTTCCATGATGAATAAAGCAAAAACACTTTTTATCTTTGAGGGTGCCAGATCCGAGGATAAATATGTAGAAAAGTTAGAACTTAACTTTTTAGGAGAGGGGCACGCCATAAAATGTGTATTTGATGCAGAGATTTATCAACTATACAGAGCCATCAAGAAGGAAGAAGGGTTTCCTATAGATATTGTATCGATACTAAAGGAAAGAACTGTTGAAAATGCTGAAACACTAAAGGACTTTACACGCGATAGCTTTGCGTATGTATATTTATTTTTTGACTATGACGGTCATTCTACTTTAGCAGATGACAATAAAATCAGCGAGATGCTTTCTTTCTTCAGTGACGAGACAGAAGAGGGAAAGCTCTATATCAGTTATCCGATGGTGGAAGCGATCAGACACTTCAAAGATTTTGAAAGTTTTCAATACCTGACAGTAAAGTGTAAGCGTGCCAATTGCCTGTACCTGCAGGAATGTGAGAATAGGGACAATTGCTTGAAAGAACCTCACTATAAAAAATTCAGTGTTACTGACAGTCGTCCACAGCTGGCGAACGTGAATTCCTATAACAATGATGTATGGAAAGAATTAATTTTCGCTCATATCTGCAAAGCGAATTATCTTGTTAATGAGATATTTGAATTTCCAAGATCTTTGATTTCTCAGGATATTATTTTTAACAGCCAGTTAGAGAAACACATTTCACATAAATGTCCTGAAGTTGCAGTGCTTAGTGCATTTCCTCTCTATGTATTGGATTACTACGGCATAGAAAATACCATCAAGAAATTGAATCCTTAATCAAGGGACCTATATACAGTACTTGGTTAGTGATAGCATCGAAAAAGGTACATGGCATAAAGTAATGTTGTCCGAATTTTAACAGAACGAAATGAGTTAAATAAGGATCCAACAACGGCACCCCGCTATATGAGATATATTCCTAAGTGGGGTTGAATTAACTTGCTTTCAACTTGCTTAATCAGCTTGTTTTGCAAACTATAATTTGCTATGTTATTAATAGACAGGATAAAACGTTGAATAGTTTAACTTGCCTGTAACTTGCTTTTATATACGAACAATGAAAACAAATCTCTTACGCCCAAAGATACTCGACCTCGCCATACGGGGTAAGCTTGTTCAGCAAGACCCTAATTGTCTGAGTCGGCGTGCGAGTGTTCAAGTTTGGTGTCTAAGTTAGTATCTAAGCTAATGTCAGAGTGTCTAAGTTTAGTGTCTAAGTCGACATTATTAGTGTCTAAGTCCGTATCGAAAGTGTTAGAGTCGATATGGGTGTAAAATTCGTGTCTTTACATTTTTGAGGTTAACACTCTTTTAGGGTTGCACCGACAGAATGTAGCCTTTCTTTTTTATGGATGTTATGGTCAGGGAGGGGTCGGTGAGGAGGCGGCGGATGTAGGTGATCTGCACATTCAGGGCGAGGGAGTTTGAATAGCTGCTGTCGCCCCAGATCTTTTCCAGAATAATGTCTCGCTCAACCGGGTTGCCGAGGTTTTCAGCCAGCATCTGGAGTATTTCGGTCTGTCGCACGGAGAGTGAATGTGTTTCACCTGCATAGGTAAGTGAGGAGAGATTAGGTCGGAATAAGGTTTCTCCCAACTGATACTCCACATACTGATTAACGGTGATGCTTTCGAAACGCTCGTTTATTTTTGCTATCAGCTCTTCCGGATAGAAGGGTTTGGGAATGTAGTCATTCCCTTTGAGAGAGAAGCCATGAAGCCGGTCAACTTTGTCTGTGCGGTCGGTAAGAAAGAAAATGATGACGCGTTTGTCGTTCTTTCTGATGGTTCGCGCCAATTCAAATCCATCGAGTTCCGGCATATTTATGTCAAGAAGAATCAAGTCAGGATGGTATTCTTTGTACATCTCCAATCCAACCTTACCATTGTTGGCATATATCACCTCATACCCCTCTGCTTCGATGAAGTGTTTGAGGAGTATCGAATTTTTGAGATCGTCATCTACCAAGAGTATTCTTATTGGTTTCCTCATTGTGGCAATTTGATTATGAAACATGTTCCCATTCCTTCCTTGCTTTCTACGGATATCTCACCTCCATGAGCATCTGTAAGAAGCTTTACGTAGGTAAGACCGAGTCCCATACCCGGTTGCTCTCCGGCAGATGCTTTCCCTCTGTAAAACCGTTTGAATATATGTTTTAGGTCGCCTGATGGTATCCCATTACCAGTGTCGCTGATATGTAGCTCTACCGTTCCATTAAACTTTCGCGCATTTGCATTTATTTCAACTTCCGGTCCTGAATATTTGACAGCATTCTCTACCAGGTTATTAACTATGTTGTATAGATGCGAGCGATCGGCAGATACTTCTATTTCATGATTAATTTTATTGAAGATGATCACTTTCTTATCGGCAGGAGGGTTAATTGCTGATGTCACGGCATCAAAGAGTTCATGAAGATTGACATTCTGGAGATTCAACGGTATCTGCTCCACGTTGTTGAAAGTAATGTCCCTTAGTTTTGAAAAATAGGCAGAAAGATTATCGAGGGCGATTCTTGTCTCTGACAACATCTCTTTCTTGATATCTCTGTCTGACATCATTTTCTCGTTTTCCAGACCCGATACGCACATCTTAAGTGTTGATATCGGACGTTTCAATTCATGAATCATTGTGGTGATAAAACTGTTGCGCATCTTGTCAAGCCGGGAGAGTTTCAGGATTGTAGCGAATTGCAATATCAGACATACTATGAGAAAAATAGAAAGCAGGATGACAATGATAAGACTCCCTAACATATCGTGGAATATCTTAGCCACCGGAAGATGGTACGACACAACCATACTCTTCTTTTCCAGTTCCGAATAAGGCACAGATATGACAGCGGTTGGGTGAAGTGCAGAGGCATGGCGTATTACAGCCGGTGCCCACTCCATGCTGTCGGTAACAATCAAATCCACATCCGACTCCAATCCTTTGGCGGTAAGGATTGAGTCCATGTATTCGGCTCTTAACGGCGATATGAATTCGGCATCCGCGTTTTTAAATGCGCCCCAGATAGCGGCATCCGAGGGAGCATTGCTGACATTGTAACTTTGTTTGCGAGTTTCCACCAAAGCTTCATTTTCAAGAACCATGCGTGCGACACGTCTTTTTTCCTCTTCGGTAAGTGGCCTGGTCCCTTTTATACCAAGCAATTCGTGTGCATAATATTTTTGAGACGTGATGGTGGCGCTTATCCGGGTTTTCCCCGCATTGTCGGTATCATTATTGATGTTGTAGCTCGACTGAAATGTTCGCGGTCCCCTTGCCGAATCAGAAGAATCGTTCCTTGCCTGGTTCACCTCCGTTACTGTCTGCACTATCTCCTTATAACCCGAGATCTCATATTCACTGAGAGAATACTCATATCTTCCGTATAGCCAATAGACCTGCATCGTCAAGAAAGCAAGTATGGCTATTATAGTGATTATATAAAGGGCTTTAATTCGTTTCTCCATATCGCGAAATTACGAAAATTCCCCCAATCACGCTCTCTCTCCTCCCGGATATTTAACTCTGAGTAATAATTTAGTAATAATTACTTTGTAGGGTGTCCAGTTTCATGTCCCATTTTCAAACCAGAAGTTCAAATTCCGATAAGGTGAAAGATTATAGGTAATAGGGTAAAGGTGAATTGGCGCGCCTCAACAAACCGAGTCAACTTAATTATTGGGACGCAAAGGCGCGAAGGGCGAAGCTTGATTCAAATTGTCACGAAAATATTAACACAGAGGTACAGAGGTACAGAGGTTTAGATGAAAAATCATGCTGAAATTTTCAGGCGCAGAGGGTCGTAAACGACCTGACGGAGGCACAGAGACTGATTCGGAAAAGTGAAATGATTAATTCGCAATAGGCTGATAATATGTGGTACTCTGACTTTGTGCCTCTGTCAGCATCGCCAGATGCCTCCGTGCCTTTCATTAAAATTTCACATTACTCATTTTACATTGAACATTAATAAAACCTCTGTCTCTCTGTTCCTCTGTGTTTAAATTGTTATGTCAAAATATTTTAAGCCATTGTATCGAAGGCTTTTATTCTTCGCGCCTTCGCGTTTTAATTTTGTAGAAATATTGTGCGAGTCAGACATTAGAGTCATGCAAATTCTTCCTTTTTACCTATTCCCTTTTACTTCTTACTTTATCGGGGGCAGCCCGATAAACGGGGATTTATTAGGGGAATTTGGAACATGAAACTGAACACCCTAATTACTTTACCTAATTACTTTACCTAATTACTTTATAGGATTGTGATCAAAGGGAAGTGCATTAAGTTTAGTGTCAAAGTTGATATCCCTTATATTTGTCTAATTTGAAAATTAACAGCTTGTTAATGGGAGTGTAATAATTTAGTAATAATTCCATAATGTTTGAGTAATGATTATTTTCGGAGGGAAGAGGGAAGGGATGCTAATTTTGCGCCATGAAACTTATATTACTTATGGATATGAAGAAGTCTATTTTAGTTTTGGGTGTAGTGGCGTTCTGTGTGTCTCTTGCTTCGGGCAAGGTTGTGCGCCGGCAGTTGAGTATCTTCCCTAATTCGGTTCCGGAGACGGAAACGCTTGCGAACGAGACGATGGAGTTTGTGTATGACTATCGTTGCTGTGTCGATACCACCGGTGCACTTAAGGATAACATATCGAGCGACAACATGCTGCTGCAGATCGGTCCTGCCGGTTTGTCGAAATTCTCCAGCTACAAGAATCTTACAGTCGATTCTTTGATTATGCGTTCAACTTCCGAGCAGATAGCTAATGCTGCTATGGAAGGTAAACTCAGCACTGGTGAATATATGACAATCTACAAAAATTATCCATCCGGAAAGCTGACTCATACGGAGAAAATATGTCAGGATTGGTTCCGCTATGAAGAAGATCTACCGGTGCTGGAGTGGGAACTGACAGATTCGGTTACGAATGTGCTCGGCTATGAGTGCCAGAGTGCCCGGTGCGTATTCCGTGGCAGGGAATGGACGGTCTTCTACACCGAGGATATCCCTCTTGCGGATGGACCATGGAAACTGTACGGACTCCCCGGGCTTATTATGAAGGCTTCGGATGAGAAGGGACATTATACTTTCGAATGCATAGGAATCAAGTCGAAAGCCGATCGTCCGATTACCATCTATAAGGTTCCTTTCAACAGGGTGAATCGAAAGGAATATTATGATACCAAACATCGATATGAAGTGAATCCTTACGCTTATTATGAAGCTACTACAGGTGGACACGTCACTGTGACGGATGAAGCAGGCAATCCATCATTGGATGCATATGATCCGATAGAACTTCCCTTTGAATATCTTGAACGCGACTGGAAATGATCAGATATAATTTTCTCATACTTTGCATGATGCTCGGTCTGCTGTCGGTTTCGGCAGCGGATCCGGGCAAATTGCGCGGCATTGTGAGAGATGCCGATACCAATGAACCGATAGAGGGGGTGATCGTAAAAACCAAGGGAGCGTTTGTAACCACCGGCAGCGATGGCAGTTTTGTATTGACTCCAAAATCCGATGTCGATTCGATTTCTTTCAGGTGCGTGGGCTATGAAGCATTGACATTGTCGGTTGCTTCCGATCTTTCTACAATCACTCTTTATCCCAAGACCACCCGATTGAAAGATGTGATAGTAGCGGCTCCTGACATATATGCAAAAGGCGACACGTTGGTGTTTAATGTAGCTCGATACGCGAATGCCAAGGACAATGCCATTATCGATGTGATCAAACGCCTGCCGGGGATAAAGGTGGAGGAGGACGGTACCATCAAATATCAGGGGAAACCTATCAATAAGTTCTATATTGACGGGAATGATTTCATTGGTGGGCAGTACGGACTCGCCACCAACAACATCTCCCACAAGGATGTGAAATCTGTAGAGGTTATGGAAAACCATCAGCCCGTGAAAGCATTGGAGGGGATTGAATTTCCCGAAGAAGCGGGAATAAACCTGAAGTTGAAGGAAGATGCATGCAGTCGTTGGGTTGGTGTCGCCAAGGCTGCGGCAGGAATACAGCCTTTTCTTTACGACGGCTCACTTTTTACAATGCGTATTGCTCCGAAGATTCAGAACATGTTCACTTTGAAGGCTGATAATACGGGCTGGAATCCGGTGAATGAGATAAGGGAACATGATTTCGATGATATGTTTTCTTCGGATTATGTATCAAATCTATGGACGGAATATATCTCGGCTGATATTGTAAGTGCTCCTCTTTCAGAGAAGAGGACACGCGATAACCTTTCGTGGCTTGCCAATGCCATTGCTGCCTGGAAGAAGGGGGATGCCTCAATGCGGTTGAAACTTAACTATATGGGTGATCGTCTGGATTACAACTCCGGCATGACGACCAATTATTTCAGTCAGCAGATACCCGATTTTGTTCAAAACAACTCGATGCGCACACAGGAACATGATTTCTCTGCCCAGTTCTATAGTCAGATAAACAAACGAGGATATTATCTCAAAGACAAGTTGACTGTTTCGGGCAATCTGTCTAACTCAAATTCGGTTGTTTCAGGCACGGTTGATATTGCCCAGCGGGTAAATCGCAAAGAGTTTTCAGCACTTAATGATCTCAAACTTGTGAAACGTAACGAAAAGAGGTTGTTCTCTCTCATATCGCGCAATGACTTCAGGTATAGACCGGATCGTCTGATGGTCTGTGGCGAGGAGGACGCAACGCAGAGCATCGGCACAACGGACTTCCGAAGCACAACCGAAACGCAATTCGGACGGATGTCGCGATTCTGGAAATATTTTGTCACGGCTGGCGTTGATCTTAACTATCACCATTTGAATCTCGACCTGACCGGGCTGCAGGATTTTGATAATTCCGGCGTGTATGACACGTTCCTTTCAAATATTTATGCCACACCGCAGATTAATTTTGAGCGAAACGGTTGGCTGGCACAATTTAGAGCACCTGTGAAATGGCTGCATTATTCCATCAAGGGGCAGCAAGACTATGTGAATGTGGCTCCGAGTATATATTTGAGGCGTACGCTCACTGCCAAATCCGAACTTTCCGCATCGTTGGCATACCGTCTCGGTTCTCCGCAGGCATATCTCAATATTGATGCTCCCGTGTTGGCAGACTATCGGAATGTGTTCATAGCTGCAAACCCTGATAAGTACACTCAGGACTTGTCGGCATCTGTTTCATATCGTTATCGGAATCCTATGAAATCACTGTTTTTCAATTTATCTGCCACATATAATTACAGGCGCAGTCATACTATGTCTAACCAGTTTTTTGTAGGAGATATGATTATTTCTTCCTATTCTGATTGTCTCTCAGGCAGTGATACGTGGTATTTTAAGACGGGTCTTAGCAAAGGGCTTGGTCATAGCAAGATGGTTGTGGGTTTCGATGCCGATGCCTCCAAGGCGACAGCCTCGGCAATGCGGTATAATGTCGTTGTTCCTTATCGTCAGCTTACGGCAGGGATAAAGCCCTATTTCAAGGGAAGTATCTTGCGATGGCTTTCTGTGAATTATGAAGCATCTTATGGTTTCTCCCGACTATCCATAAATCATGAAGATAATCATTATCACTCGTTTCGACAGAATGTGTTTGCAACAATCCTGCCGCTTGACGAAATAGAGTTTACCTTCGGTATGGAGCATTTTCTGAACAGTTTTTCTAATGGTAACACCCCCAATCTTCTCCTGCTGGATGCTTCTGCCGTATGGCGGTTAAACAATAAGATCAGACTTTCGCTCACAGCCACCAACCTTCTGAACAAGCGGAGTTATGAATACCAGACTTACGGTACC
>CABUVO010000042.1 GCA_902495075.1 uncultured Porphyromonadaceae bacterium
GGCGTTCCATGTGATATTCCTTAAACATATTAACAAATTCAAAAAGTCAAGATGACTTCACTGTTTAAATTTATTTTCGAGGAAGTTTGAGAGTTATTTTTGAGGTGATTCCGCGAGTTGAGAAAGGAGAAACCTGTCGGTTTCGACTGCCGAAACTTGGCGGAAGCAGCCAAAAAGAACCTCAAAATTCCCGAAAGTTACTACATAATATTTTTTTCGTAATAAATTTAAACAGTTTCTTAGAGAATCGTACAAATGTACGACTCTCTTAATTCAATATGCCGGATGGCTCGGTGACTTGGCAGGAGCGAAATAATCCTCAATAATTCGAATTAACCTAATGTCAGTTTTTGCGTTTGGGTTTGAAGTCGAAGCGGTAGTGCACTGAGAGCATCAGGTAGCGGGGAAGCACAGTCGAGAGAGTTTGCGTGCGTCCGTTGGCGTTCACGCTGTATCTCACACCTCGTAACTGATTAAGAATATCTCTCGCCTCCAGCCTGATACGCCATTCTCCCTTACGTATGGAATATTCCACACCGGCATTCCAAAGCACATCGGTTGAGTTCATGGAATTCTCGATATATCCGAAACGCGTTATCGCCCGGATATCCGTATGGACGTTGAGATTGAACGGAAGATTATACCATCCTGAAAGCCCCGCACTCCAGAAACCGTTATTGTTTTTTGTAATCATCGGTCCATCCGACCTGGAATTGTTAAGCACAGCATAGCCATCAAGATTAATGCTGAATTTTCCTTTTACCCGGTATCCCAACAGCAGATTGTCGGAGATCTCTTTTGAATTTACCGACTGTTTTGTCGGCTCAGCGTCATTGCCGATCATGTTGGCATAGTTGTTTATGTCCGCATTGAAGTCATTGTCGATAAAGAAATTGTCATTATGTCCGAATCGAAGGAAATAAGAATGGCCAAGGCTTAGATTATAATTTCCGGAAACATTATAGGTCTTCATGGTACGCACTCCCGTACCTGAGTCGTATCGGTAGCCTCTCACGAAATCATTGGCAGTCCAGTCGGCAACCATGTAAAAAGACTGGCGTGTATTTTTTGATCGCATGTATCCTACTGTTGCCCGGATGTAATGGTGCGTTGAATTCTTTAAATCGGGATTCCCGACAATTATGTTGAGGGGATCTGTTGTATTCCTCACATCAACAAGGTTCACAAGATTCACGGCTTTCTGATTCATCTCATACACCAGACGATAGTCCCATTTCTTCCCTTTAGGTTCCCAAAACACGTAAGCCTCGGGTATATTGAAACGCAAGTATGTCCGCGATGGGTCAGCATTCACATCTCCGCGATGATAGAAGAGATGTTGGTTCTCAATGATGAAATTGGGCTGGAACGCCATCGAGAACTTACCTTTTTTCGATTTCTTCTGATAATACCAGTTTAGCTTTATGCGATGTTCGTTCTTGTAAAGCTTGCTTGTGTAGCTGTTTGCATAGTCGGGGACAGGCATCTGATCCGGCAGGAACTCAGCCATCGAGTCGTCCGCCATAGCCTCCATCATCGAAATGTCGGAATTCTTGCGCGTCTGCGTGTGTGCGAATTCATAGCTTGCGTGAAGTGCACCAACCGGAATGTTGAAATAATAACGACCAAGTCCCTGAATGTTGAAGTTATACTGAGGGCGCACACTCGAATACTGATGCAACAGTGTGGAATAATCCGGCACGGCGCCGTAGCATATGTCCTGCAGGTTGTTGCCGAAAAGAGAACTGCGCGAATATTTTGTCTGGAATTTTATCGCTATCCCGTCAGGACTTCCCGGCACCTTTATGCGCCCGTCGGCGTTGAACTGCGCGTCATAACCGTGGCTATCCGATTCATATGTCTTGATATTGCGGTTGATAATGGCTTTGCGCAGGGCTTGGTTATCGTTGGAATATATAGCACGTAGTATATCCCGGTCAATGCCCTGCATTTCCTCATTGAAAGCGGCAGCCACAGTCTCGTCGTTACTGCGGTTCTTGTTGTAGGAGAACTTAGGTTTCAGCGTGAGGCTCCACTTCTTTTTCTTTATTCTAAAATCATGCTGTGTGGAGAGCGAGAAATCCCTTGAGCGTGAATTCTTGTCTGTGAATTCATAGGTGTCGGCAGTCTGCAGATAGTTCACGGCATTTGTCACTGCATTATTCCTGCCGTCTATATAAGATGCATCGACATTTCCGGTGGCTTCCCATGTGTGCATAGAGTTGTCAGCGCGATAGTCAATTCCACCGCTCGTTCTGCGTTTGATGCCGTCTCGCCCATCGATATCCACCTCCATGTCATTATCCGACAAGTTGCCCGATTTATTGATGTTGTTGGCATTACCATAAAGGGCAAGCCGGGAGTTGTTTGTATATTGCATGGCAAACAGTCGCCCGACGTATCTTGACGATGTGCCCCCTCCTGCCTCGGCGTTAATCATATAACCGGTCATGTAGTCCTTCTTCAGGCGTACATCCATCACATATTCTTTCTCAACATCTTCGCGGTCGCCAAGCACGTATGCCATCTCGTCTTTCTTCTCATACACAGCGATATCTTTCACGGCATAGGCACCGATGTTCTCCATCATCACCTTCTTATTGCCCTTGAAGAAATCCTTCCCGTTGAGCAGTAGTGATTCAACGAACCTGCCGTTTACATATATCTTGTTTCCCTTGATTTCAACTCCGGGCATCTGAGCAACGAGTGCATCGAGCATTGAACCCTCCGGAAGAACGAAAGCATCGGCATTATAGACAATAGTATCCCCTTTGTTGTAGAACATCACTTTGCTCGCCTTTACTGTGAATTCATCAAGTGTCCTTACTTTCTCCCTGGTGAGATAGATGTTTGGAATTTCCTTCTCGTCATCTCGACGATTCAGTTTCAGGGCATAGGACAGGTAATATGGTTCGTATCCCTCCTTGCTTACTTTTATCAGATAATTGCCGCCTATTCTTGGTATATTGATGGTATATTTTGACGTAGAATCCTTTTTGAAAGTGTAGGAGTCTCCGGTTCTCTGTGATCGCTGGAAACGGTATCCGCCAGTGGTTGAGGTCATCACTGTGCTGTCGGGATTGAGCACCTCTATTTTTGTTCCTATGACTTCGCGTGAAGTAAGACGGTCATATATCCTACCGAAAACCGGAATGCTGTCGACTTTCTCCTTCTTCGCTTTCTTTGGAGCGTCGGTCTGAGCCGAAACCATCCGGCTGCCATCTAATCCAGACACAGCAACAAGGAATAACACACAAAGCAAAGGAATACACTTTTTCATGATGTAGAAATACTTATTTACGTAAAGTTAATCAAAATTCCCGTCCCCTCCCCTATTATTACGGAGAAATACCGAAAATGTCACAAAACTTTTCTAAGGTCGGCGTTGAAGAGCTGTTTGCCATCGCGGCATATGAAGATCTGCTCCTCTTTCCCCTTTGTGAGGTTACGAAGCCACAGCACGGCATTCTCCGGAACATCATACGTGATGTCGAACCCCTCGGCGGTCTTCTTCCCAAGCGATTTCCATTCGTTCCGGTCGAAATAGAACAGTTCATACTCCTCGCCCGGAACAACATAATTGTCGTCATTGCGAGGAATGATGAAGATACTGTTGACATCCTTGTCGGAATCTATCCTGAATATCAGATCTCGATAACCGACCTGGTAGTTTGTCCATGTCAGTATGTCTCCGTCTACGAGCTTTTTCTTCCCGGCTGTCAGATTATCGGTGATTACCGACAATGGCAGACGTCCCAAAGCGAGGGAATCGACAGACGCCATCACTTCCCCTATCTGGGAACGTTGCAAGGGAGACGGAAGAAGGCGCATGTACCTCTCCTTTTCGTCCATATTTACGGGAATGCGGTGGAAGCTATGAGCCGGCATGGAGGAGATGCTGTCAATATCGCGCCAAGGTCCCGTCGCTGTTGGTCCGGTCTGTGTCCGGATGCCTATAACCGAGCTCATGCGTCCCGTATGGTGTAGCCAGAATGGCATTTTACGTTTCATGGTCAGTCTTTCCCCGCGGGCAACATCCGGAACGAACTCATGTACGTCCCCGTCACTTTTCAGCATGAATGGATTCCCGCATGTGCGGTACCCGTTGCCTTCGCGGGTAACCGGGAAATATATCAGGTCCGGCTCTATATCACGGAACACAGCTTCTCCTCCCGCATTTTTCTCCGCGACATCTACCGGTCTGTAACCGTCAGGTGTAAAAAGACCGAGAAACACTGTGCCGGATTCTCTGTCAGTCTTTACCACTGCCTCGTTATGACCGAAATATTCTGCCGTAACATCCTTCAGACTGGGACTCAATAATTCGGCAGGGACATCGGGAATGGAGGCAAGTCTCTTTATCCTGTCGGTGTTTACCGCCCACGACCTTCTGTAGATCTTCCCTTTCCGTCTCCCGTCATTATGAACGGAGTCTCGGGTGGGAGGGAAACGGTCATTGTCGAACATACGGAACCTGTTGTCTTCGGTGTCGAGCACCACGCACCATTGATGCGGAGTACCATTGTCGGGAGAGACAATTATCTCGTCAATGGTCACGGGAATACCGAATGCCCGCAGGGCATACACGGTGCGGTCGCAGTCTTCGCGACAGAACCCGACGGGAGCGGTCAGAAGACCGGTGGCGGGTCGGTGGGGCGTTTTCAGCTTGTTGTTGTAATGGATCTCGCCCAACGTCTTGGAAATAATTGCGGCTGCAGAGACAGCATCGGGTGCGGAATCGATTTTGCCTGACAGGGAATCATATGCCACCCTATATGTCTTTCGCCATTCTGTCAGCGGTTCATCACCGATGCGGTAAGGCAGCAGCAGTTCGCAGAAATCTGACAATGAAAGATCTCTGTTCCAGCTGCGTTTCTCCTTCTGTTCCCACGCATCGTCAAAGTTCCGGACAAGGTAATCCGCAGTGATGGTTTGTAAGTCAGAGGTCTTTTGACGAGGCATATCCGCGTATCTCTTCCCTGCGGCAAGCTGCAGGGAATCGAACTGCCAGCTGCGGTTGGGCTGCGGAAGCTGATGATACAGGATCTCTATGGAATCGAGACCCGGACCGCTGACACCATATTGCCCTATCATCCCTCTTACCAGATAGTCTGCCGCCACCCCTTTATCCCCGCCGTAATAATCAAGGAAACGGCTTATCTCCACGGCATTCTCTCCCGCCTCAGACAGTGCCCGCTCCTGCATCGCTGTGTCCGAAACAGAACAACCAGAAATCAAGGTTATCATAGAAAGCAATATGATTCTTAGAAAAGTCCTCATTCCCAATTCCTAATATAAATAGTCAATTTATTTACTTGTTATCACTGATGCAACAACTATCTCAGAGCCTCTTAAAATTTACAAATTATTATCTAAGTTCTTTTGGAGTGTATTTCATCAACACATAATCCTCATCACTTATTTTAGATAATTCTGTTTCAGCTTCATCCAACTTGTTCAGTAGCAATTGCGGAGATTCAAGTATCGTAGCTTTATCCATAATAGTGTACACATTATCCGAATCCACATCACGAACAAATGGGAAAAGTTGAATATTACCCTTCATGAAACGCACATTAACACTTTTTCCTGATTTTGTGTCAAAAACACTATAATGTGATTCCCTCATGCTTTTTCCCTGTTTCATCAATGTGATTATAATATTCTTCATAAGGAACTGAGCCATGGAAATACCCTTATCAGACGACATCAAGAAATTACTTAATTCCTCTTCATTTTTATCATGCTGAATCAACTCTTCCTTTGTTATCGCGTCTGCTCCATATTCTAATTTCGCAATTGGCAGGCCAAGACCTTGGTCACTTATACCATAGATACATCCTGTCATCGCAGGAGCTACAAACTCAAATCCATTACCCAACTCATATAGACATCGTGTCTGCATTGTCAGCGGAGAAATCACATCTTTCTCATACGAACTCTCTTTAAGAATTTTTCCAGAAGCTGAATCAAATATGAAAACTCGTTGTGGATCTCGACTTATACTTGTTGGCAAAAGTACATGTTCTGTAGCAGACAAATCCTCTATTGATCCAAAAACAAGACCCTTCTTGATGTCAGTTGGCACCTTTATATCCTTTTTATATCTAAAATTTATATCATAAAAAATAATATTTTGAGGTGTCAAAATTTCTATCGTCTGCGAATATGGATTCCATGAAAAACCTGTAATTATAGAATATTCTCCAGGTCCTTGTCCTCTTTTATCAGTAGAACTTGCCACATATTTCCCTTCTGTTGTAAAAACATGCAAAATTTGTTTATTGTCAAAAACGAATATATACTTATCACATACCCGTACTTCTCTTATAGCTGACGGATACGAGTTCCCCTCAAATAATAGCGGGATCAGTTCTACCTTAGCAAACACGTCCTCAATACTTCCATCTTTTCCATCTCCGAGATTATACTCGATTGCCTCTTCTGCCTCCTCATGATTTTTAATATTGTTCTTACAAGAAGCAAATAATAAAAGCACAAAAGTAGGTATTAAAACAATTGTATTATAGTACATATCGAAATAAATTACTTAGTAAATAATTGAACCACCGTAAAGAATAATAAAATTCTCTACGATGGTTGTTTCTTTGCTAGATCAATACATTAACATGGCGGTTTAAAACAAAAACTGGTTTGATATCCAGAGTATTCACAAGTTTTATAAAACTCGTAATCACACACTACAAATGAGGTTAAAGACTCTTTGAAACATTGTCCCTCATCTCCCCCACTACATGTGATTTCAAAATCTGACTCAGAACCGCTTAATGCTTCAAGATTCGCCAACTGGATATTGCTAAGCCCAGTGGCTCTCCCTTGCGATTTAACCCCCTGGAAAACTGCAATTCCCATCAGCGCAACTCCCAAGATTACAAAAAATTTCTTCTTCATGCTATTTATTTTATTTATTAACAATGAATCCACATAAGACAAGTCTTAAAGGATTATTTCTTTCTTCAAACCAAACATCAACATACTGCTGAAATTCATTCTGTTCGGAATCAACATTATATTTTACAACAATATCACTCATTTTCCCGGGTAATATTTCAGAAGTTTCCCCAGTTGCTAATACACAATGACACGAAGGTAATAATTTCTGAATATGCAATGTTTTATCCCCTGTATTATCAATTCTAAAGACTCTTTTTACTGTATCATTCTTATTCACTACACCAACCGGAACCACAGCCTTCGGACAAGTTACGCCAGTTATGTTGAAATTATCATATTCTTCATTTGTTGCAAAAGAACCATTGATGATTTTTTTATATAGTTTTTCTATATTAGGATTATATACAGGATTCCCAATTGCGATAATTTTATTATCGTTATCAAGCAAAAATGTTTGATATTCTAACTTATCACTCAAATCATTTATAGTCTTAAAACTATTCAACGAATCAATAACTATAGGATGATAATAATCAAATTTATTTACAATGCTTTCAATTTTATTTCGATCATGAGTATTTATCAACATTAATATGCCTACATTAATTTCTTGATTCATCTTAAATGAATTTAAAAATTTATCCCAAGCTGGCAATCTCATTTTGCATCCTGTACATCCGGTGGAATCGACATAAGTGACGATCTTGAAATCGGCGGCATCGAAATCGTAATCCACGGGGATGTTACCTACCTGAAATCCAAGTCCCTCAGGTATTACGATTTCCTTGCCAACCCATTCCGCAACAATATCCTGCTGCTCCTTGTTTGAGCCCGAACAGGATATCATTGCCAGAAGTGATAACTGCATCATTAAGTTTAAGACAACGTTCTTCCGCATAATAGTAAATTCAGAATGTAGCCGAATATATTCCCGATTCAGTAATTACTGAAACTTTAAAGGATGTGGTTGAATAACTCCCAACATTGATTATATGACCACATGACAATTCAGCTGTTTCATCCGCTATTACATCACCGGAAACAGCATCCATAAGTCGGACCTCAGCGATTGTCTCTACTGTGCTATAAACCACAACTTCATTTCCATCATAAGTAAAATAGAACTGTGAACGCGATGGTTTATGAGGGTAGTTTGGTAGTTCAGGATCAACTTCCTTTTTAAGGAAACCTGTAATAAGTTCAGATGTGGGATCAAGATCATCAGCTTTTGCCATGTTATCGTAACAAAGCTGCAATCCCAGAATTAGCATAACAACGATTAAGAACCTTTTCATGATGTTTATTTTATGGTTATTTTTTGTTGCAAATTTAATAGAATTATCACTTATCATCCAAAATAAAAATCTATCACGGCATAAATATAGCGCATACTATCTAATTGAATACAAGCCATCTATCAAATCGCCTTAAAAATAGATTCTATCACAAACAATTTACACATATCACAACACTTGCCGGAAGCGAAATCCACGTTTATCGAACCGAGTTCGATAAGGTAAGAAGTAAAAGGGAACAGGTAAAAGGTAAAAGGAATGAATAGGCATGACTCTAATGTCTGACTTGCGTAATACTTCTACAAAATTAAAACGCGAAGGCGCGAAGAATAAAAGCACTAGACATGATGCTTAAAATATTAGAATACAGTAATTTAAACACAGAAAAACAGAGCTTTTAATCAATGTTTAATGCGTTATGGGCAATGTTTAATTGAAAGGCACGGAGGCATCTGGCGATGCTGACAGAGGCACAAAGTTAGAGTGCCACATATAAGCAGGCTATTGCGAATTAATCATTTCACATTTCACATTTCCGACTCAATCTCTGTGTCTCCGTCAGGTCGTTTACGACCCTCTGTGCCTGAATAGTCCAGCATGATTTTTAGCTAAACCTTTGTTACTCTGCGCCTCTGTGTTGTTATTTGCGTAACAATTTGAATCAAGTTTCGCGCCCCAATAATTAAGTCGACTCGGTTTGTTGAGGCGTGCCAATTCTCCTTTAACCTATTCCCTATAACCTTTCACCTTGCCGAACTCAGTTCGGTAAATCGGGATTTAGATAATTGGCTTAGAGTAATGTTGAGGAGAATTTTGTAAATTTGTGGAAAATTTTGATCATAACGATATGAAGAGATTTTTATACATAGCGGTGTTCATGACATTCTTGGCATGTAATTGTGGTTGTTCACGTCATGGATCGGAAACAGATAAAGTTCTTGATTCCGCAGACAATTTAATGCAGGTTTACCCTGATTCCGCGTTGAGGATGTTAAAACAGCTTGAAAGCTACTCGCTGAATGCATCTGATAAAGCTCGTTATGCATTGTTGTTGACCAAGGCACAAACCAAAAGCAACGAATTCATAGGATCTGATTCTATTATCAAAATTGCGTACGATTATTATGACACTCGTAATGACAGTTTAGAAATGCAATCGAAAACATACTATGGAGAGATTCAATATTATAATGGAGATTTGGGAAACAGTCTCGTAAACATACGAAAAGCCTATGATATGGCTAACGAGCAGGGGAATCCATTCTATGCAGGACTTAATGCCAGAATCATTTCAGCAATTTATGGTAAGATATATGAAAGCACAGAAGAATTGAAGTGGGCAAAAATATCCAAACAAAAATTTGAAGAGGCAAATGCCTCAAAACATGCTGCATGGGCTGATATAACTCTAATAAATTCTCTTATTAGTCTAAACAATCTTAATGAGGCAGACAGCATATTATCAAATGTAGATTCTACTGAATACAATACGGAGCCGGTTTTCAGGCATTCTATACTCAAAGCAAAAGCCGATATCGCAAACGCTGAACACAGATATGTAGATGCCATTAAAATCTTAATGGAATTATATAACGATGGATATAAATTTAAGTCTTTGAATTGGTGTAAACTCTCCGACAATTATTATAGAAATGGCGAGATAACGAAATCACAGGCAGCTTTGGATTCCGCAAAAAGAATAATATCTACCCATCAGGAAAATTTGTATTGTAAATACATGGAGTCACTATTACTGGCACAACATGGTAACTACAGGGTGGCAGCATCCAAGGCGATCGAATATGGAGAAAAACTTGAAAACGAAATTGACAACCAAATCAACAGCGAGGCTATAAGTCTGCTTGAGGAATATCTTACAAAAGATGCAGAGAATGCGAGGGAAAGGGCTGCGACTCTAAAATTCAGAGCTACTGCTTCTATTATAATACTTGCATTGATAATCATAATTGCCATTGTGCTGATTATTACCCTTCGCCTGAAGAATCAGCGGGATAAGGCTGAAGCAGAATCCCTGAAGGCAAACCTGAAAGAATTGGGAAGAGAATTGGAGACAATCAGAAACAACCGCTCAGAGAGCAAAGATAACACAATTAATTACATCCTCAGCCTTGATGCCATCTATGAAAATGGTTTCAAGTATCTCACCTCAAAACAAATTATAAATAAGTTACCCACCGATGTGCGAGAGGTTCTTGAAGCCATAAGAAACGATGAGAACATCGACATTTTAAATAAATGCATGGACTCTATATGCAGTGAGTGGTTAACGAAGTTCAATAAGGTTTTCCCTTCTTTAGATCCATATCAGTATCAACTGGTGAAATATCTTCACCTGCATCTATCATCCGAAATGATTGCATTACTGATGAAACGAGATTCTTTGAATGCCGTTTACAATCTAAAGAGCAGACTTAAGAAACGTCTGAAAGCCGACAATCCCGAAGCTGCAGAGCATTATATCCGCGAAATCTTTAGTAAACGCGAAGTCAAAAGCCTATCGGAATTTGAAGTGCGGGAGAAGGAGCAGCGGGAGAAGAAGGAAGATAGCTGAGAGCGACATGATGAGACCGCCCATGGTGCCGGCTGCCAAAGGAAACCAGAAACCTTCCATGGTGTCGCCTATGAGGAAGGGGATAAATCCTAAGACGGTGGAAAGCACGGTCAGCAACACTGCCGTGACCTTGCGCCGGAAGGCACGGATATACAGCGTTACCGGGCTTACACCTGCCGGCAAACGTTTCCGCATCGAATTATATTCGTTGATGATGTAGATGGCGGCGTTGACAGTAATGCCGCAAAGAAGAATCATGGCGGCGAAACCGCCCTTGTCAAATTTAAGTGAAAACAGATAGAAGGTAAGGAACACCCCTATGAATGACACAGGGATGACGAGAATCACGGCAAGTGGCTGTCTCAATGAATTAAACAGAATTGATGATATGAAAAATATGATCACCGCCACGAGAGCCAGAAGCCAATACTTCTCCCCGCTTATCTCATGATTCCATTTGTATTCTTCTTTTTCGGCATGATATCCCAAGGGCAGTGTGGGCACATACGCGGCAAGTATTTTGTCGAGAACCCTTTCCCCCGCTTTGCTTGATCCTATATATTCATATTGCAGACACAGAATGTATTCCTGATCTTTCTTCACCACATCAGGAGGTGTCTGCCTCTTCTCAATGGTGGCATAATCGGAAAGTTTTATTTCCCTTCCGCCCGCACGCATGGGATAGTTCATGAATCCCCACACATCGCGGTCATTTTCCGTAGAGTTAAGACGTATGTATTCCGCGCCGTCATGTCCCGCCACGAATCCCGCGCTGATGTTGCGCCCTGTCTCATGCTTTACCGCGCGAAACAGATCCGACACCGTCAGACTGTCTTTTGCCAGTCTTTCGCGGTCTATGTCAAGATAAAACTCCGTATAATCCTCTTTGTAATAAGAGAATTCCGAATTTATCGTCACCTCCTTGATGCGTTTGAGATTCAGCAATGTGTCGGCAAGCTCGCGTGCCCTTGCCGACAGTTCATCATAATTATATCCTCGCATCTTTATCCGGTAACTTCCGGCTCCTTCCCTGACATCATTATTGAACCCCTGGTCTTCAAGACCGTATACGCTCCAGCTTCCTCCTCCGAGAGTCAAGGCTTTCGACACCACGTCAGACTTAAGCCGGTAAGGGTATTCCCGCTGATATTCCGGTTTAAAATATACGGAAATGGATGCCCTGCGCGGTCCCGATACATATGTCTGGAACTGTCGTATCCCCTCCTGACCGCTCAGGAATGCCTCCATTTTCGAAATCAGTACATTCATCTGCGACAATGTGGCTCCATTGGGTAAGCTGGCCGCAATTTCGAGAACAGGCTCGCGGTCATTATTGTCAAAATATCCACCTTCATACACTTTGGTGACAAACACATAGACCGACCAGCCAAATGCCGCGGCAAACACAATGAACACGATCCATCGGAAGCGGCTTAGAACTGTCAGTATCCTGCCATATATTTTATAAATCCTGACGACCAGACGTCTCTTTCGCTTATTTGATTTCCTAAGCACCAGTCCCATCCTCTCCACAAGCGCGGGAACGAGAAACAGCGCAACGGCAAGCGACACCCCGAGATTGACAATCACCACAACCGTAAAATCCTTCAACGAAAGGAGAGTCTTCTCATCAAGGAAGAACACGACGGTGAGAGCTCCGACTGTGGTAAGCGTTGCGGCGAGCACAGCTGAGAACGCCCGCAACGTGTGATGTCTCGACACATGCTCTGTCATCACTATCAGATTGTCGATCACGAGGTTTAGCGATATCGTGATTCCAGCCAGCGAATAAAGCTGTATCTCCACATGCAGAAAATAATAGGCAAGAAAGGCAATAGCCATATTAACCGCGAGACTGATGGCAATGATGAGCAGATAACGGAGATTCGCCGTTATCACAGCTACGAAAATCAACAATACCAGTATCGTCAGGGCGGTGCGGAAATATATCTTGTCCATCTCCTCGGCTATTGATTCCGATGCATCATAGCTCAGATCCATCATAAAACCATCCGGAAGTGAGATCCCCTCCAAAACTTTCCTGACCCTCTTGCTCAGTTCTATCTGGTTGGCATCTTCAGCAGCCGTTATGTTGAGATAGATTGAATTAAGACCGTTAATGCGAAAATACCCTGTCGGTTCGGCTTCCCGACGCGACACGCGCGCCACATCCGCCAACGTAACGATGCGTCCGTCGCGTGCGGTCAGAAACACTTTTGTCGGATCAAGCGTATCGCAACCCGCATTCTCCCTTTCGGATATGGCGTGCGACAAATCATCAGGCGACAATCCGAGTGTCGAAAGTTTTTCAGGAGAATAATCCACCCTCCACTCCATAGGCATTGCCCCGGAAAGTTCCACATTGTCAACACCCTTAAGCGCTATCAGGGCAGGGTGTATATTCTCCTCGGCAAAATTCATGATGCGGTGAGGAGAAAGAGGGGCGTTGACAGTATAACTCATGAAAGGACGCGCAGCCTCGGCGTCAAGTTGCTTTACGGCAATCCGGGGATAGCTTACCCCCTCGGGCAAGGAAGTGCGCGCTTCCCTTACAATCACAGCCGTCTCGAAGCGCGCTTTCTCCATATCCGCATGTCGGTCAAACTCCAGCGTGATGCGTCCCCCATTCTTTTTTGACCGTGAAGTGATATGCTTCACGCCCGACACTCTGGCAAGCATTGACTCCAAAGGAGCCGTGACCTCTGCCTCCACCGTGCGTGCGGACGCTCCGGGGAAAGAATAGCTCACACTTACAGAGGGAAGCGTCTCAGAGGGCACAAGCTTGACGGGAAGCATCGGCATCAGCACGCACCCCAACATAGCCATCGCCAGAAACACGACAATGACCGAAAACGACGATATCCCTCTTTTTTTTCTCATTTCCAAAGTCTCGTCATTTCACTCCCAACGTCCGGTCAAATTCCGTCGGAATAGGCACTCCGAGTTCGAAATCAAACAATGTAAGCTTACGTATCTTATAATAGCTCAGCCAGTAATTCTGCAGGGAGGTGATGTAATTCTTGCTTGCCTCCTGCTGGCGACTATGGGAAAGCGTAAGGGTATTGATATCGGCTTTTCCGATGATAAACCGCT
The DNA here is from genome assembly GCA_902495075.1 of uncultured Porphyromonadaceae bacterium. Taxonomy (GTDB): domain Bacteria; phylum Bacteroidota; class Bacteroidia; order Bacteroidales; family Muribaculaceae; genus Lepagella. The sequence continues at coordinate 13,876 of CABUVO010000042.1, forward strand.
GAAGCGTCTGGGCATACGCCCTGTCGGCAAGGTCAAGAGCCTCGGCAGCACTCCCTACGAGACGCTGCCTGCTGTTGAAGTCGCGTATTGTTATGACCACATCCTGCTCCATCGAGAGTTCCTCCTGCCTGGCAGCAATCTGAGCCACATTCAGGTTATTCTTGGCGATGTTGTATTTCCCTTTCCTCACTCCCCAGTCGACTAAAGGAATTGATAACGACAGCGACACAAGATCCTGCTGAAGCGGGTGATTGTAAGCCTCGCCAAAGGTGCGCGCAACCTGATTGAAACCCACAGAGGCGTTAAGACTTAGATTAAACATCGATTCAACCTTGGTTTTATTCACATCCCTCTGCGCTTCAAGCACGGTCTGCCGTTTCAACATTATGGCGGGACTATTTTCCCGGGCATACTCCAGAGCCCGATCTTCCTGAATATTTATTGCCACAGGTTTGCCGGGCAGCATCACCTCTATCTCGGTGTCTGAATCAAGTCCGAGATATGTCGCCAAAGAAAGGCGCGCCCTCTCTATCTCGATTCTGGCATTCTCCAGGGCGTTCTCGGCATTCACCTTATCGAGTCGCAGCGTGAGAAGGTCGGTCTGGGATATAGCCGCAATACTGAAACGACGTTCCCCTATTATCAGCAGCGTGTCGCTGGCGGCAAGATTCTCTTTTGCCAACCGTAATTCCGTCTGCGCCAGGGCGAGAGCGAAGAAATGGCTTACCGTCTCTTCCGACACTGTCTCCATGTTGTAGACAAACTCCCTTTTCACCTTCTCATATTTCATCGGTTCGATGCGTTTCTCCCAGCGGAACGCATTGTATCCGATAAGATCCTGGCGATAACCTATCCTGACAGGCACCGATGAAAACTGATTACCCTTCATCGCCCCGAAATTGCGCATATATTCAAGATCGCTTTCAAGATAGAGGGAGCCGCCGAGGAAATCCACATTCTGCGTAATAGTCAGTCCCGCAGAGGCTGTGTACATCTGCTGGCTGCGGAACACATCGACATCCTGCTGCGAATCGTAGCGCTGTGTGATGTAGCGGTAATATTGCGCAGGAGTCAGATTGAGCGACATACCGGGAAGGCGGTTTGCCTTGAACGTGCGCCATTCCCAATAGCCGGAGGCATAAAGATTACGGTTGCGGAATGCATTAAGGGAGCTGTCGTTGGCAAGACGCACGGCATCTCCGAGCGAAAGAACCATCCTCTCACCTCCTGAGGCAGCCACACTTCCTGCAAACAACGCTATCGCGATTATCAATCTTCCTATATTCATGTTTTCTTTAGAGCTTGTTCCTTAAAACGATGCTGGTTGTAAATCAGATAATAAATAAGGGGTATCACAAAAATGCTGACCAGCGTTCCCACCACCATCGAGCCGATCATGGCAACTGCGAGAGGTCGCTGCAGCTCAGAGCCCATGTCAGATGTGAAAAGCACCGGAAGCATCGCAAAGATTGTGGTCAGTGAAGTCATCAATATCGGTTTGAGGCGTCGTCTGCCCGCCGTGTGGATTGCCTCGGCAAGAGGCATTCCCTCCTTCCGCAATTCATTGATGGAATCGAGCTTAAGGATTGAATCATTGACCACGATTCCACATGTCACAATTATTCCGATCGCCGACATCAGGTTCAGTGTTTCACCGCACATAAGAAGGGTCAGCAATGCAAATGAGACATCAATAGGAATCTCCAGAAGCACAATGAGAGGCTGCACAAAACTTTCGAACTGAGCGCAAAGAATGAAATACATCATCAACAGCGACACGAGTAGAATCACCGTCAGCTCTTTCATCATCTTTCGGTTTGAGAAGATCGAACCGCCGAACGTCACATCCGCCACCTCTTCCGCCATTGCGATCTCTTTCATTTTCTCAATCACAGCATCAGCTTCATCGGCTTCCACGTTAAGTTCCACCGGTAGATACTCACCCGCACCGGAGGCGTTTATAACCCCCAACGCATCCCGTTTCATTGTGTGGGCAAGGGCAGAGAGCGGAATGCCATTCCCGTTGCCCTCTTTTCCCGCAGATGAAGATACCAACGCCGTTGCAAGCAATTCATCAGGAGTTATCCCTCTGTCGGAAATTCTTACAGGTATATAATCCTGATAAGACCTGAGGATAGTGGTTTGCGAACCTTTAAAAGTCACGTCTATTGTGTTGCGCACATCGGAAGCGCTGACTCCATAGAGAAGCATACGTTCAGGATCCGTGCGTATATCTATCACCTCTTGTTGCGGAATATCCTTCACATCCAGCCCCGTGGCTCCTTTTACGGCGCTACACAGACGCGCCGCCGTTTCCACTGATCCACCTGCATATCCGGTAAGAAAACGAGCCTCCAATGGCGCTCCTCCGGAAGAAAACACCTGCTCGAACGGATTTGACGGGACACTGAACCCACACACGGCTGCCGGATATTCACGCCGCAGAAAAGATGTCAGGGAATCTTTGAATGCCTGTAGTTTGTCGGGATCCGACACCCGGAAATAAAACTCGGTTTCCGATGCCCCCTTTTCAGAATTGTCACCGAGCATGAAATCCTGTCGCCCTACAAATGCCGCCCACTCTTCATTCTCAACAGCGTCTGTGACCTTCTCGGAGCGCACGCGGTTTTCGTCTATGTTTATGTTCTCATTCCAGTTTACTGAAAGTATTGTTTCCGCACTGTCAATGCGGGGCAAACGCTCCACGTCGAGAGCTTCCGCAAGCGGGAACAAAGACGCTACGGTGAGAATGACAAACAGAACCGTAGCCAACTTATGGGAAAATATAAAATCAATCCCCTTGTCATACCATTTAAGGCCTCTCCCCTCTGCGCCGTCTTCATCTCCTTGCGAGATATCCTCCTTTCTCCCTTTCTCCACGATAGAGACAAGCACAGGCAGCAATGTGATGCCCGTTGCATAGGAAGAAAACAACCCGGCGGTGATCGAGAATGCCTGATCAGCAAATATTGCACCGGCAATGCCGCTCATGAACACAAGAGGCAGAAAGACAGCAACTGTGGTGAGCGATGAGCTCAGCATCGGCGTGATCATCTCCGTCGTGCCCAACACGCAGCTGTCTTCAAGCGAATAGCCACGCTTGCGATACTGCATGATATTTTCCGCCACTATGACGGAATTGTCGATCATCATGCCCACGGCAAGTATGAGTCCTGCCAATGATATTATATTGATCGAAATATGGAAGAGATAGAAAAGAAGGAATGTTATGATCACGGCAACCACAACAGTAAAACCGATAACCACCGGCATCCTCCAGTTGCGCATGAAGAGGGCGCAGACAAGAAAAACGAGCACAAGACCTAAAATCAGGTTCTGACGTAAGTTGCTTATCGTGAAATCGAGCAGTTCCGTCTGGCTTCGGGTCTTGGTGATCGAAATGTCGGGATATTGGGAAGAGAAATATTTTATAGTGCCGTCAATTGCCTTGTCAAGGTCTGCCATGCTCGATGCCTCATGCTTGATCACCGCCATCGTCATGGCGCGGCGCCCGTTAAAAAGAGAATACCCCTGCGCCTGACATTCCGTGAGTTCCACTTCACAGAAATCACCCAAGCGATGCATTCTCCCGTTCTTCATCAGAGGCACATTCTCCACATCCTCCTGAGTGCGCAGTTTTCCGGATATGTGGATGCTGTATTCATAATAACCATCGCGAACCGTCATGCTTCCCGGCTCGGCATTGTTGTCTTTAAGGGATTTCTCAATATCCGCCAAGGTTATTCCGGCAGGTTGCATACGATCATAATCAGGCGTTACGCGCAATTCTTTCCCCGGCACTCCGGATATATCCACCAACGCCACTTCGGGCAACTGTTCGAGGCGACGCCTGACAATATTGTCGGCAACATCATAGAATTCGGGAGAAGGCTCGGATGCGGTGGTAAGTTGGAGGTAAGTAACGGGAATATCAGCCACTGATGCCTTCACGGCCTTGGGACGGCTGATATCCCGTGGAAGCGAATTCATAGCCGCGTCTATTTTCTCGTTCACCTCGATAAATGCGAGATCCGTGTCAACGCCATAATCCATCGTGAGCCGGATGATGCCATATCCGTCGCGCGTTTCGCTCCGGATATCCGACAATCCTCCCACCTGCATCAGCTCGCGCCGGAGTGGGGCGACAACCATGTTCTCAAGTTCGCGGGCATCAAGGGATGCTCCGTCTGCCCTGACTGCAATCCGGGGGACATCGACATCAGGCAAGAGCGACACCGGAAGCGTCACGAACGTAACACACCCTAAGATCACAAGAGCGAGAAAGCTCATCAGCACGGCAATGCGCCGCTGTAACAGAAACCGTATCAAATTAATGTTTAATTTTAATGAGGTTTTAGGCTTTAGGCTTTAGGTTTTAGAGCCATACGGTGAACAGCCTAACACCTAATGCCTAACACCTAATGCTAATCCACTACTACCGGAGTTTGGTGGGCAAGATTCTCGTTGCCGTCCGTAATCACTGTCTGACCGGCTGTCAACCCTTCGAGAATCTCACGGCTGTCGAGATTCTCAATACCGGTGGTAACATAGTTCCACATCGCTTTGCCGTTTTCCAGGGTGAAGACAACTTCCCTGCCCGAACGGAGCACCACTGCACTCTTCGGCACGACCAACCGTTTGCCAAGGTTCTTGCTGACACGCACGCGGGCATTCATGCCATCAATCATTCCGCCACGGGAACTCAGTGAGGCCCTAACCGTCACAAGCCCTTTCTCATCAACCTTAGGGTTTATTTCGGTAACCTTGCCACGACAGGCATTCCCTCCCGCGAAGGGTGAGACTTCAACACCGTCACCAATATGCAAAAGCGACAATTCACTCTCCAGCACCGGGAACTCCACCTGCATGCCACCGTCGTTTATAATGCGGCAGCTTGGTTCTGAGGTCGGAGCAATCCCAAAGCGTTTAATTTTGAGATCTGCAACAACGCCATCGAAGGGAGCGGTCAATGTGGATTGTTCAATCTCTTTTTTATTCAGGGCGATCGATGTCTCTATGCCGTCGAGACCGCTCCTGACACGCGCCAGCCGCATCACCTCTTCCGGCACGGAAGCTTTGTCTGTCGGATCGTAACCTTGCCCTATAAGCACATCATGCATGTCTAAAAGGGCTTTCTCTCTCTCCGACAAAAGTTTGGCACGCTCCGACTCGAGTTTGAAAAGATCAAGACGGGCAAGTTTCTGACCACGCTTCACTCGTTGACCCTCACGCACCCACAACTCGCTCACTGGCTCGGATGAACGGAAATACAGATCTGCCGTTTCCCTCGCCATTATCTTGCCGTTGCTCACCATATCATGGGTTATCTCGCGCTCCGTGAGCTTCATTGTCTTCACGACCGGCATGCCTCCCTCCGAAGAAGAGGAAAGCTTTTCCGTCTTTTTAGTCGACACAGCGTCTCCCTCTTTGCCTTTATCGGAAGAACACCCTCCTCCGACCATTGCCAAAACGACTGCTGCCGTTGTTATTGTCTTTACGATTATTCCGTTCATATCACCTCTTACTTCTTACTTCTAACCTCTTACCTCTCCCCTTTTACCTCTTACCTTTTACCTCTATCAGTTCTTCCCTCATCTCCCTTGTTGCGGGTGATTCCACTTTCACCGGGAGCTCCATCGCCTCCTCGTATGCCTTCAGGAACTTACCCGATGAGGTATCATCCTCCTTAGCGTAGAGCAAGGCAAGGAGATAATAGGGATAGAGGCGGTTGGGCAATCTATGTCTCGATCTCGTATAATACTCCTCAGCCTCGGCAGTCTCCCCCATGTCCTCATGATTACGTCCTATAAGGTTGAGAAACATCGGATCGCTGCTGATCTCCACTCCCATCCTCAGCACCTTGTTTGACTTTTCATAATCTCCGTTTCCACGCAATGCTTTCCCATAGTCGAAAAGACAGCGGGCACTCCATCCCATCTCCCGCACCAATGAATCACATTCCTTCATCATGCCGTCCGACAGGCGGTAGCGTATTGCGTTGCTCATTCTGTCCCATTCACTTGTCTGCCTTTTCCGTTCCATTATTCCATATGCAGGAACCGACAGAACGCCACCCAACACAACGCACGCTCCGGCTCTGAGCCACACCGGATAATTATGCCGATGAAATATTATCGCTCCTCCGAGAAGGAAGACCAACAGATAAAACTCGGCAAACTGCAGGGGATATGAAGAGAAACACACTGCCGTGAAAGCCACTACGGCTCCGCAGAGACCGTAGCATCGTGATCTCCATGCCGTCACTGCTCCGGCAACGACAACAGCGATAAATGCAATGAAGCCCGCAATGCCGAATGCAATACCGATCTGTAGGAATTCGTTGAACACATATTCCGGCGCACCGGCAACAGAGACGAACACCGAATCTGGATGCTGCGCGAAATAATCCTCCTGAGCCTGCCCGAAAGCTCCGGCAACCCGGTCCCAGCCAACGCCCCACGGGTGGGCAATCATAGCCTGGAATGCCACCATCCACATCAGCACGCGTCCCTGTGCGGAGTCGGGTTTAAGGAAATAAAGCAACGCAAGAAACGCTATTGTCAGCACAATCATAGAAACGGCATATACCCGGAGTCTTCCCTTCTTAAATGACCTGCCGGCAGAGACATAACGTCCCGCAGCCACCACCGCGCAACCGAGCAGAGCTGCAATCCATCCCGTTCTGCCCATCAACGCCGGCATTAGTCCGATGGCAAGGAAGAGGTAGGTTCCCGACAGCCAGACCGCTACTTTGTGCCTGTCGTGCAACACCACGTGAAGCGCAACCGGAGCGATTACGGCAAGAAACCCGCAGTAGGGACCGGGATTGTAGAACGTGCCTGTTGCAGGATACATGGAATTGCCGGAAGCCGCAAATCCCAAAAGCTGCAGCCATCCGAACACACATTCCACCAATCCGAAAACAACTATCAGTTGAGCCATTTCATCACCCTTTCCTTGTTTACCACTTCATCACGCTCAGACCACCATACCAACAGAGCCCGCCCGACGATGAAGGGTTCAGGCACGAAACCCCAGTAACGTGAATCCTGAGAATCTCCCGAGTTGTCTCCCGCCATGAAATAATAATTCTCCTTGAAGCGGTAGCTCTTCACCTGTTTTCCTCCAAGTGTCAGCATCCCGTCCTTATCCTTAAGCTTATTTTTTGTTTCCCACTCTATCGCTTTCTTGTAAGGGAGATAGTTGGCTGGAGTAAGACTTATCTCCTCCCCTTTGCGGGGAATGTAGAGCGGTCCGAGGTCTCGGATGGTCCAGTGCGTCACTGAATCTTTCCGGAAAGCCCTGAATCCCGGCAATGAATCGCGACTGACGGAATCCGGGGCATATAAAGCCCTTACCAGCCGGCGGTCACCGCCCCCTTCCGAAGGAACGCCGTTGATGTAATAATCGAAATCCCGGATCTCAAGCACGTCCCCCGGCGCTCCGACACATCTTTTGGCGTAATACACCCTGTAATCCATATCGATTTTCTTCCATTCATCGCGAAAGGGAAAATTGAAAACCAGTATGTCGCCGCGCTTGAATTTCCTGAAAGGCGGCATGCGGCGGATCTTCACATCCTTCCCCGAGGCAGCCTCGAAGATATCGAACAGGCGCGCCCCTGTGGTCACTTTGTCAACCAACACCTTGTCGCCGGGCTGAAGTGTCGGCAGCATCGACTCTGAAGGGATGTTGAAAGAAGCGAAAAGAAACAGATGCCAGATGACAAACAGGAAAAAGCCGATGCTGGCAACGAACAGCACGTTCTCCGCCCACTTTCCGGCTTTCCGCCACCTGCGTTTCCATTTCGCATTCATTAATTGTTAATTTAAGTTTCGCAAGCTTCAACTTAAAGTTTAAGAGTTTATAAGTTTAAAAGTTTATCCGGTTCGACTCGGTTTGAGCTATGTACTTATATCGCGACAAACCAATAAACTTATAAACTGCGCATAGCGCAAATAAACTTATAAACTTCAGCTTTTCGCTTGCGAAAACTGAATATACATCTTACAAAAATAGCGAATTGAAATATAACATCCAAAATAAAAATCTTTCATTGCCGCTTTTTAGCAGATTTTATATCCGTAAATATCAGCAGTTTAAGAAATTGAGATTTGTAAAAATCTCTCATTTCTATAACATGACATAACATCGGTCAATTTTTACGCCCAAAATTCCGGAATTTAGAGATTAAATTCAAACACGACCTTACACTTTATTCGTATCTGACAAGATGAAATATCTCGTTACCCTCGTTATCTGTCGAGTTTATGATCGCAATGAACCGGTCGTGTTCATCGACACAAAAAGTATTTAAACCTTCCGGAACATGTATGACCGATTGTGGCACGCCATCCCAGTCTATCTTTACTATATGCGATTCAACAGTGTCATAGCCCCGATTATCCGCAAGGGGCATTTCTTTTAACCGTCGCAAATAAACTCCATTCTCGGAAGCGTAGCCCGGCGCATATCTGATATAGCCTGCAGGCGACAGATCAAAAAATTTCTTTATACCCTCGTTAATATCCTGCACATCGCCCGACAAATTCACACTCTTCAGAAGATTCCCTTTGAAATCGTACACATAATACATGTCGAAATAATATTGAGAAACCACAATCCGGTCCTTCTTCCGATTGGCGTTTATAATGGAGGAAAGGTAGGTAGGGAATCTTTTGAGCATTTTCATTGACTCTTCCGACAGTTCAAAAGGGTATGCCACAGCTTTCTTGTCATTTGCTTTTATATCGGTAATATTGAAGAGATTATCTGATTTCATGAGAGTATATGAAACAGCCGTATTTCCCCAATAATTAATAGAGCCTTCCTGCATAAGAATTTTAGGCATTCGCGCCTTCCGGAGCTTCAGACTGTCGGCATCGACTGAAACGATCTCATTCAGATTACCATCATACAAGTTCAGACCGCCATCTGCCGAAACACAGTGGTTGTTGAAGAAAGAGGGAGATAAAACATCATTCGGTCCATTCCCCTTTATCGCCAATGGTCTGATCTCACGGGAATTCAAATCCATTATTTTGATCACCGTATCCTGCTGAGCGAACAACAACACCAGCTTATCTCCGCATTTTTCTACGCGCACCGGATAATCCCGCGAAAAAGAATAGAGCGTATCCACTGGTTGCAACTCTTTAATATCAACATCAGAAAACTTCTCATCCAGTACATCCATTTCAAGCTTTGCTACCTCTTTCTGTTTGTTGCAAGCCGCCAGTAACAAAACAAAAAGCAGTAATCCACCAAATGACACCTTATAACTCTTCCTCATCATATTCATAACCAATATCTCAATGTTAAATTTATGTTCTTTAAATTTCGGATGCTTGCATACCGGAAATTGCATATCCGGTATGCAAGCATAGTAAAATGATAGTTAGAAATTTACTCAGGGACAATATGATATTGTTTCCAAAAGGTTAGGATTCCAGGGTTTACGCACACATGGATTATCACACACTACAGCTTCGGGATAATCTGAATTGTATTCCCCTTTACTATAACACGGATCACCAGTCTTGGGCTCCCCTTCTCCTCTTGCTAATGCTTCAACATTAGCCATCTCAATTGAATTCCCTCCGGTATCTAAAGACAATGCCTTGATCCCAGAGTAACCTGAAATTCCCATAATTGCCAGTAAGGCAACTGAATAAACAGCTTTTCTCATAGTGAATTTAGTTATTATTGTTATTTATTAAACCCATGCATTACAAGATGCACAGGATTTTTCCTTTCATTAAAATATATATCAGCAGAACGAGAAAAATACCCTTTTATAGAATCTACTACATATGTCATTTCTACATCCGCATACTCTCCTGTCTGAATTATTGAAGATGAAATATTTAGTTTTAAGCAATTACAAGAAGGTATCATTTCTTGCAATGCTAATGTATCATTACCATTATTAGTTATCCTAAAAATTTTGTTTATAGTATCACCTACATGTACAATTCCTAATGATATTACAGGATTGCCACAATAACAATTATTTTCATTTAATATCCTTGAATCGGAATTGCTAAATATATTATCTTTCTTTTGTTTCAATAATTTATAATATAATTCCTTTATCTTGGGATTATTAATAGGATTGCCCACAATAACAGCTTTATTATCATCATCTAATAAAAACGTATGGAGTTTTACATTATCTGATATTTCGTTAAGTTTGCTGAAGCCAAACTCTGTATCTATAATCACCGGATGATCAAAACAATTAGTTTTTTAAAATATCAGTTATCTTATATTTATCCTTAGCACCAATTATTAATACAAAGTTTATTTCTACATCATCAATACCTTTGAGTTCATTTATAAACTCATCCCACTCATTTAATTTCATACGACAAGCTGTGCATCCTGCCGAATCGACATAAGTGACGATCTTGAAATCGGCTGCATCGAAATCGTAATTCACGGGTATGTCACCAACCTGAAATCCGAGTTCCGCCGGAATTACGATTTCCCTACCGATCCATTCCGATACTATATCCCTCTGCTCTTTATCGCCACTGCTACAAGACATAATTACCGACAGGGATATTGCCATTGTAAAAAGATAGAGACTGTATTTTCTGAGTTTGTTCATGATAAGCATAGGTTGGAATCGTGTTGTTTTGAATGAGTTTATATATTAGACACTTAAGCTGTGAAAATCCACTAATCAATATTGCAAATTTTATATATTTTTTCGCTACATGACGAGGGATGGATTGTCACCTTAATCTCCTCCAAGGTCAGTATTGAAAAGCTGTCTGCCGTCGTGGCATATGAAGATCTGCTCCTCTCTCCCTTTCGTTAGGTTGCGAAGCCACAACACGGCATTCGCCGGAACCTCGAAATCTATTGAGAAACCTTCAGACACTTTTCTTCCCAAGGATTTCCAACCATCACGGGCAAAATAAAACAGTTCATATTCCTCTTCCGGAACTACATAATTGTCGTCATTGCGCGGGATAAAGAATATACTGTCAACTTTCTTGTCAGAATCAATCCTGAATACAAGTCTCTGACCAAACGACCTATAAATTGTCCATGTCAAGATATCACCGTCAACGAGTTTATTCATATCATCCGTATGGTTATCAGTAACCGAAGATATGGGCAACCGATGGATAGCGAGTGAATCTTCTGACACAATCACTTCCCCGATTTGTGAATGATGGAACGGAGAGGTAATAAGGCGAATGTATCTTGCTTTAAATTCCTTAGGAATCTCTTCTACCGGTATTCTGTAAAAATTATGTTCCGGCATACGTTCAATGCTGTCGACATCAATCCAAGGTCCATTTCCTGTCCGTCCTATCTGTATCTTACATCCAACTACTGAACTCATCCTAATGAAAGCGCTACGTACCAGACCCATCTTTCTCGTCAAGGATGTCTTTTCCATCTTTGACATGTCGGGAACGAATTCATGTACCTTTCCGTTTTGTAACAGCATGAACGGATTGCCGCAGACAGAATAACCGGCACCTTTCCTGACAATCGGGAAATATATAAGATCCGGTTCTATATCCCGAAAGACAGCGTTGCCCTTCCTGCTTTTTTCCGCAATGTCTATGGGGCGATATCCTTCCGGAGTAAAAATGCCGAGGTATACCGTTTTTCCTTTCGCATCTACCTTGACTTCCGCCTTGTTATGCCCGAAATATTCCCATGTGACATCTTTCAGCCGGGGATAAGTAAGTTCCTGCGGCACATCAGGTATTTCCCTCAATTTCTGCAGCCGCTCCATATTTATGGACAAAGTTCTTCTGTATACTTTCCCCTTTCGCCGATGGTCATTGTGCAGACTATCGCGGGTAGGAGGATACTCCGCATTTTCAAACATGCGGAATCGCCTGTCAATATCATCATAAACAACGTTCCATTGATGTGGCGTGCCATTCGCAGGGGAAACCAAATATTCGTCGATTGCAGTGGGGATGCCGAATGCCCTCATGGCATATAGATTGCGGGCACATTCCTCTCTACAATATCCCACTGGGGATTCAAGCAACGATGGTGCAGGGCGGTCAGGGATTTTAAGCCATCTGGTGTAATGTATCTCGCCTAAGGATTTTGATATGACAGCGGCAGCTTCCACTGAATTTGCAGCCGCATCAATCTTGTCCGAAATGGAATCCAGCGCGTTTCGGTAAGAATCCCTCCATTCGGTAACAGGTTCATTACCTATTCGATATGGCAAGAGCAATTCACAAAACTCCTCCAGGGAAAGATCCTTATTCCAGCTCCTAAGCTCCTTCAACCGCCACGCATCCTCAATATTGCGCGTGATATAATCCGAAGTCAGTGTCTGCAGGTCAACCTCTCTCCTTTGAGAATATCTTTCATAACGTTTACCAATGATGCGTTGCAACGAATCCAACTTCCAACTTCCGTTTGGTTGCGGAAGCTCCCGATACAGCATCTCTATGGAGTCGAGCCCGGAACCGGTCAGAGAAAACTGTCCCAACATTCCACGAACCAAATATTCAGCAGCCTCTTTCTTTTCTCCCTCGTAAGCACCAAGCACTTTCTCAATTTCCGGAGCATTGGATTCAGCCTGCGACACAGCCTCTTCGAGCAGCGCATCATCCATAGACGTGCATGAGACAAAAGCAAGCGGAACTGCAAGAAGCAGCCTCTTCCAATTCTTTAAGATGGTATCTTGTAGTTGAGGTGAACGGAGAAACATACAACAAATTACTGTAACATCGATTTTATGTCATACTGGTAGATATACTCATTCTCTCCGAGTGGATTAAAAGCGTATCGCGTACTTGTTTTGACTGAGTTTATATATTAGACACTTAGGTTGCAGAAATCCGCTAATCAATATTGCAATTTTCAATCTTTTTCAGATCGTAGCTGCTGTTGCTCGCAACTGCAGTCTCACAGCAGGGAAGAGGAATTTTATTGATATCAAGGAATCCGCGTGCCATCCGTTCTGTCCGCGTCCAAC
>CABUVO010000043.1 GCA_902495075.1 uncultured Porphyromonadaceae bacterium
CAAGGGCTGACTCGATATTTAAGCTACGGACTCTGTGTCTCCGCAAGGTCGTTAAGACCCTCCGCGCCTGAAAATTAACATTATACATTCAAAAATTTCACATTACTTTAAACCTCTGTTCCTCTGTGCCTCCGTGTTAATATTTTCGTGACAATTTGAATCAAGTTTCGCCCTTCGCGCCGTAGCGTTTAAATAATTATGTTGACTCGGTTTGTTGAGGCGCGCCAATTCACCTTTAACCTATTCCCTATAACCTTTTACCTTGCAGAACTCCGTTCGGTAAATCGGAATTTGTGCTGATGATAAGCATAAGTTTTATGGCGTGGATTATTGTGGATTTAGTTAAATGAGATTGTTAATTGATTTATTGTGTTATAGATATGTGCATATTAATGCAGTTGGAATTATTTTAACGATGAATTAATGGAATTGAAGTGCAAACGTTTTTCAATAAATTTGCAGCATATCAAAATGACTTATTTTAAAGCCATAATGCTGTTGACCTAAAATTAATACTCATATGTTACGAAATCAGAATCCTTACACCCGGAGATGGGTAATAGTCGCGACAATTGTTGTGGCGATCGTCTGCAATTATCTTGACCGACAGCTGCTTTCGATTTTAAAACCTGAGATTCTCGGTCATTTCAATATCGGCGATATCGAATTTGCATGGATTCTCAATGTGTTCCTGATCTGCTATGCGATAATGTATCCGGTTTCAGGAATACTTGTGGATAAGTTTGGTCCAAAGCCGGTAATGTTTGGAGGTATCGCGGCGTGGTCGCTTGCCTGTATCGGTGGAGGTTTGTCGCAGGATGTATATCAGTTTGCGGCATGTCGCGGCATTCTCGGTCTTGCCGAACCGACTATATTTACGGGTCAGATAGTGGCTGTAACACTGTGGTTTGAAAAGAAGACACGTGCCACAGCCAACGCTCTTTGTCAGGCTGGCGGCTCAATAGGCACAATGACAGCCCCTCTTGCCGTGGCATGGATGGTTAGATATTTTCCTTGGCAGGATGTTTTCATTATAGCCGGAGTTGTAGGACTCGCGATAGCAGGATTGTGGTGGATAATATATAGCAAACCGCAACCAGAGTTCCTGGCAATGACTCTTGACGAACCAACGGCAAAGGTAAAAAATCAACGCTATTTCAAACTTGGTGCTTTGTTTGGAACCAGTGCTCTTTGGGGAGTGATACTTATACGCCTTGTAAGTGACCCGGTGTGGTATTTTATAAATTTCTGGCTTCCAGGGTATCTTCGTAATCTTGGAGTGGAGCAAGGTATGGGTACGCAGGAGACGCTTGATATGATACAATATATAGGTGGAATACCGTTTCTTGTTGGCGCAACGCTTGGAGTGTTGGCTTCGGCTTATTCCGACAGATTGGTGTCGCGAGGATGGAACTCACTGAGATCACGTAAGGTTGTGATGAGCCTCTCTGCGTGTGTCGCTCCTATAATAGCGCTTGTGCCCATGTTAAGCCATTGGGAGGGGGTGGCGTTTTCCGTACGCCTCGGTTTGATTACAGCTGTGTTCGCTATTGTGGCTTTTGTCTGCCTTGTATGGCTATATAATATCGGGGTTGTAGTGGCAGAATCTTTCCCGGTTAAGAATGTGGCTTCGGTGATAGGTATTGCCTGCGGAGCAGGTGCAGTTGGGGCTGCCTGCTTTAATCTTATAGTCGGTTCGTTGATGTCGACTATGGGTGAATATCTTTTCTATTGCATGGGAGCGCTTCATCCAATAGCAGCTTTTGTGCTTATCAAACTTGTTAAGCCTGCTGTGCCGGATTCAAAAAATAGTATTGAAGATTCAAAAGATAGTTCAATTGATAATGATGTATGCGGTCTCGATGCTGCCGCCAATTAATTAGTGTTAGAGTTAAAGTATAGTTAAGGCGGGATGTCTGCCTTAGCGGCAGTAGTCGAGTGTGAATACCCACGGGACTCCCGTGGGTATTTCCAACTAAATCGCATGAAAGGTTTATATCAATTTATGCGAATTTTGCGTTTAGAAAACTGGGAACCATGGGATAGAATGAGGAATTTGACAATTGATACGATTCAACGAATTTGATAACTGAAACGATATATGAAAACTGCTAATGTAATTACGCCGGGCTACGATAGAGAGAATGTGACGCCCGGTATACTTCATTTCGGAGTGGGAAATTTCCATCGTGCCCATGAAGAATTTTATACTAATGAGTTGCTTGGCAAAGATCCTTCGCAGCATTGCTGGGGAATAATTGGCGCAATGTTGCTTCCATCCGATGAACGCCTTTATCGTGCCCTTAAACAGCAACGGGGAGAGTATACCTTGACTCCATGTGGGTGTGATGGCATAGACAAAGCTCTGAAAATAAGTTCTCTTGAGGATGTTGTGTGGGCACAAGAGGATCCAAAACGTATTTTGGATCTTGTCGCCGACAGGAGTATTAGAATCATATCAATGACAATAACGGAAGGTGGGTATAACATTGATAAAGCGAGTGGAGAATTTATGTTTTCAAATGAAGGGGTTGAGCATGATCTGAATAATCCCCGGAATCCCGTAACTGTTTTCGGATATGTGGCTGAGGGGTTGCGTCGACGCAGGGATAAGGGTATCGGCGGAGTGACCATTCTGACATGCGATAATCTTCAGCATAATGGAGACACTGCCCGAAAAGCGTTTATGAGCTTTTTTCGTGCCCAGGATGAGGAATTAGCAAAATGGGCAGAAAAGAATGTTTCTTTTCCGAACAGTATGGTTGACCGTATCACACCTGCAACTTTACCCTCCGATATAGACCGACTTAACAAGAAAAACGGCACAGATGACAAGGCACCGGTTTATTGTGAGGATTTTATTCAGTGGGTTATTGAAGACAAGTTTGTGGCTGGTCGTCCCCAATGGGAGGCGGTAGATGTTGAATTTACCGATGATGTCTCAGCTTACGAGAATATGAAACTCAGTCTCCTTAATGCTTCGCATACGTTGCTTTCATATCCATCTTTTCTTGCAGGATATAGAAAAGTGGATGACGCAATGCATGACCGGCGGATTGTGGCGTTTGTGCGTGATTTTATGGATAAGGATATCACTCCGTATGTTCCGGCACCTGGCAACATTGATCTCGAAGAATACAAAGGGAAATTGATAGAGAGGTTTGGTAATCGCTCTGTAAGCGATCAGATTGCCAGGCTCTGCTTTGATGGAGTTTCAAAATTTCCGGTATATATTGTGCCGAATCTTGCTAAAATGATACGGGATGGGAAGGATCTGACCCGTATGGCATATCTTATAGCCGCATATCGCGATTATCTGAAATATCATACCGATGATAACGGTGAAGGATTTGAGCCGTCAGAGCCTTGGCTCACACCCGAGGACAAACAGCTCATCGAATCCGACAGTCCGGAAGATTTCCTTTCTCTTTCGGCATTCGGAGGAGTAGATCTGAGGGGAGTCTCCGAATTTTTGGCTCTCTATGATAAATTCTGCCATGACATTCGCGAGAAAGGAGCGATGAAAATCCTCGAAAAGATAATATAAATAGAGATTTCGGGGCTAATGCGGGCATGGAGAATCAGAGCTAACGCAGACTCTGGATTCGATTCCGAAAAACCGCTGATCCGGATTTCGGGCTTGCGCCCTCAACACAGTATTTGAAAACAGGAAAGCAGATTATTGAGAATCAATAATCTGCTTTCCTGTTTGTGCGCACGAAGGGACTCGAACCCCCACGTCGTTAGACACTAGATCCTAAGTCTAGCGCGGCTACCAATTACGCCACGTGCGCGAATCTGTTGCAAAGTTACAAATATTTTGTAACTTTTGCAACAGTTGAAGAGAATTTAAGGGAATTAAATTTTATCACCAGGTTTACAATAAAGATTAAAATTCTTCTATAGGGATTAATCTTCTACCATAAGGATTAATTTCTTTATTGTAAAAATATATTGTCATGGTGGGTAATCATATTGTGGCGATTGTGTCCCAGACAAAGGCGCGGAGCCCAAGGAGAGGTTTGTTCTCATCAAGCTCTTTGAGATGTCTGAGCACCGGCTCTACGCGGTCGTCTTCCACAAATGTGAGGATGGCTGAAGCCAGCGACGGCCATGCATGGGTGCCGTAATGCGGATCTCCGGTTTTGCTTCCGCGTCCCTGCACCTCGCCGAAGGCTGTGAAGCCTCGGCAAGACATGCGGGTGAGCACATCGATGATTTTTTCGTGATGTGCCTGGTCATATGAGATGAATATTGCTTTCATTTTTTTCTTTCTTTAGGGCTCTATATGGGGCAATATAGGGCGGAATGGGGCTATATGGGAATGGAGAGGAGAGAGGAGGGTGATTCTATTTCGAGTGTTTTGCGCGGAGTTTGCGACGCGTTCTCTTCACTCCGTTGCCGGCGAATACGCAGTAGAGCACAGGCACGAAGAGAAGTGTGAGCACCGTGGAGAATGTCAGACCACCAATCACGGCAGTACCCATCGGGCGCCACATCTCGGCTCCCTGACCGGTGCCGACAGCCATCGGCACCATGCCGAGGATGGTGGTTAGTGTGGTCATGACAACAGGACGCAGACGCGAGCGACCACCATCGATCACTGCTTTGCGGATAGACATTCCACGTTCGCGGTTAAGCGTGATATAGTCGATGAGCACGATACCGTTCTTCACAACAATACCTATAAGCATGATAGCTCCGATCATAGACATGATGTTGAGCGTGTGTCCAGTCAGCCAGAGTATAAGGAATACTCCGGAGAAGGCGAAGAGCAGTGATGTCATGATGATTGCTGGATATGTTAGAGATTCAAACTGAGCAGCCATCACTATGTATACAAGAATAATTATCAGGACTCCAAGCATAAGGAGATCGCTGAAAGAATCCTGCTGGTCTTCGTAGCTTCCCGCTATCTGGATTGTAACTCCCGAGGGGAGATGCATATTTGCCATTTCTGCTTCTGCCGAGGCAACGACCTCACTCATCGGCGCTCCGTCAACAACGGCAGATACGGTGATTATACGTTCGCGGTCTTTTCGTTCGATTGTCGGAGGCGTGAAGCGTTCCACAACAGTTCCGAGTTCCTTAAGCCTGATTCCCTTTCCCTGATTGGAATAGATAACAATGTTTTCGATATCTTCGATGCTTGTGCGGTGTTCGGGCGCATACATCACCTTGATATCATATTCTTCTCCGTCTTCGCGGAATTGAGAGGCTGTGGAGCCATTGATTCGGTTGCGCAGATAGAAGGCAGCTGTCTGAAGGTTTATACCATACATCGAAAGTTTCTCGCGGTCGAAATCAACCTGATATTCCGGCTGGTAATCGGATCTTGAGATTGTTATGTCGGCAGTGCCTTCGATTCCAGAGAGAATCTGCTTGAGTTCCTGGGCTACTTTGTCGGTTTCTTCAAAATCATATCCGTATATCTCGAAGTCGACGGTGCTCTGACCGCCCATGCCGGCTCCTCGTCCACCACCGACATTTACTTGCGCTTTTTTGAATTCAGGGAATTCTTGATTAATATCTTTACGCATTTCGTCAGCGATTTCACGAATGCCTCGTTTGCGGTCGCCCGGATCCTGAAGACGTATGTTCATTGAGATGATGTGTGGACCATTATCCGACAATGAAGCGAACGTGTTGTCGGCACTTGCCGGTCCGACAGTATAGTTCATTACTGTTATTTCCGGATATTTTGCTCTCCATAGGGAGTCAAGTCTGACCATGACTTCTTGTGCTTCTTCAACTCTTGAGCCGATTGGCAATTCGAGGTTGACACCGATTCGACCGTTATCCTGAGTTGGGAAGAATTCTGTTCCCACAAATCTCAAAAGAAATATTGAACCCGCAAAAATACCGAGACATATAACGATGGTCACAGCTCTGTGGGTCACCACCTTGCCAAGAAGTCCGGCGTAACCGTTATCGAATTTGTCGAGAGCTCGTTCAACATATGAATACCAGTTTTTCTTATTGCCGTCAGTTGCTTTCCCTTTCAGTCTTAACCACTGGCTGCAGAGCATCGGGGTGAGTGAGAGGGCGCAGGTTGTTGAAATTATCATCATTATAGTCACCATCCATCCGAGCTGGCGGAAGAGCACTCCAGTCATGCCTGTTACGAGTGTAAGAGGGAAGAACACCGCGATAAGTGTCAGAGTGGAAGCGATAACAGAGATTGCGACCTCATTTGTGCCGTGCACTGCCGCCTGTTTCGGGTCTGCCCCACGTTCGATGTGAGTAGTGACATTTTCAAGCACCACAATTGCATCGTCCACAACCATACCAATAGAAATGGATAAGGCAGACAGCGACACAATATTCAAGGTGTTGCCTGTGGCGAAGAGGTAAATGAACGAAGCAATCAGAGATACGGGGATCGTGATGACGATGATCAGGGTGGCTCTCCAGCGTCCGAGGAAGAGGAATACAACGATCATCACAAAAAGCAGGGCGTAAAGCACAGTCTCTACCAGAGCAGATATTGTGTTACGGATGTTGTCGGAGGTATCAACAATCACTCCGATCTTTACATCGGAAGGAAGATTCTTCTGAAGAGAAGGAAGCATCTTCATGACCTTGTTTGAAATTTCCACCGAGTTGGCACCGCTTTGTTTCTGGATAACGATCATCGCACCTTCCTTGCCATCGTTGTATGTCTGTTGGGTGCGTTCCTCAAGGCTGTCAACTACTTTTGCAACATCGCTTAGATATACGATTTTGCCTTGGAAACTTCCAACCGGAATCTTTTCCATCTGAGAGGTTTCCTCAAACTCTCCCTGCACGCGCAATGCATATGTGTTTGAGCCGATATCGAATGATCCTCCGGGCACATTGCGGTTTTCAGCTCCGATTACGGAAGCTATCTGCTCCACCGACAGATTGTATGCCTCGAGTCTATTGGGATCGACATATACATGAATCTCTCGTTTGGGAGCACCGGAGATTGACACCGATCCGACACCATCAACACGCGCGAGGGGGTTGGCGACATTGTCGTCGAGGATTTTATAAAGTCCCGGCATACTTTCGTTTGCCTGCACAGATAGGAGGCATATTGGGATCATATCTGTGGAGAATTTGAAGATAATCGGGTTTTCCGAGTCATCCGGAAGCTGCGATTTGACCATGTCGAGTTTGTCGCGCACATCATTTGTAAGCACGTCTATGTCGTAGCCGTATTCAAATTCGAGAGTTATGACTGACGTGTTTTCCCTTGAAGTTGAGGTTATGTGTTTCAGATGCTCAACAGAATTGAGAGCATTTTCAAGCGGCTTGGTTACATTCTGTTCTATATCTTTGGCGGATGCTCCAGGATACATCGTAATGACCATTATGGTATTGGTATCAATATCCGGATAAAGGTCGATAGGGAGTTTCGCCAGAGAGAAGAGACCGAGTATTATTACAGTGACGAAACAAAGTGTTGTCATCACCGGTCTTTTTACTGCTGAACTATATAGAGACATTACTGGTAAGGTTTAATGTTTAATGTGAAATGTTTAATTAGGAATTAGAAATTAGGAGTTAGGAATTAGGAATTTCCAAAGCCTAAAGCCTAAAACCTAAAGCCTCTTTTATTTTGACACTGTCACTTTCATGCCGTTTGCGAGGCGGGACTGCCCTGAAACCACGACAGTAGCTCCGGGTTCGACTCCGCTTATAAGCTCGTAAGAATCGCCAAGACGCTGTCCGAGTTCAACTTTGTTGTAACTTACGGTGCCGTCGGGATTGTAGACATATACATAGTGGTTGCCGGATCCAGTCTGCTTAACCACGGCTTTGTCGGGTACAACCACGCGGCGTGCAGTCCCAAGGCTTAGTTCTACGCGTCCGAACATGCCGGGAAGAATACGGTTGTCGGAATTGGGAAGTGTCACTTCTACTCCGAATGTGCGTGATGCCTGGTCAATAGTTGGAGATACCAGGGTTACAGTGCCGTTGAAAATTTCATCGCCATAAGTGTCGAAGGTCACGATGGCTGGCATTCCACGTCTTACTTTGGAAAGTTCGCTTTCAGAGATGTTTATTACAATCTTGACTGGCTGTGTGCGTGCCACGGTCAGGATCGGGAGAGAACCGGTCATATCTCCCGGATCATAATTGCGGACAGTCACGACTCCAGATATTGGGGAGGTCAACACTGTGTTTTCCGTGATATTACGCAAGGCACGCTGTGCTGAAGCCACAGCATTCTTGGCGTTGATAAGCTGAGTCTCCATCTGGTCAACCTGTTGTTTTGTCCCTCCGCCGATCTTAAAAAGTTCGAGAGCGCGGTTGTAGTCAACCTCAATATTCTTAAGATTTGCCTTGGCGTTGTCGAGTTGCAGCTGATAGCTTGTGGTGTTGACATCGTCCATTACCACAAGTTTCTGCCCTGCAGAAACTCTCATACCTTCATCCACAAGAATCTGTTTGATTCTGTTGGGAGCAGAAGAAGAAATATTGTTTATGAGTTCCGGTTCAACAGTTGCAGTATAGTTGCCTATCTGGTTAACTTCGCGGTCGTTGACCTGCATTGTCTTTACTACTGGGGCTGCCTCTTTCTGTGTTTCTGAATTTTCTTTGTCGCTACCGGAGCAAGCACCGAGCAGCAGGAGTGCGAAGGCAGCGGATGTGAGAAATATTTTGTTCATGACGATATGTTTTAGCGTGTGGAAATTGTTGAATAAGCCTGGTCTTTGCCAAGTAGTTTGTCAAGTTCACTTGTTGAGACAAGGTAATTGTAGATACTCTGAAGATATGCTAACTGTGCGGATGTATTAGCAAGCTCACTGTCGCGGAGGTTAAGATATGTCGCCGCTCCGATTTCAAAGCTTTTCTGCATTATTTCATAGGCTTTTGCCGCTTGGCGCATTCCTTCTTCACTTGCAGAGATCTGTTTGACCTGTTTGTTTATGTTGTCAAGAGCAAGGTCAACCTGCATGTTGAGAGAGTTCACGAGATTTTCTCTTTGAAATTCCAGCTCTTTAAGTTGGATCTGGGCTTGCTTGACACCGTAATATTTAGAGCCCCCGGAGAATATTGGCACCTGAATGGCTACACCTACATTTGAATATGGATTGAACTCCTGATTTTTAAGGGCATTGCCATTGCTGAGGGCATTCCAGTTGATATTGTATGTTACAGCAAGAGTGGGAATCCAGGCGAATTTCTTAAGCGTCACATTCTGACGGGCCATATCTGTCTGGATATCGAGTGAACGCAAAGAAGTGTTGTCGGCAAGAGATCTGTTGAGCGCAGCAGTGTAACCGAACATATCGCTCTGCATTTGTTTAAGCGTTACATCCGGCATTACTTCTACTGTTGAATCCATACCCATCAGCACTTTGAGTTGCAGCTGACATTGACGCACGGCAATATCTGCCTGGAGAAGTTCCGGCTCTACATTGGTTACCTGCACCTGACTGCGGAGCACGTCGTATTCAGAAGCGGTGCCTTGTTCGAATTGTTTTTTATAAACATCCGCGTTAATTTTTGCAATTTCGTAATTTTGACGGATCACATCGCGTGAAGCGATTGCGAGGAGGAGGCTGTAATAAGCCTGATTCACGTTGTTTACCATATCAAGACGTGAGGCGCGAGCTGATTCAAGCGTGGAAAGGATCTGAGTGTCAGATATATTGATGGATTTCCAAAGCGCGGCATTCACAATAGGCATTGCTGCCGAAAACCCGAAATTCCACATATTGTCCGTACCCATCTTGATTTTGTTGGATTGCCCACCCATGTTGAGGCTCATGGTCTGCAATTCGATGGTGCGTTGATATGCTCCGGAGAAATCGATTGAGGGAAAAAGGTTTGCTATAACCTCTTTCTTTGAATAATCAACGCGTTTTACTTCCAGGTCTGCAACCCGGATGGTGGGATTGTCTTGCAATGCTATTGATATGCATTGCTCCCGTGATAATCTCAGCGTGTCGGCAGGAGCCGACTGCGCCATTGCTGCCATTGACAACAACAACGATAACATCGCTAAAACTGATCTTCTGACTGTCATTTGATTATGAATAAGATTTAAATTGTTATTGTATTCAAGAGGCCTTCGTCATGTCATTCTTGTGTATGTTCTCAAGAATAATCATCCCTTTCTGTGATGCAATGCTTCGAAGGAAACTCATACAGACGGTGTCGAAAGCTTCGGAAAGCTTCACATCGGCAGGTAGAAACTCTTCCATGCGTTTGAGTGATTCCATCTGTATTCGGAACATTCTGAAAAGAATAGGGTAATTGACATCGGAACGGAATACACCTTGTTCAAGTCCTTCTTCGAATGCTTTCATCATGTTTGTCTGCCATGTATCAGACTGATTGTCGTATACCGGTCTGAGTTTTGCATATGAAGAATCCATATCGCGGAAGAAATCGGTGCTTGCTTGCTCCATAATGCGTTGCAATGTCTTGAAAACGAGATAAAAGGCTTCCATGATGGTTTCCGATTCTTGGAATATGCGCATCACCGTGTTTATATGCTCTTTATGATAATATCCAATAACGGCCTTAAGCATTTCCTCTTTGCTGTCAAAGATCTCGTAAAGGGTACGTTTTGACATTGACAGAGTTGAGGCAACCTTGTCCATGGTAGTTACCTTCATGCCGTTTTTTAATATGATCGGAAGTATCGCTTTCAGAAGGTTTTCATATGCCTCATGCGAAATTGAATTCTGTTCCATGAAATGGTTTCTAAGATGGAAAAACAATCGCAAAGTTAAATAAAAAAACTGAAAACCCTAAAAAAGTTTTCAGTTTTATTCATAAATATCAATATAAAAATTTTAAATTAACAAAATTTAAAGAATTATAATGATTTAGAGGAGTTTCTTTTCGAGGTTGATGAGCATGTCGCGGGTCATGGCATCAAGGTCGTATTCGGGTTTCCATCCCCACTCTTCGCGTGCGCAAGTGTCGTCGAGGCTGTCGGGCCAAGAGTCTGCTATCTTCTGACGTAGGGGATCAAGCTCATATGTCATCTTGAACTCCGGACGATACTCCCGGATTTTATTGTAGATTATTTCCGGATCAAAGCTCATTGACGCGATGTTGAAGGAATTGCGATGTTTGAGCTTTGTCGGATCCGCTTCCATGATTTCAATTGCTGCGCGCAATGCGTCGGGCATATACATCATGTCCATAAAGGTGCCCGGTTTCAAAGGACATTTGAATTCCTCACCTTTTACTGCCGAATAATATATGTCAACGGCATAGTCGGTGGTGCCACCACCGGGAGGAGCTACATATGATATCAATCCGGGGAATCGCACTGAACGGGTATCGACTCCGAAACGACGCGCATAATAATCGGAAAGCATCTCACCGGTGACTTTTGTGACGCCGTATATGGTTTCAGGACGCTGGATCGTGTCTTGCGGAGTCTTTGTGTGTGGAGTGTCGGGACCGAAAGAACCGATACTGCTCGGAGTGAAGAGTGCGCATCCTTTCTCTCTTGAAATCTCAAGACAATTGTAGAGTCCGCCAACACCTATCTTCCAGGCAAGCTGTGGTTTTGCCTCAGCTACAGCCGATAGAAGGGCGGCGAGATTGTAAATTGTATCAATATTGTATTTCTCAATTGCTTCAGCTATCTGAGACGGATTTGTGATATCCACAATCATCGACGGACCGCTTTCTGCAAGTTCTCCCTTGGGCTCGGCTCCCGGAATGTATCCGGCAACAACATTGCCTGTGGGATATTCTTTACGGAGGCGCATTGTAAGCTCAGAACCTATCTGGCCGGTGGCTCCAATAATCAGAATATTTTTCATGACATAAAACTCGGTTAGATTTATTTGCAAATTTATATAAAATTCATAAATAATCGTTAACTTTGGAGAAAATATTGTATGGAAAAGGTAAAAGGGAATAGGGAAAAGGGGAAAGGCAATAAGAGAGATGTTAGAAGTAATACCAGAATTTAAATACCATAATAATGTACACAAAATTTCAGGAGCATCTGCAGAAAGAGCTTCAGGGCATCAAAGATGCCGGTCTTTACAAAAATGAAAGAGTTATCGTCACTCCTCAGAGTTCCGATATCGAGGTTGAGAACGTGAAAGGGGAAGTGCTGAACTTCTGTGCCAACAACTATCTCGGTCTTGCCGACAACAGCCGTCTGATAGAGGCTGCCAAACGTGCGATGGATAACCGTGGTTACGGAATGTCGTCAGTGCGTTTCATCTGTGGCACACAGGACTTGCATAAAGAGTTGGAGGCTGCTATCAGTGATTATTTCAAAACAGAAGACACGATTCTTTATGCCGCTTGTTTCGATGCTAACGGTGGTCTTTTCGAACCTCTTTTCACTGAGGAAGATGCTATCATATCTGATTCTTTGAATCATGCTTCTATCATCGACGGTGTGCGTCTTTGCAAGGCGAAACGTTTCCGTTATAAGAATGCTGATATGGAAGATCTCGAACGTTGCCTGAAGGAGGCTGCGGATTGCCGCTTCAAGGTTATTGCTACAGACGGGGTGTTCTCAATGGATGGAAATGTAGCTCCAATGGACAAGATCTGTGAGCTTGCCGAGAAATATGATGCATTGGTAATGGTTGACGAAAGTCATTCAGCAGGAGTGGTCGGCGCAACAGGTCATGGCGTGGCTGAGAAATATGATTGCTACGGCAAGATTGATATCTTCACCGGGACGCTTGGTAAGTCGTTTGGTGGAGCGATGGGTGGTTTCACAACCGGTCGCAAAGAGATAATAGACATGCTTCGTCAGCGTTCTCGTCCTTATCTTTTCTCCAATTCTGTTGCTCCTTCGATCGTGGGTGCAAGCATTGAGATGTTCAAGATGCTCGGGGAGTCTGATTCACTTCACGACACTCTTATGGAGAATGTTGAATACTTCCGCACAAAAATGCTTGATGCAGGTTTCGATATCAAGCCTACGCAAAGTGCCATCTGCGCTGTGATGCTCTATGATGCTAAGCTTTCACAGGATTTTGCTGCTGAAATGCAGAAAGAGGGTATATATGTTACAGGTTTCTATTATCCGGTCGTGCCCAAGGATCAGGCGCGTATTCGCGTGCAGCTTTCTGCCGCCCATACCCGCGAGCAACTCGACAAGGCGATAGCAGCCTTCATCAAAGTTGGCAAAAAACTCGGAGTGCTTAAGTAAAATACAAGACAGATAATATAATCATAGACTGAAAATCATAAAAAGCTTCTGTGCAGATTGCACAGAAGCTTTTTCTATGATTTTAAGCAGCGTTATGGCAATTCCTTAATTAGCGAAGTCTATCGACAGTCCGAAGCGGAGTTGGCGCGGGTCGATAGGGTAATGGGGGAGAGAGAAGTAATTTTTTCCGAAAAGCCCCTGATTCACATGGCTCCACAACACGAAGAACCTGACTTTATATAGCTTTGCGGTGACATAGGCGTTTGCCACTGCGAAGTTTCCAACCCATATCGGATTCTCGCCTTGCACGTGGAAAGACATGGTTGCGGGTTGATAGTTGTAGCCACGATATTTGGTGTAATAATCGCAATCAACGCCGAGCTGCATGTGGAGCACGCGGAATGCGGTGAATCCGAGGAACATGTTGCTGTAGACGCTAAGAGTAGGGAGAGGTATCACATCCTGATTGGATGAGACCTGATAGGTAACAGTGTTGTTCCAGTTCCATATTCCGAATTTAAGTTTCTGTTCGATGGAAGCGGAAAAGATCTGGACGCTGCCGCCATATTGTTCGGGCACGGATGAAGGATTGAAATAAACGCAATTCTGAATATTTTCAACTCCAGCGCGAAGATCTGTTTTTGTCCATGGAATATGCAGATGTCCGCCCACGCGGAAGGAGCGTGTTTTGCCGAAATCATTGTTCCAGATGAAATGGTTTGATACGTAGTTGCGGAGCAGGTATGACGGAGTTTGGTTGCGGAAGAAGCCTTCGGCGGAAATGCGCACAGTATCTTTGCCGAGTCGAAAACGAGTCTCGACATATCCGTCGATGTCTATATCTCCCGCTGCGTCACCCATTAGTCCGAATTTGGCATTCGCAGCGTATCTGAGCAAGGAGCCTTTCATCTTTTCGAGGCGACCGCCAATCCAGAGGCGGTTTCTTTTTTTCTCCGGTTCGAAGTTGAATCCTTCCGGAAGAGGAGTTACTTCTGCCGGCTCTTCAGAAGGTTCCGGCAAAAGATAAGACTGCTTGAATCTGTCGAATTCATATGTCGCGTATGCGGAAAGACCGAACTTAGCCCATTTCTGGAAGCCCTCGATCATCGAGATTCCAACGGTGTTGGAGAATGACCAATAATGAGTGTTGTCAAGTGTGAAATCAGGATTGAAATATGTATTTGCCCAGAATGTAGAAGCCTCATCAGCGCGGGTATTCTTGAATGTGTGGTGATTGTATTTATAATCAAAGGCATAAATGATTTTCGTGACGGGCACAAGAGTGCGACGCTCCACTGTGTCACCCTCCTGCGTGTCGTCGCGCCAGAAGCCTATCTTATATGCATGCGACATATAAAACTCTGCACCCACAAGTCGGTTCTGTGCGCCGTTTAGGCGCGTAGGAATACTCTTTGGTTCGATTTTGTCGACGCCTCCCTGCAATACTGCCGGATCTTCGATATATAGATCATCCGTTATACCACCGTTTTCCTGGTTCTGAGAATTATAATGATTGAGGAAAGCTTGCATTTCGTAATGGTCGGTGGTGTAATATCCCTGGAATCCATAAATGAGATTCTTGGCTGCCTGACTATTGTATGCCCCTTTTGTATAGAGATAGTCGATGTTGGCACCAATTCCTATCTTTCGGTTCACATTCCCGGCGAAGACACCTTTAAGACGGTCGGTGTGGTTATCGCGGTTGCCCCCGAAATTATAAGACAAGAGGGTCATGGGAATATAGACATTGTAGAATTTCTCTCTGTTGAATGTTGGCAGCCAGTAATTCAACGCATCTTCAAACATGAATGCGGATGGCTGCGGACGTTGGAAATAAAGCATGTTTATTCCCTCCGCTGCAAAAGAGCCGGTTGTTGCCCATGCATCGGAATTCATCGCCGGCACAAACTGTCGCTGGTAATTGTAAAGCAGGGTATCAATCGTTGACTCTTCATGAGTGCCAAGTGGATATGACAATTTCCATGCATTGCCCGGCTTGTATGTTTCTTTTTTTGTTTCCGAATCTTTGTTAGAGAGTCCGGGCATACGATCGCTTCCTCCACTATGTTCTCCAGTGCGCGACATAGGGCGCTGTCCCTGTGCAAACAAGGGAAAAAGAGAGAGAAGAAGCAGTATTATAGTTTTATTCAGATTCATCTTGATTCATTGAGATGACAAAGTTAGTAAAAAACGCCAATATATAAAACAAAACAAAGCCGGGGTTTCACAACTCCAACTTTGTTTTAGCATTAAAAATTTCTTTCTAATACCATGAATAAAACACAGTGCAAATACAATAATCGTAACTATATAACATATGAGATGCTGAAAATGTTTCTTATTATGAGATTATTTTGCTAAATTTGCATATCAATATTAAAAATTTTTATTTATGAAAAATTTCAAACATCTGATTATCATAGCCCTGATGGCAGTTTTTGCATGTAGTCAGGCTAATGCAGAATTTCGTTTCGGCATCAAGGCGGGTCTAAACGTCAATAAATTACATCTGTCTGAGTTACCTGCAAATTTCTCTTCCGACAATCAATGCGGGTTTACAGCCGGTGTAATGACTGAGTTCACAGTTCCAATTATAGGAATCGGATTCGATTTGTCTCTTATGTACACTCACATGAACAATGATATCAATGAGGGAGTAAATGAAGGCAGTATTGGCAAGAATTTTCTTGAAATACCATTGAATCTTAAATATAAGCTCAAACTTCCGGTGGTTTCCTCTTTCATGGTTCCAATGATTTATACGGGACCGACAATGGCTCTCAAACTTGACAAGAGCACATTTCAAGGATTTGAGAACAAGACTGTTCAGATGGGTTGGAACTTGGGGCTCGGTCTCGAATTCGTGAAACATCTTCAGATTAGCGGTGGTTACACTTTCGGTATGAACAACGTGGCAAAGAAAATTCCGGCTGTCAATAATAATCTAAATATTGGCAACATCAAGGTCAAGAATAATTATTGGACAATTACTGCCGCATATCTCTTCTAATGATTAATTATTTGAAATGAGAAAAATCTTAACCGCTCTGCTGTTGGCAGTAATAACTTTTGGAGCTTCAGCCGAATTTCGCTGGGGACCGACTGCGGGTATCAATATCTCTGAACTGTATTGGAAGCAAGATCTTGTTGAGAACAAAATTCTTGTAGGTCCGAATGTCGGAGTAATGGGTGAAGTTATGATTCCGGGTATCGGATTCGGTGTGGACATCGCTGTCAAATACAGTATGCATGGGTCTTCTGTTAATTTCGGTGATCAATATATCTGGGGTTCCGAAGGTTATGGAAAGGAGAATGTGTGGTTTCACACATTGCAGATTCCTTTGAACCTGCGTTTCAAATGGACTCGTATGAACGGACTTGAGCATTATGTGGCTCCGTTTGTATATGGCGGTCCGGTGTTCAATTTCAATCTGTCGACATCAGATCTGCCCATTATAGAGCATCCTGCTGGATCGTTCGGACTGCAGTGTGGCATCGGAGGAGAGTTCTTCGAGCGTTATCAGCTCTCAGCTGGTTATTACTGGGGTATCTCATATGATTGCCGCACTGTTAAACTCGACAATTTCAGTGCCCGTTCACGTGGCTGGCAGATTAATGTTGCTGTGCTTTTCTAAAATTCTTAATTATGGAAGAGAGTAAGGAAGAAGTGAAAGCTTCTCCACTGGTTCAGACAGATGAGGAACTGCGCATCACGGAGAAAGCGATAGAACTTCTCAAGACTGTGTATGATCCTGAGATTCCGGTAAATGTTTATGATCTGGGGCTTATCTATCGCATTGAGTATGATCCTTCCGACAAGGTGCTGCATGTTGACATGACGCTTACGGCACCTTCGTGTCCGGCAGCTGATTTTATTCTTGAAGATGTGCGCCAGAAGCTTGTGAGCATTGACGGACCGGAGAAGGTGGATTTGCGCCTTGTGTTCGAACCGGAGTGGAATAATGACATGATGTCAGAGGAAGCCAAGCTCGAACTTGGATTTTTATGAAAGCATATTTTCTGAGTGATCTCCATCTCGGAGCCCCATATTTCCCGGATTCCCGTGAAGCAGAAAGAAGGGTTGTAACCTTTCTCGATACAATCAAGGATGACGCCGAAGTGATTTATCTCTTAGGCGACATCCTTGATTATTGGTATGAATACAGGTATGTTGTGCCTCGCGGATTTGTGCGTTTCTTCGGGAAACTGGCAGAGCTATCGGATCGCGGCATCCGTATAGTATGGTTTATCGGTAATCATGACATCTGGATATATGATTATCTGCCTACGGAGCTTGGAATAGAGGTAGTTGATGGTTCCCTTGTAGAGGAAATCGACGGCAGATATTTCTATATGACGCATGGTGATGGCATTGGGAAGCTGAAACCTTCGTTTCGGATGTTGAGAAAGCTTTTTCGCAATAAGACATGTCAGAAAGCTTTCTCTGCAATTCATCCGCGCTGGACAGTTCCTTTTGCATATAACTGGAGTCGACACAGCAGAAAGATTGAGGGTCCGTCGGAGTGTGATGCGAAAAGGATGATGGATAACATCACGACTTTTAGCCGGGAATACCTTAAGGAGCATCCAGAGATGAATTATTTCATTTACGGTCATCTTCATCTCCTTGAAGAATTCAAAATAGCTCCGGAATGTGAGATTGTAGTTTTAGGGGAATGGATTGCGACGTGTAGTTATGGAGTATGGGATGGGAGCAAATTTGAGTTAAAAAAATTAATTAGTGATTAAGAATCGGGGTAAATTTTAACGTAAATTCAGAGAGTACTCGGAAAATTATATGTTTTACAACATATTTGTAACATTTTGCTAAAAAATCTTTGGTAGAAGAATAGAAAATACCTAACTTTGCAGTGACCTAAAACAATCTTTTTTTACCTTAAGATTTTTTACCTGTAGAAACTTATAAAGGGTGCGACCGTGGAGGTTATCACCCTTTTATTTTTTATATACTTTTCCAACGGCTCCTACTCTTCAACTTAGGTCTTGCTTTTTACTCAATTTTATTTTTTAGGCGCAGCCGGTTGAGTGAAGGCACCTTGGTGCCCCGGATGTCGTTATAAGCAAATCTTCCATGTATTGCCAAGGCATTATTTCAATTAAGCTATAATCAGTCAGGCTAACGACAGCTTACGGGACACCAAGGTGTCTTCACTCAACTGGCTTCGCCAACAATTCTTCCTTTTCCCTTTTTACCTTTACCTTTTTACTTTTACAAATTATATCATTCAACTTTAGCAAGCGTAAAGTTGAAGTTTATAAGTTTAATCACGCTTCGCACAGTTTATAAGTTTATTTGTTTGATGCGAATAAATGAAAACCCAGTCATATTCGCATCAGATAAACTGTTAAACTTATAAACTCTTAAACTTTAAGTTGAAGCTTGCGAAACTTGAATTATATCATCAAAATTTTGTATCTTTGTGAGAAACAACTTTAACACAAACCATGGGTTTTCTTACGTCATATAGTGAATCATTAAAAAATACAATTCATATAATGTTAATATTGGGATTTGGAGCAATAATCATGTCTTCATGCAAATCCCAATCTAAGGATACAAAATATCTTCTCTCAATTGAGGAATTAAATGATTCCGTTCCTGAGAATGTATTGGCATTGCTTGATTCCATAAATCCAGAAGAATACAAGGATAACGAATCAAAGGCGCTCTATGCGTTGATAAAATCGCAAGCTCTTGACAAAACCTTGGTTGATGTTGCCAACGATTCCTTGATTTCCATCGCTAAAAACTATTATGAAGAATCGTCAGATAAATTTCACCTGATGAAAAGTGAGTATTATCATGGTCTTGTCAATATAAATGCAGGCAATTATGAGAATGCGATAAAATCGCTTCTTAAGGCTTACGACCTTGGCGAAGAGACCAAAGACTATTACTGGCAAGGAATGGCAGCATCAAAAAT
Organism: uncultured Porphyromonadaceae bacterium; assembly: GCA_902495075.1. GTDB lineage: Bacteria > Bacteroidota > Bacteroidia > Bacteroidales > Muribaculaceae > Lepagella. The sequence continues at coordinate 19,069 of CABUVO010000043.1, forward strand.
AGCAAAAATCTTTGCAGACCATTCTGATGGATACGAAGCTCTCGCATTTAGTAAAGAAGCTTTAAGATGCTTAACCGCTACAGGGAAAGAGAATTATATTGATTATGCATTATTGGATTTGGCTACAGATTATAATAATATAGATTATAATGATTCGTGCATTATGACCATTGATAAAATTAAAAATAAAAATGACATTTGGATAAATTATGAAATAAATCTACTATTGGGTAATGCATTTATTAGAAAGAAGGACTATAAGAATGCTATAGATGTTTTAAATAATAATAAGATACCGCAAGGAGGAAATACCATCAATACCGCATATTTGGCACTCGCATTTTTAAGGAATGGAAATATCAGTAAAGGTAAACAACTGATCGATTCCATCATGAATGAAGAGAGTTTGCTTTCAGATTATGTGAGATATGAACTTAATGATGAAATAAATAATAATGAAGAGGCATATGCATTATTGAAAAATCTTTACGATAAATCCGATGATGATTTCAAGAAACATATGTATTCAAAATTATCTGTTGCCCTTTTAGATTATCATGATAAAGAAAATGAACTTAACAAAACAATTAAGACAAAAATTGTTTTACAGGTTGCATTAATAATTACAGTTATTGTTTTGGTATTTTGTATTATAACATTTGTTTTATTAAATAAATTCCAGAAGCAAAAGGTAAAAATTAGAGATCTAAATGCCGCTGCAAAAGATCTAAACAATAAAATTCATTCAACAGACCAAAATAATTCTAAACTTGCAAAATCGGTTCAGTCTCTTCTTGCGTCTCAATTTGTGGGATTAAATGAGATGTGTCAGGCATTATATGAAACTGAAAATGAAGAAAAAGGGAAAAAGCAAATTGCAAAAATGATGATAAACTTCATAGATTCTTTGTCAGGAAATAATGAACTAATACAGGAATTGGAACGATTAGTGAATCATCATTATGATAATATATATGATTCTTTTAAATCTGATTTTAATGATCTAAAAGAGATTGATTATCGGTTGTTTTTATATTCCATACTTGGTTTTGAAAATACTACAATAGCTCTGATATTTAATACCGAGATAAGATCAATTTACTCAAGAAGAGATAGATTAAAAATAAGAATCATCAACTCATCATCTGTAAATAAAAACAGATACATAGCTTTTCTTTATCCGGATGGATTAAAAAAGGCTATGACAGGGGATGTAGGGAAACCACAAAATCTATATAAGACTAATATTAAATTCAAATAATCGAATTATCGGGCACAGCCCGATAATTCGCTCCTGCCAAGTCGCCGAGCCATCAGGCTATATGCTCTACATTATGTTAGATAATTAAGTGAAACACTATCAGAAAAACTTGTAGCAGATAGTGCCTCCGGTCGTAGCTGCTGTTGCTTGCAACTGCAGCACAAACAAAGGATAAAATTCCTCTTTCTTGCTGCGAGGCTGCAGTTGCAAGCAAGCCGGAGCCCGGCACCCACAAGCAGCTACGACCCGAGAAGCATTCGCCTCGAGTTCTTCATAAAATTAAACGCAAAGTAGCGAAGAATAAAAGCCTTTGTCTTTCCCTAAATTTAGTTGACTCATAAATTTTAATTTTATGAGTCAACTAAATTTAGGGAAAGACATCCTGTCATCAGACCATTCAATATTCTATCATCAGACTATTTAACATTACACATTTTACGTTGCCGAGGCAGGCTCTGTGCCTCCGTCAGGTCGTTTACGACCCTCAGCGCCTAAAAATATAAGCATGATTTTGTAGCTAAAGCTCTGTACCTCTGTGACTCTGTGTTAATATTTTGAGACATTTATTGAATCTGTAATACCTGCGATAGGACATTTTGCCGGACGACTCCTTACTTTATCGGGCATAACCCGATAAACGAGGAGTTCCATTTTGTCCTAAATTGGAATATTAAACATAATGCCATTATCATATCTGCTATGACAGAATAGTCCAAATAATAATTAAATGTAATAGTTTTTAGAAAAATGAAATTAATATAATGATGCATGAGATAATTTATTGATGCCTTGATATTTATATTATTTAAAAGTGTAATTAAATTCAATAAAAAGTTAGACATTAGAGATTATTCAAGCTAACTTTGTAATAAAATTTTAAAGAAATATGAAACAAAAAATTATGGCTATAGTCATCACTTTTATTATCGTAATGTTTAAAATTATCCTAATAGGATAGGGGTATTTAGATATATGTGTGTCTTATAGGTAGAGATGTGTTGTAAGACTCAGAAAAATTTGGAAATGATTTTAGATATAGATAAATCAATAGTGGCGTTGCTAATGCTATCCAGCTCATTGGGAGCAGAGGCATACGCTGGGAATAACACCAACGCTCCCGATTCTGTCGGGAGCGTTAAGACTTTACAGGAACTTGTGGTGACCGGTGAGGGGGCGGAACGGAATCTTAAGGCTGCGGAGATGGGTACGCATTCCCTGAGCGGGCAGATGATACTTGATCTTCCTGTCATGTTTGGTGAGCCGGATATCGTCAAGGCGTTGCAGTCGTTGCCCGGAGTGTCTCCGGGAATCGAGGGTTTCACGGGGTTATATGTCAGAGGTGGCGACAACGACCAAAACTTATTCCTTTATCAGGATCTGCCTCTATATCAGGTTAGCCATTTAGGAGGCATATTCTCTTCATTTAATGTGGCTACTGTCAATAAAGTTGATTTCTATAAAGCAGCCTTTCCCTCCAAATATGGTGGAAGAATTTCATCAATTACCGATATTCGGATGAATCGTCCGGATTTCGAGAAATATCATGGTCGCGTGTCTGTCGGATTACTTAGTGCAAACGCATACGTTTCCGGTCCGATAATAAAAAACAAAACCGCTTTCTCTGCCGCCATACGTCGCTCATGGATTGATATAGTGTCTATTCCAACTCTTGCCATAATGAATGCTGTAAGCAAAAAGGATGGCAAGAAACACATTGCCTATTACAATTTCACCGATTTCAACGCCCGTATTGATCATAAATTCAACAGCAGAGCCAATGCTTACATTGTCGGATATTACGGACATGATGATTTCAAAATTGGTCTGCGGGAATTCGAGGGGGAGGATAATGAAAATGCCGAGACATCTCGTCCTGATGAAAATCCTGATGAGAACAAATATTTCGATGAAAACACAAATAAACTTTCGTGGGGTAACTGGGGAATCATCGGTGCGTTCAATTATAGTCTCAACAAAGGTGTGTTGTCGGCTTCTGTCTATTATTCCGACTATGCTTCAAAATACCGGCAGAGCCGCGAATACCAGTCTGACCTAAGTGATCTCGACACTTACGGCTATAACCGCAGCATTACAAAAAACAGGATAAGAGATATTGGGGTTAAAGCCAATTATATAGGTAATTTGTCAAACATTTATACCTTGGACGCCGGAATTGGATTTATTCATCACAATTATCTGCCCCAGGGGCTTATTAAAGAATGGAAGCAAAATGATAAAAGCTCCTATAACAATCTCACATCTCCCCAAATTAATGCTGAGGAAGCATATATTTATGCCGACAATAACTTTAAATTTGGAGAACGAGTATCATTAAGTGCGGGTGTAAGAGGGTCGATGTATAACGTATCCGGACATTCTTTTCTTTCAATAGAGCCGCGTGGAGCTTTGCGCGTGATGCTTTCTCAAAATTATAGCGTGAAGATGGGATATGCCCGAATGACACAATATGTGCAGCAGGTCTCCAATAATTATATCAGTCTCCCAACTGATCTCTGGCAACCGATCGTGCCCGGTTTTTCGCCGCTGAAAAGCGATCAGTATTCGGTTGGGGTGTACGGAACGTTACCATACTCAATGTATTTCTCTGTTGAGGGATGGTATAAGCGGATGCATAATCTGCTTGAATATAAAGAAGGGTTGTCGGTGCTTAAAGAAGATGTGGCATGGCAAGACAAGCTGACATCAGGCAATGGGGAATCTTATGGCGTTGATATAAACCTTGTCAAGGATGCGGGTCCCTTTACCGGTTCCATAGGTTATGGACTCATGTGGAACTGGAGAAAATTCGCAGATTTAAATTTAGGCGAGAGGTTTCCTGCAAAATTCGATAACAGACATAAAATCAATATCAATTTAGCGTATCGCCTTAACAAAAATATAGAATTTAATGCGGGATGGGTCTACATGACAGGCAACCGGATTACTCTCTCAATGTATAACTATGAAATGGCAGAGTTTTTCTTCCCTGACGCCCCCGGTGCGGTTTCTAAAGATGATTACCATCTGATTGGTGGTGTTGGATATTATCCGTCACGGAATAATGTCCGTTTGCCGGCTTATCATCGTCTGGATCTGGGAATGAATATCAACCGCTATTATAAGAACGGTCGCAAAGGAGTTTGGAATATAAGCATCTACAACGCTTATTGCCATATGAATGCCATGACCATCATCAAGGACACTTTGAATGACTATTTAACAACTACCGACAAGAAGAACTGGCACAGAGCGTTCAAGACTCTGAGCTTTATTCCAATAATCCCGTCAGTTTCATATACTTATATTTTCTGATATGTACACACGCTTTTTATTTTTCATATTCATTCTGATTTCAATATCATCGGCATTGTCTTCATGTTATCATGAGATAAATCTGGATAAATACAAAGATGAGGAGGGAAAAGATATTCTGACGCTTAATTCCATTATCACTCCGGATTCTGTTATAGCCGTCTCGGCTACCAAAACTTTCTTTTTTTCTGATAAACATACAGAAAGCATAGCCGTATCAGATCTTGATATTCAGCTTTTAATTAATGGAGATAATGTCGGATTGCTTGAATACGATCCTTCTCGAAAATTATATATGTCGCATATAAAGCCGAATGCGGAGGATATTGTCGAGATATCAACTGTTTATATGAATGAGAAGGTCTATGCTAAGGAAAGTGTGCCTAAGGATGTACCTATTGAGAATATTACAGTAAAACTCAGAGGCCCTTTCTCAGATGAATTTAGCCAGAAATATTATTCTTTTACTTATGAGATAACTTTTTCTGATAATTCTGATGAACAGAATTATTATTTCTTTTGGTTTAATGATTGTCGTAATCGGAAGGAACCATGGAAAAGTACCACTCTTGGGACTATCGATTATTCTCACAGCATTGTTTTCCAGAAACTGAAGGATTACATGGGTGCTTCCGCTCCTTCGTGGTTAATGTGGAATTATCCAGGGCTGCCATTTTCCGATGCCGGCATCAATGGAGACAGACACAGTCTCACGGTAATCGAGGATGTCATGGTAGACAATATTTCTTCGGAGATGATACGGGATTTTAAGCTTTTCGCCATAAACAAAGCATATTATGATTATATAGTTGGAAATCTTATATATATTGAAAGTATAGATGATTCGCCATCGGGCATGATCGATCTTGGACTTGCTGATCCGATACGCACGTTCTCCAATATTCACAACGGCATTGGTGTGTTCGGCTGCTACACCCTCTCTCAGAAACAGCTTGATGTTCTTCCGCTTGTCTTTCCAGCGAATGGAATTCGGCAAGGTAAAAATAAGAAGGAAGAAGTTAAAAGTAAGAAGTAAGAAGGAAAAATGGGGATACCTTAAAATTTGAATCAAATTCCGATTTATCGGGCGCAGCCCGATGAGGTTAAAGGTTATAGGGAATAGGTTAAAGGAGAATTGGCGCGCCTCAACAATTGTATTAAAGATTTACAGCATCGCGGATCCCTCTCACCTTGCGGTGTTTCAGGTTGGACGCGGACAGGGCGGATGGCGCGCGGATTCTTTGATATCCTTGAAATCATACTCAAAAGCCTCTCGCGGATTCATATGCCTTGCGGCATATGACTGGAGTCGAGGATTGTAGCCGATGGTTTCGGATAATATCGCCGCAGTAGGAGACATATCCCGGATGAATACAATTGGGGAGGGATCCGTAGCCATCTGCTTCAATCCG
>CABUVO010000044.1 GCA_902495075.1 uncultured Porphyromonadaceae bacterium
GTTAGAGTCATGTCAATTCTTCCTTTTTACCTGTTCCCTTTTACTTTTTACCTTATTGAGCAGAGTTCGATAAACGCGGATTTAATTCTTTTAAGTATCTCTTGCGAAGAGATACTTTTGAATAACCCAATATCTCAGTTACTTAAAGAGTGCTGAACTTGCAAGACATATCATTCCCCAACCGCTGTTTGATGCCAAAGGTAACATCATAAACAGAGGGACGATAAGAATTGTCTTGATTTTCCACAAAGTTAGAAATCATATATGAGTCAAAAGTCTGATACTTTGATTGATAACGTTTCCACAATTTCCGATTTCCTCCATATTTATCCTTCTCGCCTTTCGCTGGCAACAGTCACATCCTATACAAAGGCGATCCGTTCATTTATCGCTTTCGCAGGTAATGAATTGCATGAGGAGAACATCATAACAGATATCCTTATCGGTGATTGGGTGATCGATATGGTATTATCGGGATTGACACCAAAGACAGCCTCATATTATCTCGATTGTTTGTGCAGCGTTTACAATACCGCTGTAGAAAACGGTTTGGCACTTCCCTCTCCATCTTTCCAGATAATAAAGTCGCGCCTGAAATCTGTTTTATCTACCGACAAAACAGAAGCGCGCCCATTATCTGCATTTAATTTTGATGCACTCACATCAATGATTCGCAACGCCGACCGTCAAAATGGTGAATTAGGCTTGTTCACGGACATCGCGATACTCTCAATATTGAACCCTTCTCTTTCCATTGATGAAATAACGCGTCTAAAGAAACGCAATCTCGACACTCTTTCCCCTGAAAGTAAAACCATTGCCGAGCGACACGTTAATACCCGACGTAGCTATCTCTTCACATTGGAGCAAAACGAAAAGACTCCCAAACAGATAGCAACTCGTTGCAACGAAAAGATCACAGCACTTCTCAAATACCGTGGACTACCTGTTTCATCTGATGCGCAAGACTCATTACGCTCGCTTTGGCTGCTGACTGCATTGAAATCAGGAGTAAGGGCATCAGCTGCTGTCGCGGTTATCGGAGAAGCACCCACGGGATTGCCGATTCTCTCAATTGTCTCTAAAATATCAATAAATGAAGTAAGTAGAAAAGACATTCTGAATACTGTTGCCAAGACACTTGTGGAGAATCCCCGTCAATGGCATGTGATGCGGTTGCGCCATGGAACGAAATATGAGTCACTAAAAAAGCGTCTCGAATTATTAGACAAAGACATAAAGACTCCAGATACATTCTATCCATGCGAAGAGATTGCCCGTAAGATAGGCAAAAAGATGATCTACAAAGACAAGCCCCTCATACCGGGAATTGTGTTCATCCGTACACGAGCCACAGACATCTGTCCAATAATGCGGACAGCCGGCGACATAGCCTGGTGCATGCGTGACCCATCTCACGCTGACCGTCGCTATGCGGTTGTCACTCAACGATCAATGGAGACCTTTCAACAGGTTATCGGTCAGTTTACCCCCGACTACAAACTCTATCCACTTGGCACACTGCTCCTCAAACCGCAGGATCGCGTCATCATCATCGGAGGAGATTACAGCGGCACTGAAGCCATAGTTGAAAAATCGCCCAAAGACACCACCGGCGACATCATCTATCAGATTCGCTTCATTGATGATACAGGCTTCGAATGGCACATACCCAAAGACCAACGACTGCTGAAGAAGATTGAGTAGATAGGTTTAGGTCTTAGGCTTTAGGAATTAGAAATTAGGAATTAGGAATTAGAAATTAGAAATTAGAAATGAGGAATTAGGAATGAGGTTTTAGGCTTTAGAATAGGAATGAGAAATGAGGGATTAAACATAGAGACGCGGGGACGCAGCATTGCGGATCGTTTCCGGGATGCAGGAGGTTTCATGTCGCATACAGGCAGATCGAAAGAACTCGTGAAGATACGCAAAGAAGCCGAAGAATGGATAGCTGCTGTAGAGCAAGGAATTGCCTCGCAAGACAGCGAAGGTATTTGCCGCTATCTATCCTGGTACGACATTGTTCACCGCATAGCCTTCGGCACCCCCGGCGACGGTTCCTTCATGGATCAATGGCAAAACCATCTCCTCTCCGGCATCGCCACCTCCTCAACCCACAACGCAACCTCCTCATCCCATAATGCCGCCACCGCATGTCGCCAATGGCTCCTTAACGCCGTGCGCAACCGCCTTACGCGCTCTCCCCACACCGTCTCGCCCCGTCTCCGCAACTGGTGCCTCGCCCAAAGTGTTGTATAGATATAACATTTTTGTTATAGTCATCATCTCTTATTCCTCTCTCTGATAGAGAAAGATGCCAATATACCTCATCCAATAGAGATATAGCATTACATACACATTTTACTTATATCTATTACCTCCCTCTCCCCTCACTAATTCGATCATTAATATTAGCCTCCTTTAATCATCTCTAAATTACCTAAAGATTCAGCATTATGGCTGAATCCCCATCAATATATCTGTTATCACTCTTACATCCAAGATTTTACTTGCCCTCTTTAATCACAAAACATCCTACTTGTTAATACAGCTATCTCTATGGCTATATCAAAATCAGTTCATAGAACTCAAAAGGCAAAAAAGAATATAATCGCAATGATCTGTTTGAAAGGGATTACTATGTTAATTTCCTTTCTATATGTTCCATTATTATTGCATACTCTTAAAACCACCGAATATGCTATATGGCTGACATTGACCTCATTGGTAGCCTGGGTAGCAATGTTTGATATCGGTTTAGGAAACGGACTTCGCAATAAACTTAGTGAAGCATTAGCTCAAAATGACAGAAAAAAAGGACGAGAACTTATCAGCACGGCATATTGTTGCATAATCACTTTTGTGATATGCCTATGTATTTTATTTACTTGTATATATAATTATATTCCTTGGGATAAAATACTAAATGCGACCAATGCAGATATTCCCAATTTAAACACGCTGGTTCTCATTGTCTTTCTCGCATTTTGTTGCCAGTTCGCATTAGGATTAATTAATTCAATTTTATTTGCTTTACAGCTACCGGCAGTATCCTCCCTTTTACTTGCGATTGGGCAATTATTTTCATTTTTGGCTGTATTAATTCTAACAAAATACTTTGGTATTACTTCATTACTGATCTTAGGAAGTTTAATTTCCATAATTCCTCCAATCGTGCTTCTAATCAGCACGATAATGATATTTAAATTTAATTATCCGGATTTAGCACCAAACATATATCTTTTTAAAAAAGAACATTTAAAAGAGATTTTTTCAATAGGCATTATATTCTTTATTCTACAATTAATAACAATAGCCTTATATCAGACAAATAACTTAATAATAATTCACGTAGTTAATGATCAAGCAGTAGTGGAATATAATGTCGCATATAAATACATGCATATTCTCTCTATGATTTTTACAATCATAGTATCGCCAATTTGGTCTGCAACAACAGAGGCTTATGCAGTCGGAGACATGGACTGGATAAAAAGAATTAATCAGAAGCTTATTAAGATAGCATATCTATTTACACTCGGAGGAGTACTTATGCTAATAGTTTCCAAGTTTGTATATGTCATATGGATCAACGACAAATCCCTTAATATAAGTTTCATCACAACAGGATTGCTACTATTACAGAATATATTCTTTATTTTCTATAGCTGCTACGGATATATCCTAAATGGCATTGGGAAACTAAGAATTCAATTAATATTTACATCTGTATTGGCAATTCTATATATTCCGTTCGCGATACTACTGGGTGAAAAATGGGGATTAAACGGAATTCTTTTTTCATTTGCTCTTAATGCACTTCTTAATGTCGCATGGTCGAAAATCCAATTCTCAAAAATCACAAACGGCACCGCAAGAGGAATATGGTTGAGATGATTAGTAAAAAAAAGCTCTATACTGCAACATGGATGGACTATGTCTTAATGCTACTCATCGTTGCGCTGACTGGGTTTGAATTTTGCTACAATTATGCCCCGGGAATATTTTTCCTTGTTGGACCACTTGCATTATTAATGTGCATTATTAGAAGAAGAGAGCTCAATATAAAAATATATGTATTCTTTGCAATTCTGTTAATTTGGTGTATATTCCAAATTATAACCGGGCAATCAACTCAATCTGCCATGATAAATTTCTACATAAGATTTATCATTTATTTGATGGCGGCATTGTCTATCAATGAATTTGAAAAAGTCTTTGTAAGAATTATATATGTATTTGCTTTGATTTCCATTCCATGTTGGATAATAAGCAATTACATTCCGGGAGGCTATAATTTTCTAACTTCTACGTTCCCCAATTTCACATATAATGGATTAGGATTAAATGATGTAGATTCATCAAATCCGGGAGTATCAATCGGCTTTTATTATGTATCAATGGGATCACGGAACAATGGTCCTTTTTGGGAAGCAGGAATGTTCGCACTATTCCTAAATATCGCGTATTTATTTCATATATTGAAAAGTCACAATCCTCTTGATAAAACCTCTCTTGTCTTTTTATTTTGCATATTCTCTACATTTTCAACTACAGGATATATAGCAGGATTTTTAATATTAGGATGGTATTATACAATAATTGAATTTAAACCACAATCATTGATTTTACTTCCATTAATAGCGTTAGGTGTCTTTTACTTTTTAAATTCTGATTTTGGAATATCAAAGATTAACGAGATTGCCGAAAGGAAACAAGAAGATAGTAGATTCGCAGCTATAATGTATCATCTATCTTTATTGCAAGATTGTTGGATTAGCGGCAGAGGGTTTGCATCCGAATCCAGAGAAATGCTTCTTTCTCCTAATGGGATATCGTTTGTTTTCCTATTTTGGGGATTACCCTTTGCTATTTATTATTATTACCTCTTATTCTCGTCAAGTGTAAAGATTGCATTTGAATTAAGCAATTCCCATAACGAGAAATACATATTTATTATTTTTTCAGTGCTTATTATTGTAATCTTTTCACAGGATGTTTCTACACGACATTTCTACTATTTTTTATTAATGTATCCATTAGTTCCATATCATAAATTTAAACCCACAAAGTGAAAATAGCGGTATTGAGTATATATCCATTCCCCAATGGTATGGCTGCGACCAATAGAATTGCAGCATATTCAAAAGGTTTGGTCGAGAATGGTGCTGAGGTTGAGGTCATCACAATTCATCCTATTGAACCACCTTTCAATGGTTCTTCATCAGAAAAACTGCCAGATCATGGAGAGTACAATGGGATTAAATATGTTCACCCATCAGGAAGATATCGAAACAAAAATAAAATTCTACGAGCCATTGCCTTATTTACGAAATTTAGATTTTGGAGAGGTGTAATATCTGTAGCCAAAATTCTTAAATCTGAAAGCTTTGACGCTGTGATTATGAGTTTCGATGAGCCTTTTCAACTATTTATATACTCAAAACTTATAAAACACTATAATTCCAAATCCATATTCATCTTTGATGAATATCCCATTCCGATTCGACATTATGGAAAAAGTCACATTCCCCTAATAAAAAAACTCAAATATAAATTTGTACTCAGAGGAATAGATGGTTATATTTCTATTAATGACAAATTAATAGAATATTACAATTCTTTGTGTTGTAAACCAGTAATTAAAATCTCTGTTATTATTGATTTAAATCGATTTAAAAATAAAAGCGTCTCACGTATGCCAGTACTGAGTTACGTTGGAAATCTGGATTTTGAAAAGGACAATGTACTAAACGTAGTTAATGCCTTCAATCTCATACATCATGAATTCGCAAATTTAAAATTTGATATTTGGGGTGAAATTTCCAATAACGATAAACAAAAGTTAGATATTCTTATATCGCAATATGGTCTTAATGAAAAAATTAAATTAAAAGGTCGTGTTGACAATGATAAAGTAAATGACATACTTACAAAATCGTTGATTCTTGTATCCTCACAATGTGATAACATGAGAACCAAAGGAGGATTATCAACAAAAATTGGAGAGTATATTTGTTCAGGGACACCTACTATCATATGCAATATAGGTGAAAATAATAAATACTTTAGCAACAAAGATTGTTATTTCGTAAATCCTGATAATCCTCAGGAATATGCTAATATGATTTCTTATATAATTAATCATTATGAAGACGCATTAAAAATTGCAAGACACGGACAAAACACAATAATAACTAATTATTCAAGCGATTCAGCTGGTCGTAAAATTATAAAATTTATTAATAATCTGACTAATGAATAGGAATACGTACTTATCGTGAGATATAAAAACGGCTTAACTTCAATTGATCGCTTAAAACATAAATAGAATTGTTTTTATTCACTAACATAGAAACTTTAAACAAATTTCTAATCAAAATGAAAAATAAGAAGATATTTATACTTAGTGGAGGAGGCATAAGCAATTGCAATTCAGCAGCATGCGCAAGAATGAATCAATATGCTAATTGTCTATCTGCAAATAAAAACATCTCAGTTTATATTATTTCATATTCCAATGATGATCTAAAAAAAAGTTTTATTTCTAATAACAATAATATTTATAGATTACCTCCAGCAAACAACAAAAATAAAATAACTCCCTTAAATATTTGGTCTTTCTTAAATAAAATATTACACAAATGTCCTAATTTAAAACACGATCCGATTATTATATATCCATTGACAAATAGCCTTTTTGAGATAACTTTCCTTCTATGGTCTCGATTTCACAGAATTAAAAACATTTATTATGAGGCTAATGAGGTAAGATTCTATTGGACAAGGTTAGACACGATATCTTTGATTAAAAGATTAATTTATAAATCGATATATCATACAACAGAAATACTCACGAGATATTACAAAGGTCTTATTTGCATAAATAGAAATATTCAAGAATATTTCCGTAAACATAATAACAACTCAATAGTAATTCCAATTCTCTCTCCCATCAAGAGCTACATTAACAAACCAAATGATTATCGAACATTTACAATTACATTTACTGGCACGATTAGTATATCTAAAGAAAATTTAGATGAACTGCTGAAAGGGCTGGACATCTTTAATAAAAAATATGATAATTGGGAATTAAATTTATATGGAATAACTGACCAGATTTCTTTAAATCAGCTTAATGATTTGGCATTAAAATTAGAATTGGGCAATAAAATCAATTTCTGTGGAAATCGTAATCAAACTGAGATAAAAAATATACTCGAATCCTCTGATTGCTTAATTCTTCCAAGAAGAAACAATAAGCAAAACTTTTACGGATTCTCTACAAAATTGTCAGAGTATCTCGTTTCGGGAACTCCTGTTATTTTAACAGATACCGGTGTAGTTTCTGATTATCTTACAGATGGCTTGGATTGCATCATGGTAAAAGGTTATGATGCAGAAGGATTTGCACACGCATTTGAAAGATTAATATCAATGACTCAAGAACAAAGATCTGAAATGGCTTATAATGCATATTTAACAGCATCTAAGCATTTCAATCCCTACAACTATACTACCTCTTTCCTCAAATTCTTAGGAATAGAATAATAAAATTTCATAAACATGTCAGTATTTAAAGATAAAGTTCTGCTGATAACCGGTGGTACCGGTTCTTTCGGCAACGCGGTTTTGCGCCGTTTCCTGGATTCGGATATCAAAGAGATCCGCATTTTAAGTCGCGATGAGAAAAAGCAAGATGACATGCGTCACAAGCTTCAAAGTCCCAAAGTAAAATACTTTATTGGAGATGTGCGCAATAAGGAATCCGTAGATATTGCCATGCGTGGCGTTGATTACGTATTTTCAGCGGCAGCCCTCAAACAAGTGCCATCTTGCGAGTTTTTCCCCATTGAGGCAACCAGAACAAATGTTATAGGGACAAACAACGTTCTATTATCAGCAATAGAAAATAAAGTCAAGAATGTTGTTGTTCTTTCTACAGACAAAGCTGCTTATCCAATAAATGCTATGGGTATTTCCAAAGCACTCATGGAAAAAGTAGCTATTGCAAAGGGTAGAGAACTTGGAGAAGGTGCTGCCACTACAATTTGTTGCACACGCTATGGGAATGTTATGGCAAGCCGAGGATCAGTAATCCCTCTTTGGGTTGAACAAATGATGGATGGTAAACCTATCACTATCACAGATCCGAACATGACAAGATTCATGATGACCCTTGATGATGCAGTTGATCTTGTGGTTTATGCATTCACACATGGACACAACGGCGATTTATTTGTTCAAAAAGCTCCTGCAGCAACTCTCGACACCCTCGCAACTGCTCTAAAAGAGCTTTACGCACAAGTTGATCCTAAATACGGAAATACAGAAGTCAAGGTTATTGGCACCCGACATGGAGAAAAGCTGTATGAGACGCTCGTAACGAGAGAAGAGATGGCAAAAGCTATTGACATGGGTAATTATTATAGAATTCCTTGTGACACTCGGGATCTCAATTACGACAAATTCTTTACAGAAGGTAACGAAGAGGTAGCAAAAATAGAGGATTATCATTCCCACAATACTCGTCGGCTGGATGTGGAGGGTATGAAGGAACAACTTTTACGACTACGCTTTGTGCAGGCAGACCTTGGTCTGATCGACCATGAGCAGTCAAGAGAAATACGAAGTGAATAATATGACTATGAGCGAAATAAGAATCATTGATGGGGAGATCTTTAAAGACCACCGAGGTCAGATCTCCTCCATCAATTCATTTCATTTTGAAGGAATCAAACGCACATACATAATCCACCATCCGGATTCATCAATTATAAGAGGCTGGCATGGTCATCAGCATGAGCGCAAGTGGTTTTATTGCATCAAAGGCGAGTTTACAGTTGCATTAGTTAAGATTGATAATTGGGAAAATCCTTCTGACTTACTTCAACCTGAAGTATTTCGACTGAGCCAAAACAAAAGCCGACTCCTATGCGTTCCGGCAGGTTATGCAAATTGTCTAAAGGCAACGACAGATGATTCCATTATGCTTGTATTGTCAGATGTTCCTCTTCCTGAAGCATATAGTGATTCATGGAGGTATGAATCATCTCGATGGGTAGATTGGACTAAATATTGAAAATAATTGTATGAAAATACTTGTCACAGGAGCGAAAGGATTTGTAGGTAAAAATCTTTGTGCTCAACTAAACAACATAAAAGAAGATAAAGCTCGTAACTATGGAGACCTCAAAATTGAAGAGGTTATGGAATATGATATTGATTCCACTCCAACAGAACTTGATGATTATTGTCAGAAAGCGGATTTCGTCTTCAATCTTGCCGGGGTTAACCGACCTAAGGACAATGATGAATTTATGAAGGGTAATTTTGGTTTTGCATCAACTCTTCTCGAAAATTTAAAGAAGCATAACAACAAGTGTCCGGTAATGATATCGTCGTCAACTCAGGCAGCACTTGATAATCCTTATGGAGAATCGAAAAGAGCAGGTGAACAATTAATGCTAAGATATTCTGCTGAAACAGGAGCACCGGTATTTATATACAGATTCCCAAATCTTTTCGGCAAATGGTGTAAACCTAATTATAACTCAGCAGTTGCCACATTCTGTAATAACATAGCCAATGGATTACCAATTACAGTTAATAACCGTAATACCGAACTAACCCTCGTCTATATCGATGATTTAGTAGAAGAAATGATTGCGGCTCTTAATGGGAAAGCACATAAGAATGGCGATTTTTATGAAGTGCCAATATCTCATAAAAAGAGTTTAGGCGAGATAGTGGATCTTATCTCTGCATTTAGCAAAATGCCGACTAATTTAGAAGTTCCAGATCTTAAAGAAAATGGTTTTTCAAAAAAATTATATTCTACATATCTTAGCTATTTACCTAAAGATAAAATGTGGTATGATCTGAAGATGAATACAGATTCAAGAGGATCTTTCACAGAAATCCTTCATACCCCAACTTCCGGCCAAATTTCAGTAAACATTTCCAAGCCCGGAATCACTAAAGGACAACACTGGCATAATACTAAAAATGAAAAATTTGTAGTAATTAAGGGTCACGGCAAAATACAACAAAGAAAATTGGGATCAGAGGAGATTATTGAATTTGAAGTATCTGGAGACAAAATAAAAGTTGTTGAGGCTATTCCCGGATATACCCATAATATAATAAATCTTTCTGATACAGAAGATTTGGTAACATTAATCTGGTGTAATGAAATCTTTGATTCATCAAAACCGGATACATATTTTGAGAAAGTATAAAATACTTTAATAATATGTAAAATAAGCTAAGCTATTCATGGCATTCACTTCATTATCGTACATTTTATTCTCGGTGATTGTAATATCATTATATTACATCATCCCATATAAATATAGGCCTCTGTTTATTTTAGTTTGTTCTTATTATTTTTATGCCAATTGGCAACCGATATATGCAGTTCTTTTGTTCTTCAGTACCGGAGTATCCTATTGGGCTGCAAGATTAATGAATAGACCCGGCATATCCAATCAACACAGATCATTTCTGTGCATATCAGGATGCCTGTTGCCATTATTATCACTAATAACATTTAAATATTATAATTTCATCACTGATAATATTCATTATATTCTCGACCATATTGGACTATCATACACTTTCCCCCAATTAGACCTCCTATTACCAGTTGGCATATCATTCTATACATTTACTATAGTTGGCTATCTGATTGATATATATAGGGAGAAGTATTCCGCAGAAAGTAATTTTATAATTTATAGCCTGTTTATTGGATTTTTCACACAATTAGCTGCAGGTCCCATACCGAGAGGAGATCAACTAATTCCTCAACTTAAAAGAAACGTATCCGTTTCTTATGATAATATTATGGGAGGAATTAGAGATATGATTTGGGGATTCTTTATTAAATTATGTGTGGCAGATAGGTTGTCAATATATGTTGATACTATCTATAATAATATCCCTAACCACAATGGAGGTTCTATATCTCTTGCTTCAATACTGTATTCATTTCAAATATATTGTGATTTTGCAGGATATTCGTTGATTGCAATTGGGACTGCAAGAATGCTTGGGATACATCTGATAAATAATTTCAAGAGACCTTATTTTTCAAAGAGTATCAAGGAGTTTTGGAGTAGATGGCATATATCATTATCCACATGGTTTAGAGATTATGTGTATATTCCCTTAGGCGGTAACAGGGTATCCAAAGGTCGCCATAAATTAAATTTGATTATTACATTCTTGGTTAGTGGATTATGGCATGGCGCCGCATGGAATTTCATACTATGGGGCACAGTACATGGTATTGGACAAGTTGTAAATAACAGAGATACAAAGAGTAGTAATATAAAAAACAAAACAATATCTCAAATTATATATATATTATTAGTTTTCAGCTTTGTAACTGCGGCTTGGGTGTTTTTCAGAGTAAAAAATATATCAGAAAGCACAAGCATATTCAAAAAAATAGTTACTGAATTGGGAATTCCATTTTTTGATAGTACTTTACTATATGGGGGACTATCAATAAGTATATTAATCATAAAAGATTTTATAGATGAATATAAACCAAATATAAAATTGTTAAATTCAAATAACTTTATTATTAGTAACGTAACATCAGGACTGTTGTTAGCATTAATATTACTTTTGGGCGTATTTGGGAATGGATCATTTATTTACTTTCAGTTTTAATGATGGAACAAATAAAAAAGATATTTTTTGCTGTAATAGTAATTCTTGCTACAGCAATAAGTATTGATGCAGTAATTGGCTTCTCTATGAATATTCTTATATCTCACAGAGTTGGATCAAAAAGTCAATACTGCCTTAATGAAAAAATAAATGCAGAAATTATATTCTGTGGTTCTTCTCGCGCTTCACATCATTATGACACTAAATATATAACCGACTCACTTAAGATCAGATCTTTTAATACCGGTCTTGATGGGAAAGGATTAACATATAATTATGCTATTATTAACTCGATCTTAAATAATGATAGCAACAATACAATCAAGGTAATCATACTTGAAACGTTACCTGGAGAGTTAAATGGCGCACTAAACTCCAGAGTTTCAGAACTATATCCATATATTAATAACGACAATAATATTCTTGATATAGCCACTAAAATAGATAAAAATAATTACTGGCTATTGAAATTAAACCTATATAAACATAATTCAGTGTTATTCGGAGAAATAAAGAATTTCTTCCATACATATGATTCACATAATAATGGATTCGAGCCTCTTGAACCGCGAAAAATGATTGGGTTATCAGAAACTTTTGATAAAACAAATGAAAATATTGATAGTGTAGCAAAATATTGTTTTGTTAATATTATTAAGAAATGCCACTGGAAAGGTGTTAAACTAATTGTCGTAATGTCTCCTGAACTTTATAAAAGAAATTATAACGAGGAAATCATTGAAATATGCAAACAATACGGGATACCATTTATTGACAATAGAGCGTTTCGATTAAGTATTCCAACCGATGAATATTATAATGACAATTGGCATATGAACAAAATAGGAGCACGAGAATATACGAAATATTTCATGGAACAAATAAAACCGATAATAAATGAATAGATTTAAAAACGATGGTAGGCTAAAACTATTAATTATAGTTGGGACTCGTCCAGAAATAATAAGATTAGCTGCAGTAATTAATAAATGCAGAGAATATTTTGATACAATATTGGCACATACTGGTCAAAACTATGATTATAACCTGAACGGAGTATTCTTCAAAGATTTAAAGCTTGCAAACCCGGATATCTACTTAAATGCAGTGGGGAAAAACTTAGGTGAGACAATGGGTAATATTATCAGCACAAGTTATAAACTTATGTCAGATATTAATCCCGACGCTGTAATGGTTCTTGGTGATACAAATTCTTGTCTAAGTGTTATTGGAGCAAAACGCCTGCATATTCCAATATTCCATATGGAAGCAGGGAATAGATGTTTCGACGAGTGTTTACCGGAAGAAACTAATCGCAGAATTGTAGATATAATATCAGATGTCAATATATGTTATTCTGAGCATGCCAGAAGATATTTGAATGCTTCAGGTGTGGCAAAAGAGAGAACATATGTTTGTGGGTCTCCAATGGCAGAAGTGTTACATAATAATCTATCTCAAATAGAGTCAAGTAATATTCACGAACGACTGGGATTAAAAAAAGGAAACTACATTCTACTATCAGCTCATAGAGAAGAAAATATTGATTCCGAAGCAAATTTCAAATCATTATTCAATGCTATAAATGCTATGGCAGCAAAATACGACATGCCGATTCTCTATAGCTGCCACCCACGATCACGCAAACGCATAGAATCAAACGGTTTTAAACTTGATTCAAGAGTCATTCAGCATGAGCCATTAGGATTTCATGATTATAATTGCCTACAGATGAATGCGTTTGCAGTAGTAAGCGATTCCGGAACACTTCCAGAAGAATCTTCTTTCTTTTTATCCGTAGGACATCCATTTCCTGCAATATGTATCAGAACTTCAACTGAAAGACCTGAAGCTCTTGATAAAGGTAATTTTATTCTTGCGGGCATCAGTGAGCAATCACTACTTCAGGCTGTTGATTTGGCTGTGAAAATGAATAAAAATAAAGATCTTGGTATTCCGGTTCCGGATTATGTTGATGAAAACGTATCAACAAAAATCGTAAAACTAATTCAAAGTTATACGGGCATAGTTAATAGGACTGTATGGCGTAAATAAAATTATCCTATTATGTGTGGAATTATTGGTTACTTAGGATTTAGAAATGCATATCCAGTATTGATCAGCGGTCTTCGTCGTCTTGAATACAGAGGATATGACAGCGCAGGACTTGCATTAATCAGAGAAAAAGGGGATCTTGAAATCTTCAAGACAAAGGGGAAGGTCAATAATCTTGACCAGTATTGTAAAACACGCAATACCTCCGGATCTATCGGTATCGCCCACACCAGATGGGCAACGCATGGTGAGCCTAATGACATCAACGCTCATCCACATTTAAGCAACAACGGAAAGATAAGCATAGTGCATAACGGGACCATTGAGAACTACCTTACCCTTAAGACTCTTCTTGAGGGAAAAGGTTATTCTTTCAAAAGTGAAACAGATACTGAGGTTCTTGCAGTTCTGATTGAATGTATTTCCGATTCGAATGCATGTCCACTGGAAGAGGCTGTAAGGATTGCCCTCCGACAGGTTGTAGGAGCGTATGCTATAGCAGTGATGGATGCCGGTGATCCTGACACAATAATAGCTGCAAGAAAAAGTTCTCCCCTTGCAATAGGTTTGGGAGAAAATGAAACGTTCCTCGCCTCTGATGCATCTCCAATAATCGAATATACCAATAAGGTGGTTTACCTTAATGACGATGAGATAGCCATCATCCGCAGGAATGAGCCTCTCTCTGTCATAAACATGGACAATGAACCTACCGGATATTCTGTAAAGGAACTTGAGCTGAGCATAGAACAGCTCGAAAAAGGTGGTTATCCGCATTTCATGCTTAAGGAGATTATGGAGCAGCCCGAGACGATAAGGGACTGCATTCGCGGCAGGATTTATGACAACGGGACTCGTGTATTCCTTAACGGTGTAAGCCATTATAAAGAAAAATTCCTAAATGTCAACAGAATAGTCATTGTGGCGTGCGGCACATCCTGGCATGCAAGCCTTATTGGCAAACGTCTTTTCCAAGAGCTTGCGGAGATTCCTGTCACCGTAGAATATGCAAGTGAATTCAGATATGGTAAGACATTGTTGACTCCCAATGATATAGTAATAGCCGTATCACAGTCGGGAGAAACTGCAGACACTCTGGCAGCAATAAGGAAAGCCCATGAAAGCGGAGCATTTGTTTATGGCATCTGCAATGTCATCGGATCATCCATTTCAAGAGAGGCTGATACCGGAACATACATTCATGTTGGTCCGGAGATTGGCGTAGCCTCTACAAAAGCATTCACCGGTCAGGTAACAGTCTTCACCATGCTTGCGCTTGCTGTAGGACAACTCCGCGGAACCATCAGCAGCGAACAGGTAAGCGAGATCGCCAAAGGAATCAGTCAGCTTCCGGAATACATCTCACGCACGCTTGAAACGAGCGACAAAGTGAAGGAAATCTCCTCACGTTTCACATATGCCACAAATTTCCTTTATCTGGGACGTGGCTATAACTATCCAAGCGCTTTAGAAGGAGCATTGAAGCTAAAAGAGATAAGTTACATACATGCTGAGGGCTATCCTGCTGCCGAGATGAAACACGGACCTATAGCATTGATTGACCATTCGATGCCAACGGTGGTAATAGCACCGCAGGATGATATGCATCAGAAAATAATATCGAATATCCAGCAGGTAAAGGCACGTGATGGCTTTGTGATATCCGTTGTGACGGAAGGAGATGAAGAGATCAAAGGAATATCCGATCTTACTCTTGAGATCCCCAAGGTTCATGAATGTCTCACACCGATTTTAGCATCAATTCCCTTGCAATTGTTAGCCTATAACATCGCAGTCCTAAAGGGTCAGAATGTTGATATGCCTCGAAATCTCGCCAAATCAGTAACGGTAGAATAAATTGATACAGTAGAAATAAAATTACATTGATATGCCCTATTCATGCTATTCCTTTATTTAAAATCTTAAATAACAATGAATATTTTGAATAAACTTTATCGAATTTTCCTACATTTCTTAGGATCCAGAGAGAAGGAAGCAAAATTTATTGGAGTAAAAATAGGTAAGAATTGTCTAATTGGTACTCGAAACTGGTCTTCAGAACCGTATCTCATTACAATCGGTAATAATGTTCAAGTAACAAAGGATGTATATTTCCATACTCATGGTGGCGCGCATGTAGCAAGACATGTTCATCCAAAGTTTGACATATTTGGGAAAATTGTTATTGAAGACGATGCATATATAGGTAGTGGTTCCCATATTATGCCAGGAGTCACAATTGGCAAAGGATCATTAGTTGCAGCCGGATCTGTAGTATCAAAATCCATACCGCCACGAGAAATGTGGGGAGGCGTTCCGGCAAAATTCATCTGCACAGTTGATGATTACATTGAACGGAATTTACCTTATAATCTTGATTCCAAAGGTTTATCGCATGATGAGAAAAAGGAGTTTCTGTTAAAACTTGATGATTCGAAATTCATAAAAAAATAATATGTTTGTTGGTCTATAAGTTTTTACAAATCTGTTTAAATATGCTAATAATCTAATATATAAAAGAATGGAATTTCAAAACTGCCACTAATAGATAAAAATTTGACTTCAAGAATTATGCCGAAATCTAAAGATCTCATAATCCGCGAATACATCGATAATAAGGGTGAAGAATTCTTTGATTATCTGAGATTATACGCTCTTGAAAGAGCTTCATTCCGTCTCTTAATGGAATTAAGCGACAGTGTCAGTGTGTATATCTTCAGCGGCATTATTCGTGATTTCTTTTTAGAGCGCTATGAAAAACCACGGGACTTTGATTTCGTAATTCAAAACTATATAAGACCCAACGAAAGTATCTCAAAGTTTTTAAGGGATCCGGAAGTAAATTACAAAAGGAATTCATTTAAGGGCATTAAAATTAAAGATAAGGATGGTTTGATTATTGATGCTTGGATTCTACATGACACTTGGGGTATCAAAAATAAAGGAATCAAGAATCCTACGCCAGAATCTCTTTTGCAAACTGTCTTCTTTAACTTCTCTGCCATAGCGTATGATCTGAGAAATCGCAAATTTATTTACGACAATACTTTTGTTGATTTCCTCAAAACCCGAATCATAGATGTTGTCTATGAAGAGAATCCTAATATTCCTCTCTGTCTTTTCAATTTTTTCCATTATGCCCTAAAATTAGGATATAAATTATCTTCTCGAATAATAAATTGGATACGTAAAAATTATAGAGAGGATATAGATTTCGATAAAGTGCAAAAATCACACATGGACAAAATAATCTATAATTCAGAAGATATACATAAATTTTTAAAACAAAGAGCCATGCCTACTTATGGAATTGACTGGAACAAATATCTTTCCGCCGGACGAATAAAACAGGCATCAATGCCCTATGATGCCAGCGGATTAGATAAAAGAACTCCTTTTGAAAGCGATTTCGGAAGAGTGGTCTTCAGCTCTGCCACAAGGAGAATGCACGACAAGGCACAAGTGATTCCGCTTACGAGCGGGGATGTGGTGCATACGCGACTCACCCATTCCATTGAGGTTATGAACACAGCTCAATCTCTTGCCGGCAATCTTTGCAGAGATAAAGATTTTATTGATGAATATGGAGAAAAGGTAGCGGCACTGCTCGAAAGAGATATTTCGGCTATTCTGAAAACGGCTGCATTCGTTCACGATATCGGTAATCCTCCTTTTGGTCATTTCGGAGAAACAGTAATACAGAATTATTTCAAAGAATTATTGAATAATCATATTCTATGCGATAAGTTTAAACCGGACTACGAGGAATTTGATGGTAATGCACAAGGATTCAGGATTTTAACAAAGCTTCTATATGTAGGGCATCTTTCTGGTCTTAATCTTACCTACGCCACTCTTGCAACATATCTGAAATATCCTAATTCCGGAAGGAAAGACAAAGGATATATCGGAACAAAGAAGCATGGTGTATTTGTTACAGAAGATAATATTCTTCAAAAGGTTGCGGATGCTTGCAATCTTAGGAGACCTGATGGATCCATAAAAAGACATCCACTTTCTTTCCTTGTAGAGGCTGCCGATTCCATCTGTTACAACGTAATGGATATTGAAGACGGCTATACGCAGCATTGGTATGAGAAGGAAGATATTATTAAATATCTCAATTCTGAAATCACGGAACTAATAAAGAAAAAAGGAGGTAATTTCCCCAATTTTTTCGATATAGAAAAGAAATCATATTCATTCTTGAAAATTGTGACTAACGATCCGCATTTTATCGACAAAACCCACGAAAGATGGAATCATAGTAAATGGATTGTAGATTTTAGAGTCAAGGTGATGCAATATCTCGTAGAACTCGCAAATTCTAACTTCAAGAAAAATTGCAAGGATATAGATTCCGGAAAATATTCTAAAGAATTGATTGAAGACGATCCATTCTGCGTAGCTGAAGCATTGCAAAATTTTACACGTAAATATATATTTCCAAGAAGGATAATCCAGAAAGCCGAATTGACAGGCCATTCAGTGATACGCGGATTGCTTGACATATTGATCCAATACGTATCCAGTTCTGATGAGCAATTCAGAAAGCGAGTTAAGAGCATCCTCTCGAAAAATTGCATGCGAGTATGCATCCACGAGTCAATGGCAGAACCGAAGAAATCACAACAACAGATTATCGGAGAAGATGAGCTTTTTGATTTTGAGGTTGCGTCGGTTTCCGAAAATGCAAAATTACGGCTGGTAGTTGATTTTGTTTCCGGAATGACCGATAAGTTCGCAGTGCAGCTCTATCAAGAACTGAGCGGGCTCAGAATTTAAGATTATCATAAGCGGGCTGATCATCTAAAGCAATATCGGACAGATGAGCCGCGAGCAATGCTCGCTAAACGGAACCGCAGAGATGGCACCATCAATCCGTTGGCTCTTAATCTGCCGGCTCTTGAGAAGAATTATCATCGGGCTCTTTAGATGATTGCTGAAATTGAATTTGAGAAATATATTGCAATTCTGCAAATTTGGATCATATTTAATAATTTATTGAAAATAAATTATTAAATTCGCGAATGAGATATGCTTCTGCTTAGCGAGCGAGCCTTGATTCAGCTTAGCGAGCAAAAATCGCTTCGCTTATAGAGCAAGCCTTGATTCAGCATAGCGAGCAAAAATCGCTTCCGCTTAGCGAGCGAGCTTTGATTCTGCTTAGCGCAGCAAAATCGCTTACGGCTTGCGAGCGCGGGGCGGTTCTGTTTAGCGAGCACTGCTCGCGGCTAAAAGATTGAAAAAACCACTGCCATATTTGGCAGTAATTATCATATTTTATAATTTTACACTCTCTTTCCAAAATTCATCTAATCTAAAATAGATAATTACCCCGAATAATGACACCCCAATTATCTGAAAGAGGAATTGAAATGCCGGCATCGCCTATCCGGCGTCTTGTACCGCTTGCCAACGAAGCTACCAAACGAGGCATCAAGGTTTTCAAGCTCAACATAGGTCAGCCGGATATACCCACTCCTCCACAAGCTTTGGAGGTATTGCGCCACATCGATCGCGATGTGCTCGAATACAGCCCGTCGGAAGGTCTTCTTTCTCTTCGTGTAAAACTTTCGGAATATTATAAAAGATTCAATATCGATGTCTCAACAGATGAGATCATCGTGACATCAGGAGGCTCGGAGGCTGTGCTCTTCGCGTTTATGGCAGCTCTCAACCCGGGTGATGAAATAATTGTTCCCGAACCTGCATATGCCAACTATATGGCTTTCGCAATTCTTGCCGGTGCAAAGATTGTATCAATCCCCTCCTCTATCGAAACCGGATTTTCATTGCCACCTGTTGAGGAATTCGAGAAATTAGTGACCCCTAAAACAAGGGGCATCCTCATCTGCAACCCCAACAATCCTACCGGCTATCTCTACACCATGAAGGAGATGCTGCAAATCCGGGATATGGTTGCAAAATATAATCTTTTCCTATTCTCCGATGAGGTATACCGTGAATTCTGCTATACCGGTGCTCCATATATTTCCGCTCTCCATCTTCCAGGCATTGAAAATCAGGTTATTCTCATTGACTCTGTTTCCAAACGTTACAATGAATGCGGAATCAGAATTGGTGCGCTCATAACGAAAAACAAGGAGTTTCATGATAATGTAATGAAATTCTGTCAGGCACGACTGAGCCCTCCTTTACTCGGACAACTCGTGGCGGAAGCTTCCGTTGATACTCCAAAAGAGTATATGCTTGACACATATAATGAGTATCTTCTGAGACGCAATCTCCTCGTTGACGGCATCAACCGCATCCCGGGGTGTTACTCTCCTATTCCGATGGGAGCTTTCTATACGGTAGCCAAGTTGCCAATTGATGATAGCGACCGCTTCTGCGAATGGTGTCTTAAAGAATTCTCTTATGAGGGAGAAACAGTATTTCTCGCCCCTGCTTCCGGTTTCTACACAACGCCTGGAAAAGGTAAGAATGAAGTCCGCATCGCCTACGTACACAGCCGCGAAGAATTATCCCGCGCCCTTTTCATACTTGGGAAAGCTCTCGAAGCTTATCCGGGACGCGTAATAAACGCTTAACCTCTATACGGAGCGACTGTTGCAAGCAACTGTCGCACAAACAAATTAAAAATTCCTATGACTTATGCTGCAGTTGCGAGCAACAGCAGCTACAATTTGACGCAGCAGTCTCACTTGGAGAAACTGCAGCCATATTCATGTCTTATCACCTATTACTTCTAACCTCTCTTCTTAATCTTTACATTTTGCTTCTCTAACTCAAATTCACTTATGAAAATATTGGTTACGGGCGCTGCCGGTTTTATCGGCTGCGCTCTCTGTCGTCGTCTTCTTGATAAGGGAAACGACGTAGTCGGTCTTGACAATATCAACGACTATTATGATCCCGAGCTCAAGTATGCGCGTCTGAATACCCTCGGTATAGCAAAGGATGATGTGCAGTGGTATAAGTTCGCGCAAAGTGCTGAATATCCCCGCTTTTCATTCATCCGCATGAACCTCGAAGACTCCCATGCCATGCAGATGCTTTTCGCCAACGGAGGTTTCGACATCGTGATCAATCTCGGTGGACAGGCGGGTGTCAGATACTCCATCACAAATCCTATTGCATATGTGGAAAGCAATGTCGACGGATTCATCAACATCCTTGAAGGTTGTCGACACAACAAGGTTAAGCATCTTGTCTATGCCTCATCTTCGAGCGTCTACGGTCTCAACGGGAAAGTGCCTTTCTCGGAACATGACAGTATCGCGCATCCCGTATCTCTCTATGCGGCAACGAAGAAGAGCAACGAGCTGATGGCTCACGCCTATTCAAAGCTTTACAACCTTCCTACTACGGGCTTGCGGTTCTTCACCGTATATGGTCCCTGGGGACGTCCCGACATGTCGCCATTCCTTTTCATGGATGCCATCCTCCACGAACGCGCCATCAAGGTCTTCAACAACGGGGATATGTTCCGCGACTTCACATATATTGATGACATCATTGAGGGAGTAGTGAGGATTTGCGATGTAATACCACAAGGTAATCCCGACTGGGACGAGAAGAATCCTGATCCTGCCACATCTCCTGCGCCCTATCGCGTCTACAACATCGGCAACCAGCATCCCACACGACTTATGGACTACATCGCATGCATCGAGAATGCGATTGGCAGAGAGGCGAAAAAAGACTTTCTCCCGATGCAGCCCGGCGACGTTTACCAGACCTATGCCGATTCCTCTGCCTTAGGCGAAGCCACCGGTTTCAAACCTGCCACCCCGCTCCAGCAAGGCATCGACCGCACTGTCGCATGGTTCAAGGAATATTTTAAGATCAAATAAAAAGGCAAAATCAGATTTATCTGATAAATAAATAATTAAATTTTAAGTCATGAATCCTTATATAGGGAAAGCAGGCCAGACATCGTATCCATTAAAAAGAATGTGGAGAAAATTATTGAGTAATATTCAACAATCCGCTTATATTCCAACGTCAATAAGAATTAAGATTCTTCGAAGCATTGGAATTAAAATTGGAGAAAGATGTTTTATCGGTTCTGATATTAGCTTCGATGGCATGCATCCGGAATATATTGAGATTGGGACACATACTAAAATCACAAGTGGAACAAAAATTCTCACTCATTTCTTTAATCCTGAAGACGAGGGGATGTATTTAGGGAAAGTAACAATAGGCGATGAGGTATTTATTGGATTAAACACGCTGATTGTCAACCCTGTTGAGATAGGGAATGGTGCAGTTCTTGCTGCCGGAAGTGTAGTTATAAAGGATGTGCCCGAATGGGAAATATGGGGAGGGAATCCTGCAAAATTTATTAAGAAAAGGGAAATTAAAAAGTCGTAATGGCGAATATCGCGATTCTTATACCGACTCTCAAAAAGGGGGGAGCCGAAAAACAAGCCTCTTTACTCGCAAGGGCATTGTCACCATATCATAAGGTAACAATGATTATCCCATTTCCTGATGCAGGATTAGAAAAAGAGAATCTGGAACTAACAAACCTACCACAAAAGAATATCATTTGCTTCTATGGTAAAGATTCCGGATCTAAAATAAGGCTATATAAAACATTGAAACAAAAAAGAATTGAAATCTTATTTTGCTATCTTACATGGCCCGATTTTTGGGGACCAATCATTGGCAGGTTAGCCGGGGTAAAGAAAATCTATCAAGGTCTGAGAAATGCATCACTTCCTGAATATAAATTATTTCTGGAGAAATTTGGCAATAAGTTTTCTACAGCAGCAATTACCAATAATTATGCCGGTGCAGAAATCTTCAGTAAGAGAGGAATTAAGAATCAAATTGTAATTCCCAACTGCTATTTATTTCCTAAGGATATTGCAATAAGAGAAAATAAAGAATTCATTACAGTAATCACAGTCGGTAGATTTGTAGAACAAAAAGATTATCCAACAGCCATAAAAGGAATGTCTGACGTGATGAGAAAGAACCCGAATGTCAGATTCAAGATTATAGGACACGGAGAACTTGAATCCAAAGTGAGGGATTGGGTTACAGAATACAATATATCTGATAAAACTGAAATCCTGATAAATCCGCCTGATATTCTTCATCATTTGTATGAGGCTGACATATACTTATCTACATCTCTTTTTGAGGGAACAAGCAACAGTATTATGGAAGCATTGGATGCATCTCTTCCCGTAGTTGCGACAGATGTAGGAGATAACAATCAGCTTGTAAAAGATAATTTTAACGGTTTCCTTACAAAAACAAGGGATATTGAGGCTCTGTCAAATGGAATTCTAAAATTAGCAGAATCTAAAAAATTGAGAGATCAAATGGGAATTAACGGCAATAATCTTCTTAAATCTGAATTTGGTTTCGAAAGATTTAGAGATAGATACCTTGATCTTATTCCATAAAACAATTATCTTATGAAAATAGCTTTTATAGGCGGTCGGGACATCCACAAACTCGGCGGCATAGAGAACTATATGTATAATCTTGCCACGCAGTTGGTGAAGATGGGTCACGAACCCATCGTATTCTGCGAGAGCGACCACAACGGCGAGGAATGGCTCAACGGCTTCCGGGTGATTCATATGAAAAGTCCTAAGTCAAGATTCATCTGCAAACCTTGGTTGGGGTTCAAAGCCACCTTAAAAGTTATGAGACATTTCCCGGGAACAGACATAATACACTATAATGCCGGTGGTCCAGCAACAGGCGGCGCATGGCTGGCGCGTCTTCTCCGCAAGCCGGAGCTTATGGAGGGTCATGGTCTGGAATGGCAAAGATCAAAATATTCCGGATGGCAACAGAAATTAGTGAAGAAGATTGAAACATCAGCCGCACGAAACAGTCAGTTCCTGATTATGTGCAGTGACGTACAGACTGAATATTACAAAGAGCAATACGGCAAAATTGCAGTAACTATTCCGACTGCAATAAATCCACCGGATATGACAAGGGTTGTTAAATCGAACATTTTGGAAAGATTCGGCATCAAGGAAGGAAAATATTTCCTTTTTCTTGCAAGACTCGTCCAAGAGAAAAACCCCCACTATCTTATTCAAGCTTTTGACAAGGCAAAAGACAATGGATTCCAACTCGTCGTAGCAGGGAACAATCCTTCCGATCCCCAGTTTGTTGAAGAACTGCATGAATTATCTGCCAATAACCCGGATATTATATTCACGGATGCAGTTTATGGGGATGACAAGGAAATGCTTCTACGCAACGCATTCGCATTCTGTGTTCCCTCCACCATTGAAGGTCTGTCAATATCCCTGCTTGAAGGGATGGCATATGAATTGCCGATAATTGCCTCAACTATTCCCGCAAACAAGGAGGTTCTTGAGGAAGATAAAGCATTCTGGTGTATGCCTGAGGATGTTGACTCCCTCGCCAAAGCAATAGAAGAATCAACTGCTGACCTTGACAGTATTAAGAATATGATAGCTCACAATAAAAAGGTTGTGATGGACTCATATACTTGGTCTAAAGTAGCTAACAAATACATCGATACATTAAATCAATTTTTAAATAAGAACAATCATGGAAATTAAAGAATTCATAGAGAAATTCGCCGAGATATTCGACGATACAGACGCATCAGTACTCAAACCGGAGACAAAATTCCGCGAGCTTGACGAATGGAGCTCACTCTCCGCACTCGGACTGATCGCTCTGGCAGACGAGGAATTCGATGTGGAGCTTAAGGCAGACGACATGCGCAAGGCGGATACGATCCAGGAAATCTTTGAGGTGATAAAAGACAAGGCTTGATATGGCGGACTCCTGCAACAATCCATTTTCACTTGAAGGAAAGACAATCCTTGTGACGGGGGCATCCTCCGGAATAGGGAGGGCAATAGCCGTGGAGTGCAGTAAAATGGGCGCCACGCTCGTAATAACAGGGCGCGACAGGACCCGACTGCAACAGACGCTTGACAGCCTCAGCAAAGGCAGTCACACCTCCTTCATTGCGGACCTCGCTACGCAGGAAGGCATCGAGGGTCTTGTCGCGGAAATCCCCAAGCTTGACGGCATCGTCCTCGCCGCCGGAATCGTAGAGATGCGCCCCGTGCTGTTCGCCGGAACTGACAA
>CABUVO010000045.1 GCA_902495075.1 uncultured Porphyromonadaceae bacterium
AAGTAATGAAATCTTGCACTATAAAACTTGTTCTTTTTGGCTGTTTTCACCTTGTAATTCAGTCGCATATGCCTATATGCTCCTTCTTTACGCGGCAAAAACATCTCAAAAATAACTGCATTTTATATGTGCATTAATTTTTATTACTTACTTATTTAAACAGTTTCTAATGCAAAATTAGTTATTTTAGCTGAAATATTAGTAATTTTACAATATCAAACAAGAGGCTGTTTATTATGATCGATTATTTGAAAGGCATAGTTGCCGAGACAACTCCAACATATACAGTAATAGAATGCAACGGAGTGGGGTATGAAGTGAACATAACTCTAATAGATTTTCCATCCATATCCGAATCCAAAGAAAGCAAACTTTATATCCATGAGTCAATACGTGAAGACGCTCATGTGCTATATGGATTTCTAAAAAAGAGGACAAGAGAGTTGTTCCGACTGTTAATTGGAGTCAGCGGCGTGGGTCCGAACACTGCCAGACTCATACTGTCATCTTTAACCGATGATCAACTCGAATCCACAATAGCTTCCGGGAATGATTCCCAACTTAAGGCTGTAAAAGGAATCGGAGGAAAGACGGCTCAACGTATAATTGTGGATTTACGTGATAAAATAAAAATAGAGTCGGAATCGTTAATTACAAGTACGCCCGCAAGTGAATCATATGATGATTCCGTAGCCGCTCTTGTAATGCTTGGATTCACAGCTCAGCAAAGCCAGAAAGTGCTTAAGAAACTATTTGCAGCCAATCCGACGCTTACCACTGAACGAGCTATC
This sequence comes from uncultured Porphyromonadaceae bacterium, assembly GCA_902495075.1. Lineage (GTDB taxonomy): Bacteria > Bacteroidota > Bacteroidia > Bacteroidales > Muribaculaceae > Lepagella. The sequence continues at coordinate 792 of CABUVO010000045.1, forward strand.
AAGCAGGCACTTACTATGCTCTAATGGGGTTAAGGCGAATTAATGACAAAAAGATATACATTCTCATCGCAGTGTTCTTCTCAACACTGCTTTTGTCATTTGTGGCAAATTCCCAGAAAACCGTGCGCAAAACAGTGCCTGAGGTTTCCGACTCCAATCCGTTGAAACAGGGTGAATATCCAGCCGACCTTAGGACACCCTCAAACATCACAACAGAAGCTGTTTATGATCCGGCGTTAGGAATGTTTGTGGTTCATACCAAACTTGGAGACAAAGATATCACAACTCCATTTCTCATTACTCCGGAAGAATATTCTAACCTGATGATGCGTCAGGATATGCGAGGATATTTCAAACAGCGGAATTCTGAAAGTTATGAAAAGAAAGACAAACAGCCTTTCAACATATTCGACATGAACTTTTCGCTGGGTCCGCTTGAAAAGGTATTTGGTCCCGGCGGCGTACGTCTCTCCACCCAAGGCTCTCTGCAACTCTCAATGGGTATCAAAAGCAATAAAACTGACAACCCTTCACTCTCCTTGAGAAACAGACGCAAAACATATTTTGATTTTGATCAAAAGATTCAAGCCACAATCAATGCATCTGTAGGTGACAAACTCAAATTCAACATGACCTACAACACGGATGCCACATTTGATTTTGACTCCAAAAACCTTAAACTCAATTACGAAGGAAAGGAAGATGAAATAATAAAAAGCATAGAGGCTGGTAATGTGAGCATGACCACTGGTTCAAGCCTAATCCGTGGGGGAACAGCTCTTTTTGGTCTTAAGACAAAACTTCAATTCGGTAAGCTCACACTCACCGGGCTCATTTCGCAACAGAATTCCGAATCAAAGACTGTGTCAACATCCGGTGGAGTGCAGTCAACAAAATTCAATTTTAAAGCCGATAAATATGATGCCAACCGCCACTTCTTTCTTGCACAGTATTTTTACGAAAATTACGACCAGTTTGCTTCTCGTCTGCCTCATGTATCTTCCGGTATAAAAATCACCAGAATTGAAGTCTGGATCACCAATAAGAACAGCAACTACAACGAGTCGCGCAACTTCGTTGGTTTTATGGATCTCGGTGAGAACAGACGTCTTGCCAACAGCTACTGGCAACCGAACACATCATTTAACAATCCTTCCAATCAAAGCAATAATCTTCTGTCTGTAGTAAAAAGCGATTATCCCGATGCCAGAAACATTAATATGGTTACGCAAGCTCTTGACCCGTTGAGAGCCTATGGCATTGAGGGAGGAAAAGATTTCGAAAAAGTTGAAAGTGCGAGACTTCTAAAGTCAAGCGAATACACGCTTAACGATGATCTTGGCTACATATCGCTTAAATCTGCGTTGACTACAGATGAGGTCCTGGCTGTGGCATATGAATATACATATCAAGGGAAAGTTTATCAGGTAGGCGAGTTCTCATCGGATATAACCAACACTTCGGATTGCCTTTATTTGAAAATGCTCCGAAGTGCAACTGTTTCTCCACGTCTTCCCATGTGGCGACTCATGATGAAGAATGTCTATTCTCTTGACGCATATCAGTTGCAAAGTAAAAACTTCAAGTTAAACATTAAGTTCTTGAGCGACACCACAGGCACGGAAATCAATTATCTTCCGGTTGGGGCAATCTCAAACCAACCGCTCTTGCAGGTGATGAATCTTGACCGTCTGGATTCAAACCAGGAGTCTAATTCAGATGGTTTCTTTGACTATGTTGAAGGTTACACCGTGCAATCATCATCCGGAAAAATCATATTCCCTGTAGCTGAACCATTCGGTGCGCATCTTGAAAGGAAGATAGGTAATCCCGCGATTGCGTCGCAATATGTGTATAAAGAATTATATGATTCAACTCTTGTTGTTGCGCAACAATTTGCTGATAAAAACAAATTCTCACTCGTTGGAGAGTATCAGGCATCCAATGGAGCACAGATACGCCTCAATGCCATGAATGTGCCAAGGGGATCAGTGGTGGTTATGGCGGGTGGTGTTGTGCTCACCGAGAATAGTGACTATACCGTTGACTATTCCATGGGTATAGTCACAATAACGAACCAGAGCATAATAGATTCAGGAACGAATGTGAGTGTTACCCTCGAAAACCAGTCTATGTTCTCGATGCAAAGAAAAACATTGCTCGGACTTGATGCGCAATACCGCTTCAATAAAGACTTCACACTTGGAGGAACACTCCTGCATTTCTCGGAAAAGGCTCTTACTGAAAAGGTAAATATCGGCGACGAGGTGATTAACAACACAATGTGGGGACTAAACCTGAGTTACAACAAGGAATTCATGTGGCTCACCAACCTCCTCAACAAGATTCCCACAGTCAATGCCACAGCTCCATCGAGAATCAATGTGAACGCTGAATTCGCGCAACTTGTTCCGCATAAGCAGAAAAGCGGCTCAAACAGGGGTTCCAGCTATATAGATGATTTCGAAGCGACGCAGACAGGAATAGATTTGCGGTCCCCATATTCATGGTTTCTCGCCTCTACACCTTACGATGGAGGAGCCGACGCGCTGTTTCCCGAAGCCAAGCTGAGCAATAACATTGATTATGGTAAAAACAGGTCTTTGCTTGCCTGGTATTATATAGATCGTTTATGGACCCAGAAGAATTCATCAATGGTGCCGGGCTACATGAAAAACGATCCGAGCATGCTTTCAAATCCATATGTCAGAGAAGTAAAGATTGATGAGGTGTTTCCATACAGGGATCTTAATTACGGTGAGGCAAATTACATTCAGACTCTGAATCTTTCATTTTATCCCAAAGAGCGTGGACCTTATAACCTTGATGCAGATAGAATCGATGAGCAAGGCAATTTGTTGCAACCGGAAAAGAGATGGGGGGGCATTATGCGCAAGATGGATAATACCAACTTTGAGACTTCAAATGTGGAATATATCCAGTTCTGGATGATGGACCCATTCCTTGATCCCAACAACCCTAACACGGAGGGTGGCGATCTATATTTTAACTTCGGAGAAATAAGCGAGGATATTCTCAAAGATGGAATGAAGAGCTATGAGAATGGTCTCCCTATTGACGGCAACAATGAATTCATAGCCGAAACGGCATGGGGTAAGGTATCACGGCAAAATTCACTCACATATGCTTTCGAGAATGCTGCCAACGCGCGTCCTACACAAGATGTCGGGCTTGACGGACTCAAAAATGAGGAGGAGTTTTCATTCCCATCATATCAGGAATATCTCGATAAATTGCGAGCAAAACTTTCACCCTCAGTTATCGCGGAGATGCAGGAGAATCCATTTTCCGCAATGAACGATCCTGCGGGCGATAATTATCATTTCTTTAGATCGCCGTATTATGACGAGCATAGGGCTGATATTTTGGAACGTTATAAGCATTATAACGGGGTAGAAGGCAACTCTCTTTCTCCTGACCAATCCGACAATCCGCAATATCAGTCGGCTCGTGCGGTTCCGGACGTTGAAGACATCAATCAAGACAATACTCTTAACGAATATGAAAGATATTTCCAATATAAGGTTTCTATTCGCCCGGAAGACCTTGAGGTAGGTAAGAACTATGTGACTGACAAGGTTGAAAAAAGGGTAAACACTCCTGCGGGTCCACAGGACGCGGTTTGGTATCAGTTTAAGATACCTTTGAGTGCACCGGAAAAAGTAGTAGGCGGCATCAGTGATTTTTCCACAGTGAGATTCGCAAGAATGTTTATGACAGGTTTCAAGGAAACCACCCACCTTCGGTTCGCCACACTTGAACTCGTAAGAGGGGAGTGGCGCGACTATAGCTTTAACCTTAACAGTCGCAATGATTCTCCGGCTGAAGGTGAAATAGACATGACTGTCGTAAACATCGAGGAGAATTCCGGAAGAACACCGGTTAACTATGTTTTGCCCCCCGGTGTAGACCGAATCCAGGATCCCGGACAATCTCAGGCTACTCAGCTTAACGAGCAATCATTGTCTATTACGGTAAAGGGGCTGCAACCCGGCGACGCGCGCGGTGTCTATAAAAATACCCAACTCGACATGCGTATTTATAAGCGTCTTCAGATGTGGGTACATGCAGAAGCACTTGTCGACAATGCGACTTCATTACGCAACGGAGACTTGTCGATTTTCATAAGACTGGGATCCGATGTCAAGAATAATTACTATGAATATGAGATTCCGCTGGAGCTTACTCCTCCCGGCAATTATAACAATTTCAATTCTGCAGACCGTGCCCGGGTTTGGCCTCTCGCCAATTATCTCAATATTCCTCTTGACATATTCACAACCTTAAAGACCGCACGAAACAGAGATAAGAGTGCAAACGTGGATGGTGTCGGCTATACGATACTTTATACGGGTCATGATCCGGATAATGTTCAGAACACAGTAGCGGTGCTCGGAAATCCGAGCCTCAGTGATGTTCGCGTCATGCTCATTGGTATCCGTAACAGATCAAATAGTGTAAAAGATGGAAACGTATGGGTGAATGAACTTAAAGTTACGGACTTCAATGAATCAGGCGGGTGGGCGGCAAATGCCAATGTGAATCTTGCAATGAGTGATCTTGCAATGGTTAATTTCTCTGCCCACAAAGAAACATCCGGATTCGGGTCTGTGGATCAACCGTTGAAGTCTCGTAGAATGGAGGATTATGAACAATACAGTGTTGCTGTTCAAGGTGATCTTGGCAAGTTCTTGCCAGAGAAAGCCAAACTATCAGCACCTATATATTTCTCCAAATCCCAGGAAACGGTTACTCCGAAATACAATCCTCTTGATCAGGACATACTTCTTAAAGAGGCTCTTGATGCTGTTCAGACAAAACATGAGAAGGACTCAATCAAGAATTACGCCGTGACGAAGAAAAGCGTGGAAAGTTTCTCTCTGTCGAATTTTAAATTCAATGTGCAGAGCAAAAATCCTATGCCTTGGGATCCGGCAAACTTTACTCTTTCTTTCTCTTACAATAAGCAAAAGAATATCGATCCTACCACGGAATATGAAAACACCAATGATTACCGAGGCAGTTTCCAATATTCCTATTCACCCTATATCAAGCCATTGAAACCGTTCGCTTGGATTAAAGGTAAAAGTAAAACTGCAAAATTTTTCCGTGAATGGGAAGTCAACTGGCTTTTCAATAACCTTACATTCTATACAGGAATGCATCGTTATTATTACGAACAGCAGACACGCAGTGAGGTGGATGTCGATTTCCAGCTCCCGGTGCAGGTCAGCAAGAACTTCATATGGGATCGTCAGTTCAGCATTACGTGGAATCTGATCAAATCGTTAAGTCTGACCTTTTCAAGCAATACGACAGCCAGAATTGAGGAAACGCTTGGTGCTGTGAACCGACGCCTGTTTGCTGACAAATATGAACAGTGGAAAGACACTGTTTTGTCATCAATCCGACACCTCGGAACCCCTTGGAATTATAATCAGACTTTTACGGGAACATATCGCGCACCGTTCAATCGCATTCCGGCTCTTGATTATCTGTCGGGATCGGTAACCTACAATTCTGTTTATCGCTGGGACAAAGGCGCGACAGTTGAAGGTCTATATCTCGGCAATACAATTCAAAACCAGACCACCTGGAATGCCGACGCACGTCTGAATTTCGAAACACTCTTCAATAAATCAAAATATCTTCAGAAGATCAACAAACGTTTCTCTTCCTCTTCAAGCGCTCGAAGCAATAACTCTCGAAATAATGCGGCGCGTCAGAGAGAGAAAAGGTTTGAAAGAGCATTCACGCTGTCGCCTGATACAAGCACATTGGTTAAACATAATCTCAAGACTAAAAAAATCAGATTTGCCGCTGTGGCTGACGGTCAACCCAAGAAGCTTAACTATAAGATTATTGATGAAAATACGGTGGAAATTCTTGATCGAGGTTCTCAGACTGTTAAGATCACTGTGCGTGAAAATAAGAACGAAAAGAAGAATTTCGCAAGCGAATTTGCAGAATACAGCCTACGTTTCCTTATGATGCCGAGATCCTTGTCATTCCGTTGGAGAAGCGGTCATTCAATGAATCTTCCTTTATTCTCACCCAATGTCGGGAATGTGTTCGGACAATCACTCTCTCATGGACCGATGTCTCCGGGGCTTGATTTCGCATTCGGTTTCTATGGGAAGGACTATGTTGACAAAGCCCTCGACAGAGGATGGCTTCTCACAGAGTCAGATCAGGTGTCTCCGGCTTTATGGACCAACAGCAAGGAATTCAATTTTGAATTGAATCTTGAACCGATAAAGGGCTTGAAAATACTGCTCACTTCAAATCTTACTGACTCCAGAACCGAGCAAATGCAGTTCATGTATGCTGGAATGCCTACTTCTTATTCCGGCTCGTATATGCGCACGCATGTTGCAATCATGTCGGCGATGAAGAATTCAAAAGCTGAAGACGGGTATTCATCTGAATCTTTCAACCGTTTCTTGGAATACATTCCAAGAGTTGCAAGCAGGGTAGAGGCTTCTTACCATGGCACTGCATATCCCTCAACCGGCTTCCTTGAAGATTCTCCTCTTGCAGGCACAACATACAATCCGGAACAGGGAGGTGTCAGCGCAACAAGTTCTGATGTATTGATTCCCGCATTCCTCGCAGCTTACAGCGGAAGCAGCCCGGAGAAAATAAGTCTCAAGCACTTCGAAGGATTGAGCGCGATGCGTCCAAACTGGAGAGTGACTTACGACGGGTTGATAAAATTAGGTAATCTTCAGAAATGGTTTAAAGCGTTTACTCTGACCCATGCATATCAATGCACATATTCGGTAGGATCGTATTCAAGCTTTATGAACTGGGTCAGTGTTGGAGGCGACCGTGGATTTATATTGAATGAGCAGACCGGAATGCCCATACCTTCATCGCCATTCAATATCACATCCGTAGCCATCACTGAAAAGTTCGCTCCGCTTTTAGGTGTAAAAGTCACTTTATTCAATGATATGACTTTTAATGCCGAATATCGTGATTCTCGCACCCTGAATCTAAATACTTCAGCAGGACAGATTGTGGAGACAACAAGCAAGCAACTTTCTGTTGGAGCCGGATATAAGATTGCCAACTTCAATAAGATTCTCAAAATAGGTAGCAGACAAGGAGGCGTTTCGAACGACCTGTCAGTGAATCTTGACTTGGCATTGTCAAACAATCAGTCGCTGATAAGACGTATCGAGACTGCATTTACACAGGCAACAAACGGCACACGCACCTTCTCTGTGAATTTTATGGCAAGCTATATATTGAGCAAACGCATCACCCTGTCGGCTTTCTTCGACCATCAGGTCAATACCCCGCTTGTGTCAAGCTCTTCTTATCCCACTTCCAATTCCAATTATGGAATTGCAGTGAATGTATCTCTTGCACGATAATTAAGAAGCTATTTAAAAATAGTCGTTATTTGATGCCTTTTTTGTAATTTTGCAAAATGGACTGGATAGAAAGTATTTTATTTGAACATTCGGCAGTGCAAGCCGTCATAGTTATTTCCGTTATAATTGCGGTTGGACTCGGCTTGGGCAAAATCCATATTTGTAGTATATCGCTCGGAGTTACCTGGGTATTTTTCGCAGGGATTCTTGCAGGTTATCTCGGTTTCTCCATTGATTCCGGAATGCTTAATTTCGCACAAAGTTTCGGTCTGATTCTTTTTATATATGAGTTAGGTCTTAAGGTCGGACCCGGATTCTTCAGTTCATTTCGACAGGGTGGGGTAAAACTGAATCTCCTTGGACTTGCCACCGTCGTGCTTGGCACGGGTGTGGCAATCGGTCTGAGCTATATCTTCAGCGTTCCGATGTCTGACATGACAGGCATCATAAGCGGTGCGACAACTAATACGCCGGCACTTGGTGCAGCGCAGCAGGCATTGCAGCAGCTTGGGATTTCAGCCAATGGGGCGGCATTGAGCTGCGCGGTGACATATCCTCTCGGTGTGGTTGGCGTAATACTTGCAATCATTGTGGTTCGCAAGTTAATTGTTAAAGATTCGGATTTCTCAGTCAATCTTTCTGAAGATGATCACAACACTTTCATTGCAACGTTTCAGGTAAAGAATCCTGCAATATATGGGAAAAGCATAAAAGAGATTGCGGGCATAACTCCTGTAAAGTTTGTAATTTCTCGGTTGTGGAGAGACGGGGAGGTCAGCATTCCTACATCCGATATGAATGTAAATGAGAATGACCGGTTAATGGTCATCACAACTGAAGCTGATGTGGAAGCTCTGACTGTTTTGTTCGGAGAGCATGAAAGCCGGGATTGGAACACGGGCGATATCGATTGGAATAAGATCGATAGTTCTCTTACATCCAAACACCTTATCATAAGTAAACCTGAACTTAACGGCAAAAAACTTGGCAGCTTGCGTTTGAGAAACAATTACGGAATCAACATAACTCGTGTCAGCCGCAGCGGTGTCATACTTCTTGCTACCCCAAGCCTCATTCTACAACTTGGCGACCGACTTACGGTGGTAGGGAAAGAACATCAGATTGATAAAGTGGCGAAAGTTGTGGGGAATACTGCTACCAAACTTAAGGATCCTAACTTGGCGGTGATTTTCGTCGGGGTAGTGCTTGGATTGTTATTGGGATCGATCCCAATCGTGATACCCGGAATTTCTGCTCCCGTAAAATTAGGACTTGCCGGAGGTCCGATAATCGTTGGAATCCTCATGGGACGCTTCGGACCGAATTTTCAGATGGTCACATATACCACCCGCAGCGCGAACCTGATGCTTCGAGGGATAGGACTTTCATTGTTCCTTGCCTGTCTAGGTCTTGATTCCGGAGCACATTTCATAGACACAATAATGAAAGGGGATGGTTTGCTATGGATTGGCCTTGGATTCATAGTGACCACTATACCGGTGATAATAATGGCGATAATTTCGTTACGCCTTTCCAAACTTGATTTCGGCTCTACCTGCGGAATGCTTTGCGGAGCCATGGCAAATCCAATGGCACTGAATTATGCCAACGATACGATATCCGGCGACAATCCCGCCGTCAGCTATGCTACAGTGTACCCGATAGCCATGTTCTCCCGCGTCGTGATCGCTCAGCTCCTCATTCTAATATTCATGTAGCATCTTCTGCATTATCGGATCCACGATAATGCAGAGGTTAAAGGAGAAAGGAAATAGGTTAAAAGTAAATTGGCACGCCTATGATGTGAGTACCAGCAGCTACGTTCTGAGGCATCGTTTTATACAAATTCTTCAGGCGTGCAATTTTTTGGCCGGATGTGACATTTGTCACATATAATGTCAATTTTTTGTTTTACCTTTGCGATATTACAGATTATAGACTCGCCAAATGAAGCTAATTACAACTCTAATATTAACCCTCTTCGCGGGTTCGGGCATTGCTGTCGCATCTGAAAAGTTAGACACTCTTTCGTATGCCTACGGTCATCAGTACACTCTCGCCACAATGGCTGGGAAAAACGATTTGATGCAGAGTGAACAAGATTTCAGGGATTATATCCGTGGTCTTGAAGAAAACATTCGCAATCTTGCTCAGATGAACGATTCTTCCTATATGCTGTCATACTCGCTTGGAGCTATGGATGCAATTTTTATGACGGATGGCATACATCATAAGAAGAAGGAGGATTTGCCGCCATTCCCATGTATTATTGCCGGGTTGCGTAAGGTTGGGAATGAAAAAATTACTCTACCTGCTGACACGATTGCTGCGATGGATTTTATCAATCAATACAGTAAGGATGGAAAAAAGACTACAGACCTTGACAAAGAAATAGAATGCAAGTTTTTTACGGCATACGGAATTATGAAAGCTTATCAGCCGGGTCTTCAGAAATATATTAATGAATTGAAACCCGGAACTGCCTGCATAGAGAACCGTAAGGCTTATGCAACCGGGATGGCAGATATACTTGAAGCGTATAGCGAGCCACCTAAAACGGCATACGACATGGGACGATCCATAGCATTATCGATGAGTTTGTCTTCAGTTGAGAGGACTCCTATAAATTATACCTCTTTTGTAGCAGGTGCGAAAGCTTCGCTCGGTCTTGGCGAACCAATCATATCACGGGATGAGGTTGAGGAAATATTCAGCAAGCAATTTGAACAGCAGGTTGAAGCGACTGGAGGAATTGATTATGAAGCCAATTTTGAAAAAATAGGTGATTATATTGAAAAACTCGAAATAGAACCGTTTGATCAATATAAGGTTGATTGGGTGGTAACAGCAGATAGGGTAACAGAACAAGGAGCTGTCCCGTCAGATATTTTCAATAAAGTCATATATGAACTTAATTGTTCTAATGAAGTGTTAAGCGGAATACTAATGGCTCAGGTGGGAGATGAAGATAGCCGCTTTTATGAAAAAGCATTGATGACAATCAAAAAATACAATCTGCCGAATGGCTACCAATGGTTTTGCGGCAGGATAGACGGTTTGCAGACAACAATCGGAATAATGCAAATCAAGTCTGAGTTTGTTGCCAAAGTGGATAGGGCATCGGTTGACATTGACACAAGTTCCGGCATGATAAATGTGCAGTGGCGTTTCGATGAGGCAGATGCCTTAAAATGGGCGGAATTCACCGAAGCGAGTATCGGCAAACATGTTGCGATGGAAATTAATGGCAGATTCATGTTTGCACCCAGGGTCAACCAGCAGATCACCAGTGGCAGCTGTGCCATTTCAGGCATGTCTCCGGAAGAAATCAACTGCCTGTTCAGGAACGCTGAAAAGATAGTTAACCAAGACCCGGTTGATGCAATAGAAATAATTGATCTGAATTAGGGATATCACAATGTATGGAGAAGCAATGGGCTAAGATAATAGGCATCGCACGCCATCGCCTTTCTACCGATGGAGATGGTGTCACTACGCTTGTTGCCTTTCATGGCTGTACGCTCCGTTGCCGATATTGCCTGAATCCTCAGTCGTTAGACGACGGCGGGCGTTTCCGCGAGTATTCACCGGAGGTACTGTATGCCGAGACGCGCATCGACGAGCTTTATTTCATAGCCACAAACGGAGGTGTGACATTCGGAGGCGGCGAGCCATGCCTGCGTCCGCAGTTTATCCGGGAGTTCCGCGAATTGTGTGGGTCTGCATGGCAGCTCAACTTGGAGACTTCGCTTTGCGTGCCATCGGCAAACATCGAGGCTCTGCTCCCAGTAGTCAACACCCTGATTATTGACATCAAGGATATGAACCCCGCTATTTACCGCAGCTATACGGGGCAGTCAAACGACCTCGTTCTTGACAACCTCCGCTTGATAGCCGATGCCGGACGCCAAAGCGACTGCATCGTCCGCATACCGCTAATACCGGGTTATAATACCGATACAGACCGCGAGAAAAGCCGCAAGGCTCTTGAAGCTCTCGGCTTCGACCGATTCGATTTATTCACCTACCAAATCCGCAAACACTGACTATGGCACGAGGAAAGCAGACCTGCAAGATACTGAAAGAGATACGTCGGCAGATTGCCGAAGCGAACGGCATAGAGTTCGTGACATCTGAATGTCGCTACAAGGGTGACTGCCTCGGCACATGCCCTAAATGCGAAGCCGAGGTGCACTACCTTAAGCAACAGCTCCGCGCCCGCTCTCTCGCTGGGAAAGCCATCGCCCTGGCCGGTATCTCGGCAGGGATGATTCTCATGTCAGGGTGCAGCGGCACGACATCATCGAATCAATCAAGTGAAACCTTACAAGGCGAACCTGAAGCATCAGTAGAGCAGATTGAAGTTACTGACACCATCGAGGAGGGTGAATTGCCTGAAATTGAAGATACGATTGTTATCAAAAAAGGGGAAATTGACGAGTCTATGATGCCGGTTGCCGGAGGTGTTACCGAAGAATCAACCTCATTAATAGATGAAAGCCCAGCATTTCCCGGAGGAATGGACGCTCTAATGCTATTCTTAGCCTCTAACTTGAAATATCCCAAAGAATGGAATAATGCTTGTATTGAAGGAAAAGTTATTGCTCAATTAAACATAGACAAAAATGGCAAAATAAGCAATGTAGAGATAATTCGATGCTCTATCCCGGAAGAATTTTCAGAAAGTGCAATTAAAGAAGTGCAACGAGTTATAGGACTATTACCTGAATTTATCCCGGCACGAAAAAATGGGGAAGCGGTTGAATCGTATTTCATTCTACCAATGAGTTTTAAATTATCAGACTATGTAGATTATTGTGAATGATTATGGCACGAGGAAAGCAGACCTGTAAGATACTGAAAAAGATACGCCGGCAGATTGCTGAGGCTAACGGTATCGAATTCGCTACATCGGAATGTCGCTACAAGGGTGACTGCCTCGGCACATGCCCCAAATGTGAGGCCGAGGTGCGCTACCTTGAGCAGCAACTCCGCGACCGTTCTCTCGCTGGAAAAGCCGTAGCCCTCGCCGGTATCTCGGCGGCTTCACTTGCCATGCTCATGCCTATTAGCACAGAGGCTCAGACCATACAAGAACCGCAGAACCTTTTGAAAGGTAGTATTCCTGTTATGGCTGATACAATAACTGTCAGAGGTATTATACTGGGCGCGGATACGTTGCCCGACGGTACTATTTCAAAAGAGCCGTTAATCGGAGCAACAATCTCAAACAAGCGCACAGCATTAGGCGCCATAACGGATTTGGACGGTCATTTTGGATTGACCGCCTGTATCGGAGATACTTTGAAAGTAGAATATGTCGCGTATGAACCACAGACGATTGTCGTAACCGAGAATATGAGAACCGTAGAAATCACACTTACTCCAGATTATAATGCGTTAACAGGCGAAGTTGTTTTGGGTGGTGCTATTTCAGTTAAAAGGGAAGAAAATCATTATCTTGACATCAATGTGAAAGATGAGCATGGCAATCTGGTGGATAGAGATAAATTGGATATTTCGAGAATATGGATTGATGAGGACGGAGAAGAAGATTACGAATATCTTTCTCCGGAATACCTTGACGAGAAACATTCATGCCGTATTTATTGGGATTATGATTATGGATTGCAAGACAAAGATGGCAAGCCGCTGAAAGAAGCTACTTTTCGCATCGAGGCAGAGGGTTACGACGACCCGGTGATAATCAAGGTCAAATACCCCAAGCGCAACGCCAAGAAAACCATCAAGTTCAAACACAAAAAGAAATAACTACTATGACTATGAGAAAAGTAGCATTATTTATCAGTCTGCTGATGGCATGCTTCATCTGTGGAGCAAAGGAGATAACCATTATCCCCCAGTTTGCTGTGGGCGATACTCTCAGATATCGGGCCATAACAAACCTTGTGATGTATCATGGAACCGATTCGTTGGTTTCTACCACAAAGTTGCAGCCCACGCTTATTGTGGAAGATGAGAACGACAACGGATTTGTAATTACGACCTCTAACAGACTGGAGGATTTCAGCATAGAATGTTCCGATACGGAAGCCGGGGAAACATTGAAATCGTTTGACAAGACCGACATACTGAATGACTTTGTTGCGGCAATTGTATTGAGAATCCAGTTAGATGAAGATTGTCGGCCAGATTCTATTTTGAACATGGATGATGTAAGGGAACGCATAACGGAAGCTTACATCAATATATTCGCAAAGAATCAAGAAATTGATGAAAGCAATAGAGAGGAATGGGAAAAGGAAACAAGACCGCTGATTGACGGTGCTGTGGATATGATTTGTACTCCCGATCATCTGATAGAACAGCAGTTTGGCAACTTGCCTTACTTCAATTTTACAGGCATACCTCTGAAATCCGGTAGAATACCGGCTTCGATGATTATCACCGGCGACCTTCTGAAAATGTGCCGCGGTATAGGCGAACTGGATATGAAAACAACTCAGTTTGACAGCAATATGGGAAACAGCATAAGCGCGGACGACGGCATGTATTCAATAAAAATTAGCGGCAAAAAAGATAATATTGAGATTGAAGGTCTGCTTCTATACGGTGCCGGCATAATGAACCACGGCATTCTGACAGTCAAGGTGGTGTCGGAGGCCGAGCGTCTGGTTACCACATATATAATTAATCCGAAAGAGTAGAAGAACCCCTATGTCAGAATCTCTCCGATATAAGATTGTCCTGTGGATGGTGTGGGGGCAGATTGCGCTCCTGCCCGTTATCTACTTGATGCTATATGTGACGAACAATGACTTAATGTGGCGATGGAACCTGCTCAACTGGCTGATGGTTGGGGGCTACCTCATAGGATTGCTGGCCCTTCCTGTAAGCCGAGGACTTGAAAAACCTCGATTTCTGAAATGGTGGTTGAGAATAGATTTCTGGTTTTCGGCTATTACGGCAATTCTTGCATTACCATTGCTCTTTTATGTCGGAAGACATTATATAGATGCAGAGGATGGAGATTACGTTCTCTATCACACACGAGGTTTGATGATGGGAGCCCCACACTATGATTTAGGTAAAAAAGAGGGCCTGTTTATTCGTCCTATGTCTAAATCTGTGCAAGTTAATGATGATGACGATGGCAAAATAGACTGTTTCAAAGTTGATACACTGAGAGGCTGCTTTTATGGGTTGAGCAGAGGGGGCGCACAGGCTTCATGGGTTTTGCCGCTCGACTCCGTGAAGTATCATCAACATACAGCCGATATAACCGAGCTGATTGACAGTATATATAAAGCGCAACCTTTACCTATGGATTACTATCATGGTACATTCGTTTTCCCGGACAACTTCGCCGAGATAAATTATGATTCTGATTATATCCAATACGATGATTCCGCAAGATATAATATAGCCAATCTTAATAGCGACAGTCTGCATGTTACAATTATCAATAACGGAATTTCCGAACTATCTTATCCGAAGGATTCTGTCGGAAACCTCTCACCCAAAGAAGTCAAACTTTTTGTAGAGAAACTGAAAGGAGGCAAACAATGAAGTTGATTAATAAAATATTTTGGTTGATTTGGTGTTTGTGCCTATGCTATTTTATTGCTCTTTTATACACAATTAATCATGGGCGAGGTTACGCAGGAGGGACGCTAATGCTATTTAGCCAATTATTCGTATTGACAACAATAGCAATATGCGCATTTTATAGTAAACGCGCTGCATTAACTAATCTCATAGTCGCAGCTATATTTAACACAATACTATTTTTCAGTTTTGCTGCGATAACAGGTGAAGGTCGTCGTTTGCTTTTGATGCTTTCGATTTTCTTTATCAATGGATGTCAGGGAATGGGGTTATTATTGTATTTGCCAATAATAATCAAGCGTAAACGGAATTAAACATGTGTAACGGAATAGCGGAAAGGAGGCAAGCGATGAAACAGCAGGATGAATATATTGCAAAAGAGGCGTTTACATTTCCTCTTTTTTGTCTTATTTGTTTGGCTTCTTTCATCTATTGGGGCTGCACTGATGGATGGCATGTCGGACAGGTTGTTGGCACATTGTTTTTCGGAATAATCACATTGATTTATTTTTTCAAATATCTCCGATTCGGGCGTGATTTTCTTAAAATAGATGACGATGGTATCAAGATAAAAGATTGGAAGAAGATTACCATACTTAAATGGTTTGAGATAAAGGAGTGTGAGGTTTATTACAGAACCACCCCTGGCTCAGCCTCCCTTTTTGAGCGTGATTTATATATTGTTGCAAACTCTGACAGTCAACGTGCGCAACATATTTTAGTCAGTCTTTCGGGAAAATACTGTCGCAACAAGAGCGTCATAGAAGCTATTGAGAGATTCGGGGGTAAGGATGTTTACGATTGCCAATCTTCTCATCGTCAAAATAAATATCTGGTCGGAATACTTTTAGTGGTATTTATAGGTATAGTCCTCATTTTTGCAATTACAATGATGAAGGAAACATAAACAATGAAAGACCGAATGCTATATCTCATTGGCATTGTCGGCAACTTCCTGTTACTGGTCTATGCCGTTATCTTGATTGTAGGAATCAGTAGCGGTTGGCTTGACCGCGAGTTGTGGCTGCACTCCGACGTAGCAAAGATTGCACAGCCTCTGCTCATTAACAATTCCTGCTCTCTCAAAGCGTCCATCTTTAATTAATGCAAAGATAGTGATTTTCAGTAGATTACACAAGTATAAGTGATAAAAATGGGGATTTTTGCCGAAATAGGCTAAACTAAATTGGGGATAATTGGCAATTAGAGAGTGTTTTTTGGAGTTGGAACCTTAAAAATAGGGGGGAGATTGACAGAGATGGTTCATAGAATTTGGGGATAAGTGACACTTTCAGCCAAATAAATTTGGGGATAATTGACAATTTGCGATGGATATATTTGGGGATTATTGCCAAAGTCGCTATCTTTGCACTCGAATTACATTCCGATATTATGATATTCAAGCGTAAACTATACACAGAGATGCTTCAATGGAAGCAGGATAGCAATGGGGCGTCTGCTCTTCTGATTAAGGGGGCAAGGCGTGTCGGCAAATCCACTCTTGCGAAGGAGTTTGCCAAGCATGAGTATGACAGTTTCATTGCCATAGATTTCGCCAAATGCAGTAAAGAGGTCAGGGATTTGTTTGATGACATTTCTGACCTTGACTATATCTTCATGCGCCTTCAGATGATGTATAAGGTAACGCTTAAGCCCCGCGCGTCTGTAATCATATTTGATGAAGTTCAAAAATGTCCAAACGCTCGTCAGGCGATTAAGTATCTTGTTGAAGACGGGAGATACGACTATATCGAGACCGGGTCATTGCTATCAATCAAACAGAATGTAAAAGATATCATTATACCGAGTGAGGAGGATGAGCTTACATTGAACCCGCTTGATTATGAAGAATTCAAATGGGCACTCAGTGACGAAGTATCAATCCCCATGTTGCGTCAATTCTTTGAAAAACGCAAGAGAATGGGCGACGAGGCAAATAGGAATCTTATGAGAGATTTACGTCTATATATGCTTGTGGGCGGTATGCCTCAGGCGGTTAAGACATATCTTGAAACTAAAAACATGGGGAGAGTCGATCAGGCTAAGAGACGCATTATCCGGCTCTATGAAAAGGATTTTATGAAAATTGACCCTTCCGGTATGGCATCCAAGCTGTTTATGGCTATTCCGTCGGAATTGACACGAAACGCCTCACGTTATACTGTCAATGCCCCGACCGATGGAGATGGAAGGCACGACCGTTTGATGGAAGTTATTTTCGATATGCAAGACTCTATGGTCGTTAATATGGCTTACCATGCCAACGATCCAAATGTTGGTATGGCTTTGCATAAGGACACCAATAGATATAAAATGTTTATGGCTGACACCGGTCTATTCATTACTCTTGCATTTTGGGACAAGAAATTTACCGAAAATATCATTTATGAAAAACTGTTGTCGGATAAACTGAGTGCAGATCTGGGCTATGTATATGAGAATATAGTTGCCCAGATGCTGAAAGCCAATGGGCATGAACTATACTACTATACATGGCCTTCAGAGACGAGCAACCATCTTTACGAAGTTGATTTTCTTCTATCAAACGGTACAAAGATAGACCCAATAGAAGTAAAGTCGTCCGGCTATAAGACCCATAAATCACTGGATCTGTTCTGCGATAAATTCTCCTCGCGTGTAAATAAGCGTTACCTTATCTATACAAAAGATTTGCGTAAAGAGGAAAATATAATCTATCTTCCGGCTTATATGACACTTTTCCTGTAATTTTTCAAATGTATCCCACAATAGATATCTATGGAACATAACGAAGAACTCTACACAATCACACTCACAAAGAAGCAGATGCTTCTTATCGCCAATTGCGTTGAAGACTGTTCAAGGTTTCTTGCCGGACAATGTGAACTTGGTTTTACCACATGTGGTCTTGAGAAACAGCAGGAAATTCAGAAGAGGCTCAGCGACCTGCACGACCTAGTGGCAACCGACTTAGCTCATCAGCCATATGCATCTTACGGATGGACTGGTGGCGGTTGTTCTAACGATTACCAGCGCGACAAAATTATTCAGCTATATCCTCTATATCGTGAAATTCTCCATTTCATAGCAAAGGAAGAAGGTCATAATAGCGTATACGCTGGAAGTACGCCAACGTGCGATGAACAAGATCCATTCATCAAAATCAATAAACTTTGAAAATATCCAATTATCTATAATATCGCGGTAATTGCATACCGTGTATCTTAAAACGGTGGATATTCAACAGTTACTAAATTCATTGCATTTTCTGCATTATCCGTATTTTGAGATAAAAAGCACATGGATTTTGACGAGTAACATCCAACGATATGGCAGAACTTAACGATTTTATGACGAGGATTGACCTGTCGGTGCTGAATGATTATGTCGCGGCTAATGGCAACGGCGTTGTATATGCCAAGGGCGAGAGAATTGTTCAGCAGGGGCAGTTGTGCCGTTATGTTGGCGTAGTAAAAACGGGCTATTTCAAGTATCTGGCTCTCAATTCAAAGGGGCAGGATGTTGCGAGAGGCTTATTGCAGCTATCTGAATATGCTTGTAAAGACACCTTCAGAACGCTTCCATGAGCTTGTCTCCCGCTAGCCCGGCGTTACACACAATCTGCCCATTCAGGAGATTGCCTCCTATTTAGGTATATCATGCCGTCAGTTGCACCGCATCCGTGAGGCTGAAAGTGCTGCCGACACCTCCGAATGTGAGGATATTTAAGAAAATTCTTCGTTCCACACTGATTTTCATCCCCTAATGGGACATTTGTCACATCGAATGTCGATTATTCATTGTAACTTTGCCTACACGGAAAGGGAGTTCTCGTTCCAACAATTCAGTTTAGTTATTTTGAAATCGAATGAGTATGAAGAAAATAATGATTTGTCTATTATTTATGCTGATTGTGACAATCAGCATGACCATGTACGGCGAGACACCATCGACATCGGAAACCGTGGCTACGCAAGATTCCACAATAAATGTAATTGCGTGGTTCAACAAGCGCGACACGGTGACATATCGGATCACCGAATCCTCTTGGAAACTAAACGGGACTGATACTGTTCTCACTGCGTCATACTCTATGATAGCGCGTATAAACGTAGTTGATTCTACAGCTAAAGGATATAAGATGAACTATACTTTTTTGGATTTTCCTACTGACACGCTTCCCGACGCCGCTTCGGCAATTGATAGATTTCAAAATCAGATAATCCAAAAACTTGCCAGAAAAATTGTCAGCACAACCGTTCATTTTGAAACGGATGAATATGGCTGTATTACCAAATACAATAATCTGGGTCAAATCAAGAAACAAGCCAAGTCTCTTTTCAAAGAGGCTTTGAATGAATTTTCAAAGTTCCCTGAAATACAAGAATTAAAGGAAATTGGATTCGATATAAAAGAGTATACACAAAACGTTGATACGGATAAATTGGTAGACGGCTATCTTGAAGAGCTTAATATGCTGTTCATGTATCACGGGCTATCAATGCAACCCGGTGAAAATACTGAGCACGAAGATGCTACTGACACACAGTATGAAAACACCACTTATACTTCCGCGACTATAGATTACGAGGACGGCTCTTATAGTATTGTTCAAGACGTAACAAGTATTTTGCCTCAAAAAGAATTAAAGGAAATGGTTGGAAGCATTGTTGAATCATTTTCCAATAACAGTATTACAGACAATTTTAATGAAAATTTTGATACGCAGGTAAATGTAGATTGTACATATGAAGATTATCTGAAGATTGGCTATATGGGTAATGGTTGGCCATATTCCGTTGTAAGACAAAAAGCCACAATGATAGGGAACCGAGGCAAGGTCAAGCAAACCGTTATATCCCTTGATTCCTATTCTTTCGCGCAATAATGATACTTGAGGATTATCTGCGCTCGAATAAAATTGCATACCATTCATATACATCACGTTACGATTATGAAAAAGTGGCAGAATATATTGGGTGTGATAGCCTTTGGAGCGATAGTCTTGTTTTTTGGATGCACTCGTCCCATAGATTACACTGATGGCGAAAGAGTTTTATATTCCGATTTGCCAAAAGAAGTTCAAGACACCCTCATCTGGTGGGAAGAGCATACAATAATCTCAATAGACGATACTGTAATCGTTGAACTGCCGGATGTAATCTGTTATAACTGCGATTATTCTTTTCTATACACCGAGTTTGGACCTTGGATAATATCGCGTAGATTAAAGCGCAATACAGATGGGAAAGAGTGGAAATTTTCCGGGAATCTGAATGTCCCAAGACCGATTGTAGCGATTGGAGATACAATATACATACCATCGGAATACAATCTTGTTGTTTCGGATGTTGACAGCAATGCTATTTTTCTACGACAGATACTTAAGTAGTCAGAACTTACACGTGTATACGTTCATAGTCCACACCAATAAATATGTCATGAAACTGACTGATAAACGATTGGGGAGATTCGAAGCAATGGTTACAGCCGTTGATAGCCAGTTGAGTTATGGAGATAAATATATTGGTCCTCTTTCAGAGCAGCGAAAGGACAGCATCATACTTGTAGAAAGAATCAGTATTGAACATATGAAGCATAGGAATTATGAATAAGTGGCAGAAAATATAACAGGCGTGATAGTAATCTCAGCTTTGATTATTGCTCATGTTTGGGCATTAACAGATTATCTGTTTGTGGCAGAATTGGCAGGAACGTATTTTTTAATCAGTGTGCTGTTCATTTGTCTATGGCGGAAAGGAGGCAAGCGATGAAAAAGTCAATAAGGAGAAAAGCACATTTCAAGACTTTTCCTATAAAAATGTCATTAGTGAAAGTGTAGCTCTGCTTCTGTTTGTGCGTTTTGATATATGCTTTATCAACTCCAATTTTAACAGTTATTCTGAAACATCATGGAAACCGACGTAAGGGCACAATAACAGCAAATGTGTCATCATTGGTTCACAGATGGACTTCCAATAATTATCTGTATGAGTTTAAAATAGGAGATAAAACTTATATGGGTAATTCGTTAATAAAAGTAGGAAATATAGAATTAATTGGGGATTCTATCGAAGTATTATATTTTGAATTTATACCATCGTTCAATAGACTTGTACCTTTTTATGAAGATGATTAATGCCATTTTCTATATAAAACAATGTTAGGAATGGCTTAAAAACTAAACCCCGAGGTTTGTCCGAAGACAGGGACACTCGGGGGATTCCGTTGCAAAGTTAAAAATAATTTCGTAATTTTGCAAATTGCAATACGTTAAAAATCACGAAGTGAAATATTCTGAGTATGAAAAGGCGTTTTCTCCGGCTCGCCTAAACAAATATTTAGTTGCTTGCGGCGGTAATACAGCCAAAGCACTTACCCTTTATAGACATAACGTGAAGTTATGCCAAAAGTTTTATGGCATACTGAATATCTTTGAGGTTGTGCTTCGGAATGCTATAAACGCTCATTATCAGAGCGTATTTAATGATACAGAATGGGTGGAGAGTCAGATGCAACCCGGTGGTATGATTGAAAACGCGCCGCAGAAAAATGAGGTACTTCGGATAATCACTACGCTTAGGCAAAACGGGCGATATACAAACGACCGTGTTGTTTCCTCAGTCTCTTTCGGCTTTTGGACACATTTGTTTACACGACAGCCGTTTAGGCTTGGTGGTCAGAACTTATTGCGTATATTCCCCAATCGTACCGCCGGATTAGGGCAAAGAGGGGTGTTCAACGAGCTTCAGGAGATAAAGACATTTCGTAACCGCATAGCCCACCATGAGGCTATCTGCTTTGATGAGAACGGTAACATTGACATGACAAGAACACAAAGCAAATATGCGCTTATCCTAAAATACATAGACTTTCTCGGCTACCAGAGCAGCCATTTATTCTACGGCATAGACATATTGCCGGATTCCACTATTGCTAAAATCGAAGCATTGAAATGAAAAAGTGGCAGGAGATATTGGGTTGGATAAAGGTTAAGTTGATAAAGCCGAGAATGACGAAGGACTCCAAAACACAAAGAGGATGTGGGATTTATCGAACAACCAAACAATATATTTTCCTAACAGGATATGGTAAGACTGGGATTGGGTACTCAATGAGCTATCCTATAAAATTCGCTCCAATAGATTGTGATGATGTCGAATTCAATAATGCTTTTGGAGAAGTTTTTATTGCCAGTAATCGCGACAAATACGAGGAATTAACATCCGCCCAGCTGATTAAAGTGATGAAACAGAGTTCATGGCGACAACTTCATAATCAATCGACATATGTACATGTCCGACAAAACGATGCCGAAATCACGATTCTTCCTGCCCAACACAAAAAGAATGAGTGGGATTACGAACATTCTTTAACTTTCGATATTAGTAAGGACTCCATATACGACATTGTAAGCGAAGCCAGGAAACTCCTTGACAATATTGAAATTGACTGACAAAAATCCAAATTATTTGAATAACGATAGACGGAATGAGCTGTCCTTGAGGGCGCAGACGACAATGCCTGTGAAGAGGCAAGATAGTTGTCAAAGAATTGCTTGTCACTGCTGAAAATCAACACTATAGCCAATTCATGAAACAAGCGAGGTACAAACTACGTTAATTAGTAGCAAAAACAGAAGGGAAAAGCAGGGAAATGGGCTGGAACAGCAGAATCACGCTATAAAGGGATAAGATTCCATTTTCCGTTCAGTTCAAGCACTTTACGCATAGTAACGTAATGGTTTTAGCGAGAATTGTATTAACTTTGTGGCACGGACAATAATCTCGTTTTGAACTTTAATGCTCTAATGGGACATTTGTCACATCAAATGTCAATTTTTCGTTATAACTTTGCGTATGGCAACACTCTATAAGATATTGATTCTGTGTGTTGGCTTTGCTCTCTCCTGTAATCGGTGGGCGCAAAGTCAGTTATCATTGTGCCATCGGAAAGGAGGTAAGCGATGAAAAGTCTTGGTAAAATAATTGTATATTCAATTGCAATTAGTTTTATTCTGATTGTAGTGGTTTCCATTATTGCCACTTACCTTATGGGATATAAGGTAACGCGGAAAAATGGAGAAATTGAGAATAGGGATAAAATAATCGAGAGAATCGAATCTTATATTTCAGCCAATGGACGGTTGCCTGAATCGTTATCCTGTGTAGGATTTGAACAAGCCTATGGAGGATATGCTTTCAAGGGCATTTCATTTGACTATATCAGATTTAACGATAAAGAATATGTTATAGAATATACTTCGGAAGACGGAGTCCTCACACAATATATAAGTGAAGAACATCGTTGGACAGAGGAACCGGATATCTATTATATTGAGCTACCTGTAAACGCGGGTACAATAGCGGCAATCAACAGAATATCAACTTTCGAGGAAGACTATAATATGGCGCCACAAATAGATAGTGTCAGTTATAATCATTCGCAGATTTGTCCGATAGGTGATTACATCGGGGTGCCTGACTCTATCGCATATATTCGCTATCTATATAAAGATGGCAGTATCCGGAGTGAAGGATGGATTACATACTCAGAAGATCCTGAAGATGATTTCAGCAATGAGTTTGGTAAGTGGAAATATTACGACGGGAAAGGTAACTGCTATCGCAAATTCTGGAACTATAAAGAAAATGGCAAACTAATATATGAAACTGAACGATAAACGATTCTGGAATTGGCGCACACTTATCGTAGGGTTGATTATCTCTCTACTGATTGCGATTGTTGTGTTTTTCAAAAGGTGTATGACAACTGATACTGCTGATATAGAGCGTGTGGGAAATGAAATTATCGGAATGATTGATGATTTTCAAAAAATGAATAACAGGCTACCTATCGGACTTAATGAGATAGGAACTCCTTTCGAGGAAATTAATGAGACCTATGAATACAAGGGCTATATTTTCTATTACGAACCGAGAAAAGACGGCTTTTATTGGCTGACCGTCACATTCGGTCCGGATGAGAATTATTGTTACAATTCTAAAAATAAGTC
>CABUVO010000046.1 GCA_902495075.1 uncultured Porphyromonadaceae bacterium
AACTCTCCGCTGTTATATCTTGTTCTTTTTTTATTTCACAAAATACTTTCGGTCACCTCCCCGGCAGGGAAGGCGCCTACGTTCGTTTGTCTTGACCAGGCGTCTTATTAAGTTGGAATTATCGACGGAAACTTCTCGTTTCCCTGTTCTCTCAACTTGACTGATTGCTCAGTCTCGCTGCTTGTCTTGTGGCAAAATTTCATTGTTCTAATCGCATTCGGTGGTTGACTCTCGATTCGTTATCGTTGTGTCGTTTCCCGTTTGCGGTTGCAAAGTTATAACGAATTTCGGCGCTGCGCAAATATTTTTACAACAATTTTTCGATAAAAAGGTTTATTCATTGATAATCGATTGTAAATTAACTTTTTAAATAAATGTTAAAATATCTTTCATATTGTTAACGAAATTTCACCATACACTCAAAGGATTTTCATCTATTTGAAAAAAATGAAAAAATGCGCGGAAGAAACACGATCAATCCAATAATAACGGCTGAAAAGACAAAAAGCAAAACAGCTCCGGCAGCTATATCTTTTGCAATTTTTATTAGTGGATCACGCTGTGGAGACACTTTATCGCATAATTTTTCGATAGCCGTGTTGAAACCTTCTGCCATAAACACACCTCCGATGCACACAATTACCGCACACCACTCCCAAGCGCATAAATCAAAAAGGCAGCCGGCTGTGATCACACACACCGCTGCCCCGAGATGAATCTGCGCATTCCTTTCATGTCTGAAAAGAGAATATATCCCCTCTCCAGCATATTTAAAAGACGATATTAACTTTCCCATATTTTTTATATTCCATCATTCGTATTCTCAAATCCAATTCCTAATTCCTAATTCCACACTCCTAATTCAATCAAAACTCCATCGAAGCGTAAATGCCGAAATTGCGACCATCGGAGACAGGGGCCAATTGGAGATTATGTTTTTTAGCGAATGGCTTGGTAAAGATATATGCGCTCCCCGCCCCAATGGCACCACCTGCCACTACATCCCACCAATGATGTTTCTTGGAGAATACCCTTCCCCATGCCACATACGTTGCCAAAGCATATGCCGGACCACCGAAAGCCCAGCCATATCGCCGCTGAAGAAATGCAGCCGTAGCGAAACTCACGGCAGTATGTCCCGAAGGGAAGGAATGCATATCAGACCCGTCAGGTCTACGCTCATTTACGGCATATTTAAGAATAAAAGTTGCTGCTGCGGTTGCTCCTGCTGTTTCCACACCCTGGATAAGTCCTTTCCAATCTTGCTGTATAAGCACACCGGCAAGAGTCGCTACCGGCAACGCGAGCGCAACTATATCAGTTGATGTGGCAACATTCTTCTGCAATTTAGTCGGACTATACACATCTTTGGCTGCCGGCTCAAAATAAGTCTGCGACCATCCAGACATCGCCACCAATACCATCGACAACGCAACAATAAATTTCTTCATCCCATTAATTAAACATTTCACATTATTCCAAGTCCCATCCAAATGAGAACTGGTCAACCCAAAGCACCGCACCCGCAGCCCCGGTGAAATAGTCACCGTATTTTGAAGTAGCTGCCGTGATCTGTATATAGGTAGGTTCTTTTGATGTGTCGCGATAAGTGATCGGAATCTCAAATTCGCTCCAGTTATCCATTGTCCCGCTATACTGCATCTGACCATAGCCGATTACATATGACGCATTAGGGTTGAAAAGGTTTCTATTTTTCGGGTTAGTGCGGATCTCATAAGGAGCAGTCCAATCGGTCAAGGCAACGTATATCACACATGTATCAGGTTCACCTTTCATGGAAGAGAACTCACTGGAGACATAGTTGATTGCAGAGGTCTTGTATTTATAATACCCTTTGAGCTTAGTTGGACGAAGATTCCACGGACGACCGAAATCAAGAATTCCGTTCGTTCCATCAACCTTTACAAATTTTCCCGTAAAGATAGACCCGGCTCCAAGCTTACCGATGCCTGCAATTCCTACAAACTCCGTGCGGCATTCTGCCGACAGACCGCTGCCCGTTGGCGTATCAGTTGAGGATGTTGTAAGGTTCTGTCCTAATGTTGAGGAGCCCGTATTTCCGGTATCCCAAAATTGAACGCCGCCTTCTGCATAAGGATAAACGATTTTCCCAATCTGACACCAGTTTTCAAAATCGCCATTAGGAATATCAGCTGTTCCTTGTGTGGTGACAGTAACTTCATTGGCAAGATTCTCACCGGATACAGCCCTCACCACATATTCGGTAAGAGGATCAAGATGGGGGATATAGCATGAGAATGCTCCCTGAGTCTGCGAAACGTACTGTTCTGGCACCTTTGTCCACTCCGAAGCATCCGCCTTCTTATACTCAAAACCGTTTTTCACATCCGCAGGTCCATTGCCATATGCCCAAATCACTTTTGACCATGCATCAACACTCGTGGTCATAACAATAGCCTCTGTGTATTGGGCGTAAATTGTCCAATATTCACTGCGTCCGTGACATTCTACTGACACTCGCAATGGGTATGAAAGATCCAGAGGACCTGGATTCAAAGCGGGGGTGATGGTTGTGATGCCTTCCGGTCCGAGCTTTACCCGCTGTAAGGTCAATTTCGAAAGGTCAGTACCTTCAGGCATATTCACGATGACTCGATGTCCCACCGGATCCACAACGCTCTCTCCAACCTCGCCTGCAACCTGAAAATATCTTACTATATCCTGATGGGCAATAATCTCCCAATCATAATCCTGATAGCGTGAAAGAGTGACGTAGACCGGGGTTATGAAATCATAAGTTCCTTCAAGAAGATCAGGAGTAGAAGTGGCACCCGGAGTAATTTTATACTCAGAGAAACGCACATTCTCTATATCCACACTCTCATCGAGGTAGATATTAACCTCAAATGATATAGAATCTATATACGCTGACTTAGTCTCCCCCTCTGCTGCAATTGCAGTGATCTTCTGGGGAATCCTTGGATATGGAAGATCATTATGGATGCATCCTGCCGGCAAAATCACCATCAAGACCATCACCAATAAATATAGCTGATATCTGAATCCTTTCATCATTCTTATACTTACCCCAACCTAATACCTAATGCCTAACGCCTAAAGCCTAACGCCTCTCTACACATGCACCGCGATTCCGAAATTAATGTTGAAGAGATTGAAACGGAAATTGGCTCCAGATGTGGTTCTGTTGCCTATTTCAATCCCATTTTCCATCTGTCGCTCATTCTTAAGATAGAATCCGAACACACCGAAAGAGAGATTGAAAGCCACATTCTTCATCATAAACACACTGACACCCGGCGAGAAATTCAAACCGGCTTTCATATATGTTGTATGGGTGGTTCTCAATTCTCCGGCGTAGGGACGCTGAAAATCGGAATTCCCTGAAGAAAAAGCCAACTCAACTTCATTGAAAACTCCGAATCTGCCGCGACGCGCTATACCGATATACTGGCGAAAAAGCACAGCTGCCGTATAACTCTCGTTGCGATACATGATATCATGAAGATTGAAATTCATATCTTCATCAATATCCACTTTAAAAGAATCCACGTTTCCTTTGCCTGAAGTATATCCAAAACGCAATCCCACCGAAATATTGTTGCTGATAGTATATTCAAGAAAGGGTTTTATCGAAAAAATATGACCCCCCAGATCAATATCATTGAGAAGATCAAAAATTTCAAGATTATCAGTGGATATCTCACCATAAGACGCTGTCAGACCGAATCCCCAACGTCCTTTCGGCAGGAAAAGATAATTGAAAAGACCGCGGTCATAACGCCCGAGATTTCGTGAACGCAATTTCATAGGGATGGTATCTCCCTTCCAAGTCACTTTTTCAGATGAATCAAACTTCGACTCATCATCAACTACCTTGGAATTCCCCATCAGCAGTTTGAACACATCGTTCTGTAAAGAATCGGGAACATAAATATACTTCCCTTTCGTCACGCTGTCACTTTTTGCCACCTCACTCCTGACTTCGGGAATGATGCAGATCAGCATAATGAGCGTGAGAATCATCCTATATAACTTAACCATAGCCGTCAGAGATAAAACGCCACGCCAAACGTGATCGAAAACAGATTGATTCTAAAATTTGCAGACCGAGATTTACGCCTCGACACATAAATCTGATCCGATATTGATTTCGTGTCTGTGAGATTAAAACCCAACACACCGACATTAACCTCAAGAGCCGAATAATTGCTGAGAAAAACGGCAAGACCCGGAGCGATACCAATACCGAACTGGAAATTCCGTTCATAAGCACCGGTCAACGACTCTCCCGTGCCATTTGTGATCTTTGACTGACCGCCACCAAGTTTCAGCTGGATCTCATTGAAGATGCCGAAACGGCGACTTCTTCCAAGAGAGAAATAATTTCTCACAATACCGGTCACAAAATAATTATGAGACAGTGAATACAGGCAATCCGCCCCGTAATCTGTTTCTGAGTCAAGAACGATATCAGCTTTCTCGAGTTTCGTAAGCGAACGATTATATGAGAAACGACCTCCTGCGCCCATGTCATCCTTGAAAATATAGCATACCATCGGAGACACTTTAAACGAGTAAGTATCACCAGAGATATTTTCAAGTATAAGGAATTGATACTTATTTTGCGTAGACTGTGAATAAGATATCGACACGCCCGTGACCCACTGTCCTTTCGGCACAAACTTGACACTTTCCATATCCATATCAAATTCCTTGACAGGAGTATTACGCTTCATCTCCTGCACCATTGCAGGAGTAACATGGACAGTATCGCCAGATAACGCAGCGTGACTCTGTGCGCTTGAAGCGCACAGAGTCATCACTAACGTAATCAATATTTTTATTCTACTTCTTTTACTCATAAATGAGTTCTACATCATCAAGATACATTACAGAGCCGGATGCTCCTGAGAAATAATCTCCATATTTTGAAGCAGAGGCAACCATAATCAGATATAACGGTTTCTTTGTCTTAGCACGATCATTATAGACAAATGGAATCTCTATTCTTTCCAATTGACCATCTGCACCAAAGTTTTCAGTCCATGTAACCTGACCGTATGCCAGCACTGTCTCATCATTTTCACTGTCAAATAACTTACGATTACTTGGGTTTGTCCGAATCTCTACAGGTTCAGTAGTCAAAGCAACATAAATTTGTCCATGATCATTTCCACCAGCAAATCCACTCGGAACAAATGATTCATTTCCTTTCTTAACAGACGCACCTGATGCTGGTCGATAATTTGCCCAAATTACAAGCTTATCCGGATGTGAGCCGTTATACTCACGACCCAATGACAATATACCATTAGTACCATCTGTCTTTACATACGTCCCAATGAACATATTTCCTGCAGCCATCATTCCCATTGCACTGCCGGTTTTTAATTTTGCTGAATATGTTCCAGAATGAATCATATCAGTAGACTTATCTGTCAATAAGATATTTCCAGATGCGCCGCCTTCATTACCCGTACCCCAGAAGGATGTGTTTTTATCTCCGGTAGTTGACGGGATTATAACATCCACATCTCCACCGAAAATAGTCTTACCGACATATGTACCCCACTCCTCAAGACTGCTATTCGGTATTTCGAATACGGATTCTGTCTTGAACGTGCGGACATCTTCGCCATCGAAGCCATCGCAGAATGCGATATACTCGTAGGTTGTACCCGGAGTAAGATCTGTCAATGTCACCTGATAGGGAATTATAGTAGCCCTTGTTGCCTTTGCCCTCGCGCCGGATGCCGGATAAGCGGTCTGCCACTCGGAAGAGCCTTGCTCGCGATACTTGATACCATAGTCTGCAGCTGCTGCAGCATCATAGATATTCGCATCAAGAGTTGCTCTCTTGGCGCGGATGGCAAGTGGTGACAGCTCAGCTTCGGAAAGTCCGACAGGTGCAAGATGTTCCTCAGCTGCCTCACTGTTGGCAATGCGTAGGCTACCTGTAGATACATTATGACGACCGTCAGTAGCCTCAAAGGTTATTTTATATTCAGTGTCACTTTCATCAAGGGCATCAAGGAAAGCCTTGGTAAATGTTACATACAATTCATCTACCGGCACTTCACCGCTTTCGAGAGATGATGCGGCATCTGTTGACTGACGACGCTCAACCTTTATACCTTTTGCTGCAAGATCAGTCTGCGTGCTTCCTTCGACAAGATTCATTCCTGATGTGAGGCCGGTAAAATTATCACTCACATTCATGAGCACAGAACCGAGGCCGAAATAACCACGGATATAAACCTGAGTGTCTTTAAAGTTTCTGTCTTTAGACACCACCTGACCCTCGATGTCGTATCCGACACCTTGGATTGCAGGAGCAGTAAATATCTCGACCTCTTCTTCAATCACTGGGATATCAGCAATTGTGATACGGATCAAAGCACCACCTTCCGTGATAGGAGCTTCCTCTTCCGTGAGTGTAAGTATATACTCATGTGCACGCTGCACATTTTCTATCACACCGGTTTTCACATA
Organism: uncultured Porphyromonadaceae bacterium; assembly: GCA_902495075.1. Classification (GTDB taxonomy): domain Bacteria; phylum Bacteroidota; class Bacteroidia; order Bacteroidales; family Muribaculaceae; genus Lepagella. The sequence goes on from CABUVO010000046.1 coordinate 6,496, forward strand.
AGCCTCGCCAGAAGATTTCTTACCCTCTATCTTATAGTTAAGATTTTTGTCGGCATTAGGCATCATGAAATAACCTTTGGCATCTGCGATATTATTCTGATCAAACACTAATTCCCCACGAGAATGCCAGTATGTGATCTTAAGATCCGTAAGGTTTACGCCGAGAGACGCAGGATCAACAGATACTATCACATTCGCAATATTGCACCGGAGAGTAAGAGAGTTGGCACCCTCTTGCATCTCGAACTGCTGCCAGCCGCGATAAAACTTGCTGCTGAAAGATGCGGATACAGAGTCTCCGCTCCATGCCTCAGCCACATAAGATCCGGTGCGAAGCTTTATCCCCTCTGCCGGAATATTATCGAGACCTTTATACTTACGGATAAGTCCCTTTTCATTTTCAATATAAACCACACATTTATTGCGAAGAGCAGTGAGTTCGTCGGCTGCTATGGCACGAGTCCTAACGACATTGCCACGGATTTCCGTATTGAGGGTAAGGGTACCCTCGCCTCCGGCACCGAACGGCTCCTCCATCGAGCAGGAAGCAACCGATACACAGAACATGGTTGCCGCCATCAACCGGTATATATTTTTTCTAATCTTACTTGTCATAATTAATAAATTTATTCAGGGATGTAAAGGGTCAACGTCTTAACTGTTGTACCATTAGCATCTGTGACGGTTAAAATAAATTTGTGTTCGTGTCCGGCGCCAACTGCACCCAACATGCCAATAAGCATAGTTGAGATTTCAATATTTGCTTCCTTCTGTCCCTTTACATTTACCGGGAATCCAAATGCTCCTAATTTCTCAGCAAAATCAGCCGGTGTCTCTGCAAGATTAAGATTTGCAGCCAAACCTACATTCGCCAACTCATCCGGAGTAAGATCGGGGGAATCTATCACAACATCGAAAGCTGTGAAACCTCCGTCAGCCGAACTTGTGACTTTGACTCCTACGGCAGCTGACCCATCAACTGTATTTACCTTATCAAGATCAATAGGTGCGACACCTGTAATCTCAGGAGCCTTCAAATCCGGTTCGTCAGGACCGGGACCGGGCTCATCCGGTTTTTCTGTAGGACGGTCAGTATCATCAAGGAGCGGTTCGTCAGCAATATCAATATTACGTTCGATATCTGTAACCGTAACATTCGCATCGACCTTTACTTCAGCATCGGAATCACCTGTGGGATCACCACTGTGATCATGAACTTTGAATGTGATCTTATAGTGATTGCCTTTAGCAACATTCTTCAGGGATTTAGTCTCCACCGCATTCAGCCCATCTATTTTACCATTGAATGTAGCAACGAGTGTTGACTCTGCCGTGTGCATAAAGTATCCGGCTTTGCCTGCCTCACTCTCTGTCAAAGTGAAGTTAAGTCCGCTGTTTGCACCGACCTTAACCTCCACATATGAATCCTGCGACATACGGGATTTAAGCAACGGATCAAATTCTATTGTCACCTTTATATTGTTAAGACGGCATTCGATAGGAGCCACATAACTGGTAATCTCATAAGGATTGACCGTAAAAGAATCCGAGACCCCGAGGAAATAGGGGCTCTCCCATTCCGCAATACGGTTCTCGCCATATGTAGCCGTGCAGGTATAATCACCTGCAGGAAGTGTTACGACATCAGGCATATCACTGTATTTATATTTCTTCACCGGGGTTTCGCTTCCCGGCTTGGTGAAAATGACAGTGAAGTCATCAAGGGAAACATCAGCACGTGTGCGGATATTTTTGCGCACTGTCTCGTCAACCTTCATATCGACGGCTATAGCCGATTTCAGGATCTGGCCCTCTGCCTCGTCTGTAGATCCGGTGAAAGGATCTTCCTTACTGCATCCGGTGGCAATCATTGCCGCAGCCGCGAGTGTGAATATATATAGTTTCTTCATTTTATGAATCATGTTAGGTTATCTTCTTTTACCTTTAGCTGATCTTGCAGCCTTGCTACTACCATATCCAAGCTTAACATTATCAATTGTCAATTTAGATCCGACACACAATGACTTGTAGTTGTTAGCCGATATGGTTTGTCCGGAAAGACTGGTTTTATTCGTTACATCCGCTATATCAGTTGGAACAGGAACATTCACAGCGTCTGACTTAGTAGATCTGAAACCGAGTTTTAAAATCGCAGCTTTTTTACCGAATTTTAAAGGTGAATATGTCAGATTTATGACCCTATTAACATTTGATGTCTGAGCAGTGAGATCCATTGAACCTTCTGCTATAACATCACCTTCCGCATCTACAACTGAAATACAAACATATCCTGTCTCATTTGCAACCGGTTCGTATCTGTAATCAAAAGACAGATAAGAGGGGCGAGATTCGAATGAGATACCATCATTTCTATGTTCGGTGCCATCAAAAGAATAAGTTCCTAAGAACAGTTCTCCTGCGGATTTAGATGCAAAAGAAGCGGGATAGTTTCTACTGTACTTCGCTCTTACACTACCACCATGATTATCCAAAGCAGGTAATGTACCATTGTGATCATATGCCACACTTCTAATCAAGACCTCACCGTTCAAAGCCATTGTAGATGGAACTACGAACCATGTATTCATAGGATTAGAACCTGTATATGCCGTTTTGGCATTAATGCTTGCCCACATATTTGGTTCATTAACTAAAATCGTGGATTTATTTTGCATGGTTGTTGCCAAATATTTATATTGACCTCCTGCATTCAGTGACAGATTATAAGTTTCTGATACAGCTGCAAAATCTCCATTGGGAACGTCTGTCTGAACTTCAGTTGTAAACATCGGTACAGACTTTTCAAAGTTTCCACATTTTGTTTTGAGTGATGTATATGTTGTGCCGGCAGCGAGACCTCTGACGGTAATCATACCGTTTTTAGCATCATAGGATAAATTTGCACTCGGCACCTGTGTATCGCTATTATATATCTGGATATTGTCAACGAGTGTTTTGACGATATCATCACGCTCGGCATCAATCTTAAGAACTACGCGGTCGCTGAATGCATCGGCAACGACCGTATAATTCGGTTCTGCGGTCAGCACACTTGTCTCAGCCTTCTTATTACGGTTTGCAGCAAGTGATGCCTCAACCTTGATTTCAGTGCGGAATGCCGGAGCGATACCGAGCACATAGCGGAAAGTATATGCTGCCGCACGCGCCGAGGCACCGGAAGCTGTAACATCCGTAACGCTCTTTATCTCCGCATCAACAAGACGATTGTTGGCATCGGGAACCTTGAACATAACTACATTTTTGATGTCAGGGCAGTTTGTCGAGAGATCAACAGCCACATCCTCACCCATAAACTCTGCATTTGCCGCCGGCTTAAGTTCTATTTCAAGAGGCGTGATATTGGCTGTGAGTTTCACAGGCTCCGTTGTGCGTGTCATCACATCAGTTGCGGAGATTTCAATCGTGTATTGACCGGCTGGTAATTTTTCCAGAAAACTCTTTATGTTTACAAGACCCATCTTTTCTGCATTCCTGAAATATGCTCCCACACCGGCGCTTTCAAGCTGTTGATTGGTAAGATCGTCGGCACCAACGAGTTCAACCCTGTTTCCAAACACAGGAGAGTATCCTCCGTCGGAGATGACATTTAAAGTTGCACTTCTAAAACCGCCAAAGGCAAATACATGAAATTCGGGATTGCTCTTGAGTTCTGCATATTCAAAGGTAGCCACCGGAGTTTCCGGATCAAAATCCTTTGCTGTGATTGTTGGAGCCGGGGCAGAAAAAAGTTCGTCACCGAGTGATACCGGCACTGTTTCAGCGACTACATCATCATCAAACTCGATGTCAAGAGCAAGATCGCCATAAGAAACACTTCCGTTAACGCCGATTGTAACGACATAATGATGTCGGGCTTCCGCACGGAAGCTTGCCGGCTGAATTTCGACACGATCACCGGCTTCGTTGGTAAGCGTCAGTTTCAGCTTTACCTCCTCGGACGGGGCAACATACGCCGGACGATCCTCGTTCTGAGCAAAAATAACCCATTCGTGACCCTCAGTCTGAACGGCTGCACTATAGGCACTATATAATTTTGTAAATTCCTCCTTGTAACGGATCGACACCATCGAATTGGCAAGTGTAGCCGTAACATTGACAGTTGATTCATCGCCAGGAGAGACATGAACATCATTAGAACCCGAATAACATGGATTGTCGAAACCCTCTTGGTTCAGATCTCCATAGGTGGCTGTAATTTTGTAATCACCTATCGGGAAAGATTTCTCACGATTAAACGCTTCGACATTGGTCCATGATTTGGAATATGTCCCGTCAATTTTGGCAAGATTTACACCGAACGAACTTACGTCCGGCACAACAGGGCTCTGTGAATCGTCAGCACGTGTCTGCCGCATCACTCTGCCATCGGATGTGAGGTTGAGCTTAACGGCTCCTTCGTCGGAAGGTCCACTCCACAGAGCCTCATCACCGCAAGAAGTCAGCGTCATCGCCGACACTGCCATTAGAGCAATAGCTTTTGTGAATTGTCTCATGATCTTTTAAATTAGCAATACGGATTTATGCCAAATAATACCTGTGTGCATTTTTAAGATTTTATACCTATTGAAGATTTGACATATTTATCCGGTACAAAATTATCTCAAAATTATAAAATTTGCTAATTTTCATGTAAATTTGTGCATTATTACTCCAAATTAACCAATAAAATTGTAATTTTGTAACACGATATATTACAAAACGGCCATAAAATATATGGGATTCCATGAATATAAACACTAAATAAATATATGAAATGAAACAGTTTAGGATTGCAATAGTATTTGCAGCTATGATTCTGGCATGCTCTAATATGACCAATGCCCAAAGTCTTAAAGACCTTTTAGGCAAATTAGGTAGCGGCGACACTAAGGAAACAGTCGGGAATCTCCTTGAAGGAGTCTTTTCAAGCAGCAACCTCTCGGTGCAGGATCTGCAGGGCAACTGGCTCGCCACGGGTCCGGCGGTAGCGTTCCAAGGCGACAATTTCCTCAAGCAGGCAGGAGGCAAAGCAGCGGGAGCCGCCATCGAAACCAAACTAAAACCATATTATCAGAAATACGGACTCACCGGGGCAACCCTTACGATTGACAACGCCGGTAATTTCCAACTAAAGATCAAGAAACTGACTCTCAAAGGCACAGTGACCGAAACTTCGGAAAAGGGCGTTTTCGAATTCAACTTCAGCGTGGTGGGTAAAATCAAACTTGGCAAGGTGAAAACCTACGTGCAGAAAACTTCCCGTACGATGGATGTGATGTTTGATGCATCCAAACTCATGGCGCTTATAGATGCCGTGGCAAAATATTCCAACATCTCAGCCGCCAAGACATTGTCAAGCCTCCTCAACTCTTACGATGGTCTCTGTGTTGGCTTCGCACTTAATGCGAATTAGGCGTTAAGTGTTAGGCTTTAGGCATTAGAAGCTTCGCCGGATGGTTCTAAAACCTAAAACCTTCAATTAAACATTAAACATTACACATTAAACATTAATAAAAACGGTGTTTTCAGGAATAGTTGAAGAAGCCGCAGAAGTTGTGGCACTGCGTGAAGAAGGAAGCAATCTGCATATCACAATGCGTTGCAGTTTTGTTGACGAGCTTACCATAGACCAGAGTGTATCTCACAATGGCGTATGTCTCACAGTAGTTGCTCTTCCGGGCGACGGAACATATACAGTGACTGCAATACGCGAGACACTTGACCGCTCGAATCTTGGGAATCTAAAACCCGGAGATTTTGTCAATCTCGAAAGATCAATGAAAATCAATGGTCGCCTCGACGGGCACATTGTCCAGGGACACGTTGACCAGACCGCCATATGCACGGATGTCAGGGAAGCCGACGGCAGCTGGTATTACACCTTCGAATATGAAGCCAACCCAGAGCTGGCACGTCGTGGATACGTAACCGTCGACAAGGGTTCGATAACCGTAAACGGTGTTAGCCTTACCGTATGCGAACCGACATACAACAGTTTCAAGGTGGCTATTATCCCTTACACTCACGATAATACCAACTTCTGCCGCATTGAAAAAGGGACTAAGGTAAATATCGAATTCGATATCCTCGGCAAATATCTCGCTCGAATCATGAACATTGATGGTTAATAATTCAACTTTCGCAAGCGAAAAGTTGAAGTTTATAAGTTTATTTGCGCAATGCGCAGTTTATAAGTTTATTTGATTACTGCGAATAAATGAGAACTCAGTCATATTCGCGTCTGATAAACTTTTAAACTTATAAACTCTTAAACTTTAAGTTGAAGCTTGCGAAACTTAAATTAATAATTAATGGTTAAAGGAATCGCAACTTTTGCAAGTTGCGATTTTTTTATTAAATTTACACATCAATTCAGAAACTATGAGCGACGTTATTCTTCCCCCCGCTTTTCCGGGCAAAGACAATGCGATTATCAGTAATGCCCGGCAAATAACACTGATCGGTGCCAACGGAGCCGGCAAAAGCCGCTTTATGCAAAAAATGATATCGCTATGCGGCAATCGCTCATACTGTCTCTCGGCTTTGTCGGCATCTTTCCCGGAAAGGAAAGAATCCACAAAAACGGGTTCCATCGATGATCTCTACCGAAAGGCAGCTTCAAGACACACATACATGCGCACTGATGCAGTATGTGAACTCGACAAGCTAATCTATATGGTGTTTGCCGACGAACTCGAATATCTGTTAACGATCAAAGACCGGGAAGCAGGAGAAGGGAAACGCGTAAAACTCCGCACCACGAAATTAGACATTATAAAAAAGCTTTGGGAACAAAGTTTCCCGGGCAACAGAATAATGCGCAACAAAGGGTCGCTTATGTTTGCCACGCAGGCTGGTGACGACCTAATCGGTGTCTCTTCTCTTAGCCAGGGTGAGAAAGCCGTGCTCTATTACATCGCGGCTGTGCTCTATGCAATGCCTGATGCGGTGGTATTCATTGATTCCCCATCTCTCTTCATACACCCTTCGATTGTCGGTTCGCTATGGAATTCCATAGAAGCATTGCGTCCTGACTGCACATTTGTGTATGACTCGGTTGACATCGATTTCATAAGCTCACGCTCCAGAAGCACATGCATCTGGGTGAAAAGCTATGATTCCGAACAGAAGGCATGGGATTATGAAGTGATTCGCGACACACCTCTAAGCGAAGACATATTTCTTGAGCTGGCAGGTAGCCGCAAACCGGTTCTCTTTATCGAGGGAGACTCCCAACACAGCATCGACTTCAAATTGTATTCCCTCGTATTTCAGGACTGGAACGTGCGTCCGCTTGGTTCCTGCGACAAGGTTATAGAGACCACACGCACATTCAACGATCTCAAAAGCATGCACCATCTGCGCAGCCGTGGAATCGTGGACCGAGACCGCCGCACCGATATTGAAGTCGGGTATTTGCGCAAGAAAGAGATAATGGTGCCGGAAGTGGCAGAGGTGGAAAACATCTTTCTGCTTGAAAGTGTTATCAGAGTGATGGCACACCGCAGAGGCAAGGATGCCGAAAAAATCCTCCGCAGAGTAAAAAAAGAGGTGATCCTCACTTTCAAACAGAAGGCTGACCAGCAGGCGCTGCAACATGTGAGACATAAGGTAAAGCGAGACGTGGAATGCAAGATTGACGCGCGTTTTTCTTGTATAACCGCGCTTGAGACACACCTCAAGTCACTTGTGGTGAAACTTGAACCAAGAAAAAATTATAACCGTTTAAGAGAGCAGTTTGCTGTAATGATCCGCGACAGCGATTATGACGGCATATTGAAGGTGTTCAATCATAAGCCAATGCTACCCGATTCAGGTCTTCCCCAACTTTTGGGCTACCACTCACGCGACGAATACATCAATGGAGTGCTCGAGGCTCTGAGACAAGGAGGCAAAGACGCCCAGACATTGACCTCCGCAATCAAACACTGCCTCCTGGATAATGTTTAATGTGAAATGTTTAATGCCTGACACAATTAGACATTACACATTACTCATTAAACATTAAACATTAGGCATTAGGCATTACACATTTAACATTAAACATTAAACATTGCACATTACACATTACACATTATAAGAAATGGAAAAGAAACTTGAGATTCTTCGCAACGACCCGTGGCTGGAGCCCTACGCAGCAGCCATAGAGGGACGTCACGAAGACGTGATCCGTAAAATGAATGAGCTTACCGCCGACAACGACGGATCGCTCTCCGGGTTCGCTAACGCATATAAATACTTCGGCTTGCACCGCGATAAAAAAGGTGACTGGATATTCCGCGAGTATGCACCGAATGCTATTCAGATATGGTTAATCGGGACATTCACCGATTGGAAAGACGACGACAGATACTCTCTCTCTCCGATAGGGGGAGGAGTATGGGAAGGTCATTTCCCTGCCGACTTTATTCACAATGGAGACCTCTACAAAATGCGTGTGGAATGGAATGGCGGAAGCGGCGAGCGTATTCCGGCATATGCCACACGAGTTGTGCAGGATTCTGTTACCCAGATTTTCTCAGCAGAGGTATATGCCCCTGAAAACCCATATAAATTCAAGGTTAAGAAATTCACGCCCGACACAAAACCCTTGCTAATATATGAATGCCATATTGGAATGGCACAGCAGGAAGAAGGTGTCGGATCTTATGAGGAATTCCGAACAAAGACGCTTCCACGCATCGCTGCCGATGGCTACAATGCCATCCAGATCATGGCAATACAGGAGCATCCCTATTACGGATCTTTCGGTTATCATGTAAGCAGTTTCTATGCTGCATCCTCCCGTTTTGGCACACCGGATGACCTCAAGCGTCTAATCGATGACACACACTCGCATGGAATAGCCGTAATCATGGATATAGTACACTCTCATGCTGTTAAAAACGAAGTGGAGGGTCTGGGACGACTTGACGGCTCTTACGATCTCTATTTTTATGGTGACGGCAGACGCGAACATCCGGCATGGGATTCCCTTTGCTTCGACTATGGCAAGAACTCCGTTCTCCATTTCCTGCTGTCAAACTGCAAGTTCTGGCTTGAGGAATATAAATTCGACGGATTCCGTTTCGATGGCGTGACCTCCATGCTCTATTACAACCATGGTCTTGGCAAGGCTTTCGGCAGCTATGATGATTATTACGATGGCAACGAAGACACCAACGCCATTGTGTATCTCACGCTCGCCAATATCTTAATTCATGAAATCAATCCGAAGGCAATCACCATAGCCGAAGAGATGAGCGGAATGCCCGGACTCGCAATCAAATTTGAAGAGGGCGGTATCGGTTTCGACTATAGAATGGCAATGGGCATTCCTGATTACTGGATCAAGATGATCAAAGAGAAGAAAGATGAAGACTGGCATCCGACATCCATATTCTGGGAGCTCACCAACCGTCGTGCCGACGAAAAGACAGTATCATATTGCGAGAGTCATGATCAGGCGCTTGTAGGAGATAAAACCATTATATTCCGTCTCATCGACAAGGAGATGTATTGGCACATGATGGTTGACGACAACAACGGAGTCGTGGCAAGAGGTATGGCACTTCACAAAATGATACGTCTCGTGACCCTCGCCACCATCAACGGAGGCTACCTGAATTTCATGGGTAATGAATTCGGTCATCCGGAATGGATCGACTTCCCACGCGAAGGAAATGGATGGAGCTACAAATACGCGCGCCGCCAGTGGGATCTTGTCGACCGCGAAGACCTGAAATATAAATTCCTAAACGCATTCGACAACGCTATGGTTGAAATGGTGTCAAGCCATTTCAATTTCCAGGCATTGCCCGTAGAGAAGCTTTGGGAGAAAGATGACGACCAGGTGCTCGCATTCCGACGTGGAGACCTTATCTTCGTATTCAACTGGAGTCCGACGAAATCATTCAGCGATTATGGTTTCCTCGCACCTGCCGGAGAATATGAAGTCGTGCTTGACAGTGATTCCCTGAATTTCGGTGGTTTCGGCAATATTGACGACAAGATACACCATTTCACTCAACCCGACCCTCTTTATTCTCCATCAGGCAAAGGTTGGCTGAAAATGTATCTCCCCGCCAGAACCGCCCAAGTGCTCCGCATGGTAAAACCGAAACCCGCCAAACGCGTCTCAACAAAAAAAGAAACGGCTGTAAAAAAGGAAACCACAGCTAAGAAAAAGACAACGACAAAAAAAGCAAAATGAAGAAAATCATCATAGCCATCGACGGATATTCGTCATCCGGTAAATCCACCATGGCACGAGACCTCGCGCGTCGCATCGGCTACGTATACGTAGATTCCGGAGCCATGTATCGTGCTGTCACGCTTTATGCGATAGAACATGGCATGGCGTCGCCTGAAAAAGGTGTTGACACAGCAGCTCTTGTCAATGCACTTCCCGATATACATATATCCTTCACCCCGGCAGGCAACGACGGCATACAGCACACTTTACTAAACGGAAAGGATGTTGAACGCGAGATACGAGACATGCAGGTTAGCTCACTGGTAAGTCCTGTGGCAGTCATTCCGGAGGTACGCCACCATCTTACAGCCCTCCAGCAGGAATATGGCAAAGAGAAAGGCATAGTGATGGACGGTCGCGACATAGGCACTACAGTCTTCCCTGCTGCCGAAATGAAAGTATTTGTGAATGCATCTCCCGAAGAGCGTGCTCGCAGACGCGTAAAAGAACTCATCGAAAAAGGTGAAAACGTGACCTATGAAGATGTGCTCGAAAACATCAGGGAACGTGACCATATCGACACCACAAGAAAAGAGTCTCCCTTGCGCAAGGCGGAGGATGCCGTGCTACTTGACAACGATAACATGACCATCGAACAACAGATGGAATGGCTTCTTAAACTTTATGAAGATAGAGATAGATGAAAATTCCGGGTTTTGCTTCGGAGTGGTTACAGCAATTGAGAAGGCGGAAGAGCAGCTTGAGAAATCTGGCACGCTCTACTGCCTTGGAGATATTGTGCATAACGCATCGGAAGTGGAACGTCTTCGCCTGCGAGGGCTCCAAACAATAACACACGATGACCTACGAAATCTCCGCGATGCAACAGTATTGCTGAGGGCACACGGCGAACCGCCCACAACCTACGCTACTGCAGAAGCCAACAATATCACGGTGATTGATGCCACATGCCCGGTTGTGCTTCAGCTGCAACGCCGCATCAAGGAGGCATACCGCACAAACAGCGCCCGGCTTGAGAAGGGTGAAATTCAGGAAATGCCGTTAATATTGATATACGGGAAAGAGGGACACGCCGAGGTCAACGGACTCGTTGGTCAGACAAACGGAGAGGCGATAGTGATTCAGAACGCGGAAGATCTCGACTCGGTGGATCTTTCAAGAGACATCCTCCTGTATTCACAGACCACCAAATCTCTTGAAGGATTCCGGCATATCGTAGAAGAGATAAAAAAACGTAAGGAAAAAGGAGATTTCAAATATTTCGACACGATATGCCGACAGGTTGCAAGCAGGCTGTCAAAATTGCGGGAATTCGCCGCATCACACGATGCCGTAGTGTTCGTTAGCGGTGCAAAAAGCTCCAACGGGAAGGTTCTTTTCGAAGAATGCCGCAAGGTCAATCCGCGCTCATATCTGGTGAGCGACGGCTCAAAACTCGACATTTCTCTTTTCCACGGTGTCGAATCAATAGGCATATGCGGCGCAACCTCAACTCCCCGCTGGCTTATGGCAGAAATCGCAGAACTTATCAAAACAGGTTTACACATTAATAAGGAATAACAAAGAACAATGCTCGGTCAAACTGACGAATATTTTATGAAACTTGCTCTTGCTGAAGCTCAGGAGGCTTATGATGCCGGAGAGATACCCATTGGTGCCGTAATAACTGTAAACGGAAGGGTTATTGCACGCGCACACAACCGCACCGAAGCCCTAAATGATGTGACCGCACACGCCGAGATGCAGGCAATAACCTCTGCCGCGGAATATCTCGGAGGGAAATATCTGCCTGACTGCACACTTTACGTAACGGTGGAACCGTGCCCGATGTGTGCCGGTGCATTAGGGTGGAGCCAGATCGGAAGAATTGTATACGGAGCTCATGACCCTAAAAAAGGTTTTTTCTTCTATTATGATACCGCCCGCACTCCTATTCATCCCAAGACTGAAATAACTTCCGGAGTACTCGAAGAGGAATGCAAAGAACTGATGCAATCTTTCTTTAAAAAATTGCGACGCTGATTATTTTTTACTATATTTGTCGTCAACTTCCTTTCTTATACCCATTATGCGCTATAGATTCTGAAGATTATTATATTTTAACTTTTTGAACTTTTATCTTGATGAACTTAAATGACAAAATCAAAGGAGCTTTGTTCGGGATGGCTCTTGGTGACGCTCTGGGACTTGGCACAGAATTCATGTCGGTCGAAGAGATAAAATACTATTATCCCGATGGAATGCGACATTTCTCGCAAATTATCCGCGATGCGCACCGAAGCATGTGGAAACGTGGAGACTGGACAAATGATACGCAAACAGTTATTCTTCTGATAGAATCCATTCTGGAATGCGGCAAGCTCGATCTCAGCGACTACGCATCGAAAATGAAGAACTGGTTTAAAGACCATCCTACCGATATGGTTGATTTCTACCATTTCCTGTTTGAGATTCCGGAATGGGAAACCCATCCCCGCGAGATAACCCATAAGGTCTGGAGAGGCAAGGACGTTTACCGCGCTTCAAACGAGGCTCTGCCGAGAGCCATCATCACCGGCATCCTTGGCGATCCGAGGCTCATGGGCAACTCTCTTGACATAATTGCAATCACACATGACGACACCCGATGCAGCACATGCGGCGCAATGATCGCAGTCATGGCAGACTCTTTGCTCCGCAAAGGGCGACCGGCAAATTATAAAGAACTTGAGGATATTGCCAATACCCTCGATCCGCGCACACTTTATTACCTCGATATGGCGCACAACGGCACGCTATCCGATATCTGTCTCGATAATGAGGACTCTTTATGGTTCGCAAGAAAGACCATGGCGGCTGGCATATGGTCGATATGGCATTGCAGCTCTCCTGAAGAGGTTCTTCACACAATGATTGATGCAGGAGGCGATGCAGATACAAATGCCGCCCTGGCTATGGGACTTGCAGGTCTGCAGTATGGTTATGATGCTCTCCCGGATGAAGTCAACAAACTCCTCCGCTACGATGAGATGGAAAAACTGGCAACCCGTTTCATCGATTATGTGGAAAATATAGAAAACAGTAAGCAGTAGATATATGAGCAAAAAAAACAAAGCTTGGTTAGAGGCAATGCGACTTCGCACGCTACCGGTATCCGTGGCGGGGGTTGTAGCTGGCGGAGGCTGTGCCGCTTACTACCATAGTTTTAAAGCTCTCCCCTTTTTTATTTGCCTTCTATTCGCCGTGATGGCTCAGATCGTGTCAAACTTTGCGAACGAATATTTCGATTTCAAGAAAGGTCTCGACCGCAAGGGGAGAGAGGGCTTCCGGCGCGGAGTTACGGAAGGTGATATTTCACCAACTGCAATGCTGCGCGCCACTTTGCTTTTGCTATTGCTTGCCTGTGCTGTAGGATGTACCCTTATCATCTGGGGGGGATGGTGGCTGATTGCTATCGGAATCGCTGTGGCAGTCTTTGCCATGGCATATTCAGCCGGACCTTGGCCTCTCTCTCATCATGGACTGGGAGAAATCGCTGTAATAATCTTCTTCGGCATTGTACCGGTTATGATGACTGCGTATGTTCAGACCGGATCGTGGCATATGTGGCAATTAGCGTTACCTGTTTCGATAGCAATAGGGTTAATGGGTGCGAATGTCCTTATCGTCAACAATTATCGTGATGCTGATGATGACAAGGCGGTAGGTAAGAAAACAACAGCCGTAATTTTCGGACGCAAGGTTATGGGAACTGTATATTTCATCAACGGAATCATAGCGGTCATCCTCGTTGTGATTGCTACAATCACACGCATGTCGTTGATCTGGCAGGCAGGAGCATTGCTATATGCCAATCTCCATTATATGCTATGGGTAAAACTGACGCATCTTAAGGGAGCTGCACTTAACCCTGTGCTCGGTCAGACAGCCATGCTGATGTTTGGATTTTCGCTCTGGCTCATATTGATTCTCTCCCTTAATCCTGCAATTATAATACAATAATTCTATCGGTTATGCCTGAACAACAACAGCAAAGATATAAGAAGAAACCAGCATTCGAACCCATAAGACAAGATCCGACAGGCAAACTTCCTCCACGTGACACAGACTTGGAGGAAGTAGTACTCGGTGCGCTGATGCTTGAAAAGGATGCATATATGAACGTATGCGACATCCTCACTCCCGATGCTTTCTATGATCCTGTGAACGCAAAGATATATGACGCGATATGCACGCTCGGTTTCAACCAGCGTCCGATCGATATGATGACTGTCAGGGAACAGCTTCGCAACAATGGTGAACTGGAGAATGTTGGTGGGGCGGTGCATCTTGCGGAACTGACGGCTCGCGTATATTCCGCTGCCAACATTGAATTCCATGCAAAAATCATTGCCCAGAAATATCTTGCCCGCAGGCTTATAACTTTCGCTTCAAAAATAGAGGCTGATGCCTTCGATGAAAGCAATGATGTTGATGATCTTCTGCAAGCTGCGGAAGGACAGTTGTTCGAGATCTCACAGACTCACCTTAAGAGAGAGGTAACGCAGATTGACCCCGTGATCAATCTCGCCATCGAACAGATCCAGTCTGCGGCAAATGCAGAGAGCGGTCTGTCTGGTCTACAGACCGGATATCACGGACTCGACAAGATGACTTCCGGATGGCAGGCATCCGACCTTATAATCATTGCTGCCCGCCCGGCTATGGGTAAGACAGCGTTTGTGCTCTCGATGGCAAAGAACATGGCTGTGGATTATAGCATCCCCATTGCCATCTTCACCCTCGAAATGGCGAATGTGCAGCTTGTGAAACGTCTTCTCAGTAACGTTGCCGATCTCGAAGGTGAAAAGATAAAGGCGGGAAATCTGACCGATGAGGAATGGAACCGTCTCAACACGCGTCTTCGAGGTGTTTACAGCGCACCTCTTTATCTTGATGAGACTCCGGGACTCTCGATCACCGAACTCCGCACAAAGGCTCGGCGTCTTGTTCGCGAACATGGAGTGAAGATGATAATGATCGACTACCTCCAGCTGATGAATGCCACAGGCATGAAATTCGGAAGCCGCGAGCAGGAGGTCTCAACAATCTCACGTTCGCTAAAAGCACTGGCAAAAGAGCTAAACATCCCGATTATCGCACTTTCCCAGCTAAACCGAAGCACAGAAACACGCGAAGACAAACGTCCGGTACTCTCCGACCTGCGTGAGTCCGGAGCCATCGAGCAGGATGCCGATATGGTATGTTTCATTCACCGTCCTGAATATTACACCCGCAGCACCGAAGATTCTGAAGGTAATGATATCCGAGGCAAAGCCGAACTGATAATCGCCAAGCACCGAAGCGGTGCCGTAGGCACCGTCGACCTACGCTTCGTTTCAAAATTCGCAAGATTCGAGAATTGGGAGGAAGGTTATCAGATGATGAAAGAGACCCTTGAAGAGGTTGGAACTACCCGCCGCCTCGAATCGAGAATGAATTCCGAAAACTCCGCCAACAACGGAGGCGACTCTTTCGGCAGCGACGGCTTTACATTCGCTCCCGGCTCCGCCGGCGGTTTCTCATCCGCGATGCCCGACATCATGCCCGGTCCCGGCGAAAGCCCAGTACCCTTCTAATAATGTTAAATGTTTAATGTGAAATGTTTAATTAGAAGCGTAGCCGGTTGAATGAATACACTCGCACTATGCTCTTCATCCATCAAGCTTCCACAAGCTGTCAGAATCAAGCTGTCAGAATAATGAATATATAATAAAGCAATGAGAACGATATTAAAAATTATGCTCGTGGTGGCATTTGCTGTTTCTGCGAGTATCGCTGCAAATGCAGCCACCCCAAAAAGAATGCGTGCCGAGAAATCAGATTCCTTGCAGATTCTTTTCGTAGGAAACAGTTATACATTCTACAATGACCTTCCACGCATTGTCAGTAAACTTGCCGCGACACAAGGAATAAAATTAGCTCCGAGTCGCGCGCTCAAAGGCGGAGAGACCCTTAAGGGGCATCTCAACCATGAATTCCTACCTAAAATTCTTGCTGAGGGAGGGTTCAATTATGTTGTCATTCAGGATGCAAGTTATCAGCCATCATATTCAACTGCAGATGTGCGGAAGGATGTCTATCCCTACGCCCATCGTGTAGACAGTCTCGCCAAAGCAGGATCTCCGGGCGTGCAGACAATATATTATATGACTTGGGGACATAAAGACGGAATACTTCACCACAAAACAGACTATCCACTGAATCATACTTACACAGGCATGCAGGAGCGACTGAAAACGTCCTACCTCGAAATGGCGTATGAGAACGGTGGCATTTGCGCTCCGGTTGGCATGGCATGGCAAAAAGTAATAAATGAACGTCCCGACATAGAGCTTTACAGTCTCAAGGATCGCTACCATCCCTCGAAAGAAGGAAGCTATCTGGCAGCATGCACAATCCTTTCTACAATCCTTGGGCACCCATTCGAATCCGACTACTTCGCCGGTCTCCCCGAATCGACAGCCCGCTATCTCCAAAAAATAGCCGGTGAAACCGTCAAAGACAACCTCTCCCTCCTCGGAATAAAAACCTCGGCTCTGTAGCCGAGGTTTCCTCTAATCTGTTGCAGGAGGCTTATTGCCGTTATCTGAATATGCTTATAAAGACTCCGACAGACCGGTTCCATGAACTTGTCTCCCGCTATCCCGGCGTTATGCACAATCTGCCCATTCAGTAGATTGCCTCCTATTTAGGCATTTCTCGCCGTCAGTTGCACCGCATCCGTGAGACTGAAAGTGCAGCCGACGCCTCCGAATGTGAGGAAATTTAAGAAAAATCTTCGCTCCTCCCTGGTTTTCATGCCAAATGGGACATTTGTCACATCGAATGTCGATTATTCGTTGTAACTTTGCTTAATTACAGATAATAGACTATTAGAGTGAACTATGTCCGAATCTCTCCGATATAAAATAGTCATTTGCATGGTATGGGTGCAGATTGCGCTTTTGCCAGTTATCATTGTGATGATAAACGTAACGAATGGCGGCGTGATGTGGCGATGGAATCTAATCAACAACCTTTTAGTGGCAGGGTATATTCTGGGATTGCTCGCTCTCCCTGTCAGCCGAGGACTTGAAAAGCCGGGATTACTGAAATGGTGGTTGAGAATAGATTTCTGGTTCTCGCTCATTCCGGCTGTCATTGCATTACCACTGCTATTTTACTGTGGTCGACATTTTATTGTGGCCGAAGATGGCGATTATGTGCTTTATGAGGAAAGAGGGATTATGATGGCCGCCCCGCATTACGGGTTAGGTAAAAAAGAGGGGTTGTTTATTCGCAAACTGCCACAATGGATACGGATAT
Organism: uncultured Porphyromonadaceae bacterium; assembly: GCA_902495075.1. Lineage (GTDB taxonomy): Bacteria > Bacteroidota > Bacteroidia > Bacteroidales > Muribaculaceae > Lepagella. The sequence continues at coordinate 24,017 of CABUVO010000046.1, forward strand.
ATGATTATGGAAATCAGTCAATCGAATGTTTCAAAGTCGACACACTGAAAGGCTGCATGTATGGATTGGAGCAAGGAACATCGCCCGCCGCATGGGTGTTGCCGATTGATTCAGCCAAATATCATAGTCATGCCAAGGAAATAACAGTACTAATAGACAGCTTATATCAATTACAGCCTCTGCTATCACAAGAATCTTACGGCACTTTTGTTTATCCTGACAATTTCGCGGAAATTAATTACGAAGGAGGAGAAATAAGTTACACGGATTCCATTAGTTATGATATTGATTTTTCTGAAAGCGATAGTCTGAGGATTATTATTTACGATGGCAAATTCCCTCATCTGTCATTTCCTAAAAATGCTATTGGCAATTTTTCTCCCAATGAAGTCAAAACTTTCATAGAGAAACTGAAAGGAGGCAAGCGATGAAATTAGACATTAAACACTATCCGCTGCTGTTGAAGATTGTGTGCATTATAGTGCTATTGCCTATACTTGCCGCACCTCTTGTATTCTATACCAGCGTATT
>CABUVO010000047.1 GCA_902495075.1 uncultured Porphyromonadaceae bacterium
TCAGGAGATTGCCGATTTTCTGTCTGAAAAGAATATCGGATATATGCGTTATCAGCATAAACCTATCTTCACCGTAGAAGACGGGTTGGAAATAGCTGATGCGCTTGGCATTGAGCCGTGTAAGACCCTTTTTCTCGTCAACCGACAGAAACAGCCATATATGTTGTTGACAGTGGGAGACAAGAGAATCTCATTATCCGATTTTGCCGGAAAGGTCGGTAGCTCCAGATTGTCGTTTGCATCAACCGATGAGCTTATATCATATCTCCATTCTTCACCGGGGGCAGTAAGCCCGTTGGGTCTTGTTTTTGACCGCGATCACAAAATCAGGCTTTATATCGACAGCGATGTGCTGAAAAAGGATTTCATTGCGCTCCATCCATGTGTCAATAATGAAAGTTATGTTTTCAAGACCTCTGAATTCATAAACACCTTTCTGCCAGCCATCGGACGCGATGATTATATTTTGTTCTGACCAATGGAAAAAGAGATTGCGATACATGGTGTCACTCTTCATTATTCGGAGCGAGGTTAGCCTGTAGTATTGCGTTCCTTATACTGTAAGATAATGCCCGGTATGATGGTCGGGGTTACTTGAACAAGGGAAGGGGGAATCTCGTTCTGGTCAAGCACCGGCTTGATGTTTACTTTCGGCAGAAACTCAGACATTTCCTTTATATAGAACGTAGCCACCCGATTCAATACGGGTGACCACGTCGTATGGGAGAGTGTTGTTGAAAACTAAATCGAGGGTCTCGGAATAACTTTTAATCCTTGATTTTTTCTCCACCTACCACTTCACAGGTTCATTGAGGATGTTCCCGTCGGCGACATCTTCGTCGGTGAAGGTGTTGCCGCGATACTGCACGCATAGCATCACAAGGGGTTCTGTACCATTGTTGCGCACACTACGGCGACCGTCTGGAGCTACGCGTACTACTGAACCTTCCTCAACAGGAAAGACCTCACCGTCAACCTGGAATTCTCCTTTGCCGTTGAGGAAGAAATAAAGTTCCTCATGATTCTTGTGTGTATGCAGGAATCCAGTTTCCTGACCGGGTGCGAATACCTGAAAGGAAAACTCTCCGCCAGTTGCGCTGACAACCTGCCCCCCGAACACTTTGCCGGGGATCTTGATTTCCGGACCGAGTTCGAGAACATAATCCTTGATATCGGCAAGTTTACCAAAATTTGCTGCGCTGAAGTTCGCGCCCTTTTCGATTGTCTGAATCTGTTTCATATCTCTTGTATTTTTGTTTACGCATTGCAAAGTTACATCAATAATTCCTGTTTGTCAAGAAGTTACATTTTTCGCCTATAGTAACCTTTTTATCGGTTTTGCTGATTATCAGATAGAAAAAAATTTATTGTAGACTCACTTTTTTCTCGCATGGCTCCATGATCCATAATTCAATGTTGATATATCGAAATTTATAACTAACTTTGCAAATAAAAGTAAGTATCTCGATATATGAGAAAGAAAGAAGAAACGGGTTCCATCATAGAGATGTGTCCCGTCAGAAATGTCATAGCCCGTTTTGGCAACAAATGGGCTCTTCTTACAGTATTAATAATTGGTGAACAGGGTGTTGTACGGTTTAATGAACTCAGTCGCATGATTCCAGATGTGTCATCAAGAGTGCTCTCCTCCACCCTGCGCACACTGGAGGCAGATGGCTTTATCAGCAGAAAGATATATGCAGTTGTTCCCCCAAAAGTAGAGTACCGTCTTACGGAAGTAGGAAAATCTCTTCTCCCGCTTATCCGACAGCTAACGGAGTGGGCGCAGACAAACATGAAAAAAGTGATGAACCATCGGAAAGAATATGAAAACTCTGTCATTGACTGAGATAGGCGGTTCCATTGATACAATTTTTTTTAATTGGAATTTATTACTAACTTTACAACACCTTAGGAAGGAGACGCCGAGAATCTCATCGTTTAATTGACGAGCAGATTACTTGCAGCCCTCAAATAGGATAACTAAAATACAGTCTGTTATGAACTGGATTATTCTTATCTTAGCCGGGCTCATGGAAGTCGGCTTTACATTTTGTCTTGGCAAGACCAAGACCGCGACGGGGCAGGAACTCGCCTGGTGGTGGATAGGTTTCCTTGCAGCATTGTCGCTAAGTATGTTTCTAATGGCAAAAGCTGCCGAGCGATTGCCAATCGGCACTGTCTATCCCGTGTGGACCGGCATCGGGGCAGTGGGAGCCGTAATTGTCGGCATCGTGTTCTTCCACGAGCCGGCTTCCTTTGGGCGCATCTTCTTTATCACAACCCTTATTATTTCGATTATCGGACTTAAAGTGTTGGCATAATGACACGGGCTATGCGAGGATTCAAGCAGCAACTTCCTGCGGAAGATGCTGAAAGGATATTGCGTGATCAACAAGGATGATGTAATATCTGAAGAGTTCATCTCTTATTTCCGCAGCGTAGTAGTGTTCGGGAAGGCTCGTTTCATTGAGCATATCGAAAAAAATTGCGGTTTTGCGATTGTTGGGAGACAAATACAGTCCGGGCATTGACCCAGAAGCGGAAATCTCACGCTTTATCAAAACGATCTGCATTGTAGGAATTGACATTGATAGTGTCAGCGGCAAAGAAGCCATTGAACTGACACGTGCAATTTTATGACCGTGTGTTAACAAATTTAGCGAAAGGCATATTCCCATCTGTTCTGGTGAACGGGAGCCTTTATACACCGGCAACCTGAAGAATAGGGACACCAAGTACATTCTCAACTGATGAAATTGTCTCAATCATGAAGTTGTGGGTACCTCTCATCCATTTGCTGATTCCAGATTCCTTCTTGCCAAGCATATTGGCGAGGTCTTTTTGTTTAAGACCCTTCTCTTCCAATATGCTGTGAATCCTGTCAACTATAAGGAAAGACAGGTCAACCCGACGACGGAATGAGACTTTGTAACCTATTGATTCAAGCCCTTCGGAAATCAGTGAATGGCAATTTGATGTCTGAGCGGAGCGAATCCAAAGACTGCGACTTAGGAATTTCCCATCAGGAATTAGGCGTTTGGCATCAGCCTCCACACCAGTTATGCCACTCGTAGAACTTGAGACTATAAGACCGATGATCTTGTCTGCCATTTGGTCACCATAATAGAACAAGAATGTCTGCATCGGAGCTGCATGAACCCAACGAAATCAGTCCGGAGAAAAACATGAATATGAAAAGTAACTTTTTCATAATATGGCGAGTTATTTAGTAATTATTATTTTTTTCGAAAAAGACTGGGCTTTGGCATTCAGCCTTGCGACATACACGCCGGGGGTAAGCGATGAAGTGGTGATGCTGTTTGCTGATGATTCCAGAACCATGTTGCCGGACATATTGTAAAGTGCCAACGATTGAAAATCACCGTCAACACGGATTACATCTGGTGTAATGTTGATGTCCACGGCATTGTCGGAGGCGACTGATTCAATTCCGCTAATTATTCCATTGTAGTTGATCTGTTCGAGCCAACTGGAAATCATTGAGCGACAGTTTGAGGTCTGAGAGGAACGTATCCACAGACTTGGAGAAAGGAAATCCCCGTCGGGGACAAGACGGCGCGCATCCGACTCCACACCGCTGATTCCGCTGCTTGCGCTTGAAACGATGAGTCCGATTTTCTTTCCGGCTATCTGACTGCCAGTGTGGAATAGATAGGTCTGCAACGGAGCTGCCATATTGCTCCACCAAAGCGGTGCTCCGATGATTATGCAATCATAATCCGCAAGATTGACACTGACTGGGTCTATTGCAGGATATGACGAGGCATCTTCCGGATTGTTCCGTATTGCCGAAATCAGTGCGCTGCCGATTGCGTAGTTGTTAGCGGCATAGTCGAGACCCTTTTCAGCGGGCTCTATCTCCACAACATCAGCCTCGATCTGACTGCGGAGTTCCGTCACTATACGCTCCACATTGTTGGTGTAGCTGTAATAGACTATGAGAGTTTTTGCATTGACCGCGATAACCGAGAACACGGCCATAAGTGTGAAAATCAACTTTTTCATTACTGTATCTGTATTTTTGATTATTGTTTTTTAATTCCTATGCGGTCAAGCCATTAATGAGGCTTTGTCATGTCGGTAGAGTTTTAATTATGTTGCAAAATTACATCCGTTTTTTCCTCTTCAGGTTTTATATGTCAATGACCGACTTGTTTCTGTTGTTCGGCATTGTAACGGTCACCCATCACCGGGATTGCAGCAACGGCCGTTTCAAGCTCTTGCCATTCTTGAGGTGACACTTCGAAATCGAATGTTCGGAGGTTTTCCTCCAGATGCGAAAGCTTTGTTGTTCCTGGAATAGGCACAATCCACGGAGCTTTCTGAAGGAGCCAGCCGAGAGCCACCTGCGAGGAAGTCATGCCCCTTGTGCGTCCAAAGTCCTGCAATATGTTGACTATACGCATATTGGCACGCATTGTGTCAGGCTGGAAACGAGGCAACGTGTGGCGGTTGTCATTGTTGTGGTCGAATACGGTATATTCGTTTATGCACCCGCCGAGGAAACCTCGGTTGAGCGGACTGTAAGGCACGAAACCGATGCCTAACTCACGGCAGGTGTCAAGCACTCCGTTTTCCTCCACCAGTCGGTGCATTAGGTGATATTCGCTTTGGATTGCAGTCAGCGGGCAGACGGCGTGTGCCTTTCGTATAGTCTCCGGGCTGACTTCGCACATTCCCCAGTGCTGTACCTTCCCTTCTTTCATCAGCTCCGCTATTGTGGCGGCTACTTCTTCCGGCGGTGTGTTGGGGTCGGCGCGATGCTGATAGAACATCGGGAGTGAATCGAGTTTAAGACGGCGCAGAGAATCCTCGCAGTATTGTCTCACGGTCTTGCGGCTGCTGTCCTGACGACCTGTGCCTTTGCCGTTGACTACCTCGTGTCCGAACTTGGTGGTCACGTTTATTCGACCTTTGAACTCAGAAAGGGCTTCCCCGGCAAGGTTCTCATTCGTCAGAGGGCCGTAGATTATAGCAGTGTCGAACAGCGTTACACCACGGTCAACGGCTTCATGCAAAAGGCGGATACAGGCTTTTTTGTCCGGATGCTGTGAACGGTTGTAGGTCATGCCCATCACTCCGAAACCGAGTGCAGACACCTCAAACGCGGCATTGCCTGTGCCAAGTGTACGATGGGGAAGCGTAGCACTTCGGGCAATCTCTCTGCGTCCTTCCACAACAGATGTGGCAGCCTGAACTTTATTGAGTGTCGGCTCTATCGCCATAGCTGCTCCCGCGAGACCGAGCGTTTTCAGAAATCCGCGTCGGCTGAATCCTTTGTTTTCCATTACAGATCTATCTTTTTAATGACACGCGCCGGATTTCCAGCCACTATTGTCATGGGTTCAACATTTTTTGTTACTACGCTCCCTGCTCCGACTATGGCTCCGTAGCCGATTCTGACTCCGGGCAATATGGTGGAGTTGATGCCGATCCATACCTTATCCTCTATGACTATGCGCCGTCCGTATGTCGCACTGCGGTTGTCGGGATTCACATCGTGGTTGATGGTGATAAGATTTACTTTCGGACCTATGAATACATCATTTCCTATCTCGATGCCACCGCGCCCGAAAAATGTGCAACACTGCTGTATGAAACAACGCTCGCCGATACTCACGGGCTTGCCATAGTCTATATAAAGAGGAGGAAGGACAGTGGTGCTTTCCGGCAGGTTCTTTCCGAGAATCTCGCCCATAAGTTCATGCACACGCTTCTGGTCGCGTATGCTGACGGTGGAAAGTTCCTGTGCCGTTTCCATCGTGCGGAAAATATCGTCAATGAGTGCGTCATATCCCGGTTCATCGGGTGAAACCATCTCTCCGCTGAGGTCTTTTTCAAAGATATCTATCATATTCACTTAGTATTTGTTTTTTCTGATGCAAAATTAAATCAAAAGCCTCACAGCAATTTTGCTGCAAGGCTCAAAGAATTTTGCTGATAAGTCCAATGTGCATGTGCTATCGCTCATGTTCTGTCGGCGCAACACCGAAGGCTTCCTTATAGACTTTTGAAAAATGGGAAAGGTTCTTGAAACCTACATCGAAGCATATCTCCGACACCTTTTTGCCACCTTTGCGTATCATTTCATGCGCAGCCTGAAGGCGCCGCTGTATCAACCATTTCTGAGGTGTCAGGTCGCTGTATTGGCGGAAATCACGTTTGAATGTTGAAAGACTGCGCCCGGTATAATATGCCATTTCCTCCATAGAAAGCTCATTCATATAGTTTTTCTCCATAAATTCCATGATGTCTATCTTCCACGGATCCACGAAATCGAACAAAGAGGCATACAGGTTGATGTCGGTATTCAGGATTGCATATATCCCCTCGGTCATCTTCAGTTTCAGTATCTCATCGACGGGAGTCATCTCTGCATCAAAATATGGAATCACAGACTCGAAGAGACTACGTATGTCAATCCGGTTGAAGGGAAATACATGAAGACTTGACTTGTCACGCTTCGCATCTTTTGGTATCTCCCTGCGGTTTAATGTCTGATAAAATTCACGAAGAAAATCCCGCGAGAATTTCAGGACAATGGAACGGTAGGACTGATCTTTATCGACACGTTTCTGAAGCCACATACGGTTGTCACGGCGCATGAACGCACAGTCGCCGGGACGAAGGATTGTCTTGCGGTTTCTCTCGGTGATTTCCAGTTCACCGGAATGGATATAAATTAAGGTATGCTCACGGTTGCAGTGGGCACAGTCACGGTCATTCGTGAAGTAGCTCGCTATAAATACATTCGAGCAATCGAAAACATCCAGTTTTTCCATATTCTGGCAAAATTTATGGTGCAAAGTTAATACCGATTTTTCATATTAACTTTGTTGTGAAGCTCAAATTCGCATAAGCTTCATTCAATCGTGACAAGCACATATTTCTGGGTGCCCATACCGAGATGCTCGGCATAATCGAGAAGATGGGTGCCGTTTCAATTTACAACTTTGTTTGCCGGGTTAAGTTCAGTCTGGTCAAGAAGTTGGAGATTTCTGACCATGTGAAGTGTTCCCTGTTTATATTTCTGGAAGTGTGCCGAGGCGATATGCTTGCGGTAGGCTTCCTGAGAGGCATACGTTTCAAGAATCGTTATGTTACAAGGATTCTCCTTTTCCTGCAAGGCATACATAGTCAGCACTCCGGGTTCTGTACGCAAGGAGATTTCGCCCACTTCGGTTGCATACCTCATATACTCGTCAAGATACGCAGGATCTACCTCCACTTTCGACAGGCGGATTATGCCATCGGCCGACATCGGTAATTTCGCGCACATTGCCAGTTCTTTTTCTTTTGTTGAAAATCCATATTCCGCATCAGTCACGGGCCGCAACTGCACGACATGGCCTTCAACAGCATGCTCGGTTACTGTCATGCAAACCAACGCCTTATCGGAGGTCGCGCCATTCCAGTGGCGTACATTGGCTTTGGACACAATTACGTCACCCTTCTTTATGACACGTTTTTCCTTGCCCTCTTCCTGATAGAAACCTTCGCCATCCAGCACAAGGAGGGTCTGTTCGGCATTGGGATGGTAATGCCAGAAGTTACGGCTTCCCGGTAAAAAACAGAAATTGGTTATCATGGAGTTGCCGCCATCCTTCAATATTGACAGATGAACCTCTCCGGTATTGTTCTCCGAAGAAGCTATGTTTTCAGCAGGGAAAATAAGCGTATTCTGTTCCATATCATAACGGGTAGCTGCCTGAATATTCAAAGTCAGGATTGACAATACGATAAACAGGGTTATTTTTGTTCTCATACAACATTATATTATCTTCATTAACTTCGCCGGAACACCTCCGACAACTGTATTCGGCGCAACATCTTTCGTAACTACAGCACCTGCCGCAACAACGGCATTGTCACCGATTGTCACTCCCTGCAATAAATGGCAGCAGGCATTGATGAACACTCCTTCCCCGATATTGATATTCTTTCCATAATCGGTATAGAATGGCGGAAATACACGGAGCGAGGAAGGTACTTTATATCCGAACAATTCAGACAGCAGTTCTCTTACTTCGTCGGGTGTACGGTAAGCCGTGTTCAGCAAGAAGGTAATGCGTCTTGCCTCATTGCTCATTCTGTCCATGAAACTATGGATTTCTTCGGAGTCGAGCGCATTGCCTGTCTTCACATATTCCTTGAAATCTTCCGTTGTCATATTATTGCCGTTCAAATTTTACTTTTATGTCCCCGGCAGTTCTCAATGCCTCTATTCCGTCGCCCTCGATATGACCGATTTTGATAAGGTCATTGCTGTAAGACCAGTTCTTGCAAAAGATAGCAACATTCTTCCATGGTGCGTAGATGGTTATATCGCCGGGAACAGGCGCACATCCGCGTGTCACGCCAGCCAAATCGAGTGCCGGCGTCGGATAGAATATCTTTTCTGTTGTATTGTTGAAATCTTCAAGAGTTGCCTCTAAGGGAAGACGGGATAAAAAATCCCTTCCTGCGGCGTTATCTTCCATCATCGCCGTAATGGTTTTATCTCCAATTATGATGTTCATTATCATTGATTCGTTTGTTTCTTCATTGTTCCCTTCCGATGGTTTAGTCGTCTCCGATTGAGCCGGAATTTCAGGCTCTCCATTTCCGCAACCATAGGCAGTAATCGAAAGAGCCGCAACGAAAAGAATTGATGCAAACATAATCTTACTCATAGCTTTAATTGTTTGTTTCCACGAACTCGACACAAGAAGGCCGTATGCCCATATCCCGTAAAATCGCCATTTCGTTTTCTTCAAATAAGATGGCTTTATCATTTTCGTTTTGTCGGTCACCCAAAATGCCCTCCTGACACATAAAGTGACTGATTACCTGTTGCGGGGTAATGGAATAGCGGGAGGCAATGTAATCAATCACCTCGTCGCTACATACAGATTTCGGTACTGTTATCTTGCTGTCCATAGTTTCTATAATTTGACATTGCAAAATTAGACAGTCCGAAGGTAATGAGGCATCCAAATTCTTGGGAATCCATATCAAAAACACTGAATCGACTTATCATCTCGCGTTTTTTTAGTAACTTTGCACTTGACAATCAAGTCAATGACTATGACAAAAATACTGAAAGTCAACGAAACTTCCGATTACAGCGGGTATCATGGTGTAACTGACCGACATCCGCTGATAACTGTCATTGACTTCTCTGAAATCTCACCGATACGTCATAGTCTTAACAGATATGGTGTTTATGGCGTGTTCGTACAGGAGGACAATGACCTTGACCTGACGTATGGATGCGGCAGATATGATTACAAAGACGGCTCGCTTATCTGCGTCGCACCGGGACAGATTGGCGGAAAGGAGGATAACGGAGAGAGGGCTTCTATTGGAGGATGGGCTTTGCTTTTTCATCCTGACCTCATACATGGTACCCAACTTGAAAAAGAAATAAGGCATTACTCTTTTTTTGATTACAGTGTCAACGAGGCCCTACATATGAATGAGAAGGAGCATGACATTGTGGTGGCTATATTCAAGCGTATAAAATCTGAAATAAGCGATTCTCATGACAACTTCCAAAATGACATTCTTGTCGGGTATCTTTCTTTACTGCTTAAATATTGTCAACGATTTTATAACCGTCAGTTCATTACCAGAAAATTATCCAACAACGATATACTGTCAAGATTCGATAGTTTCCTGAATGGATATTTCGCAGAAAGCCGTCAAATGAAGGACGGACTACCGACTGTGAACATCTGCGCTGAATATCTTTGCCTGTCAACCAATTATTTCAGTGACCTTATAAAAAAGATGACCGGTGAGAGTGCAGGCCGTTTGATTAGACAGTTTATTATCCGGCAGATAAAGAATGAACTTGCCTCAGGACTTACAGTAGCGGAGGCAGCGTACAAGCTCGGTTTTGAATATCCTGCCCATCTGAGCCGGATGTTCAAAAAAGAAACCGGCATGACTCCGACCGACTACATCCAATCGCGCAATAAATAACAACAGACAGGCTGATATAAAGCATCAACCCGTCTGTTCGCTTTTATCCGCCAATAAAAATTTGGCAAAGAGTGACACCCTATATTAATATTTTCTAATGGAAGTTTCCTCGCTCTTTATAAGAAGTCCTCTTGTAGCATTATTGTTTTGTTGCAATCTTTTTGAACTTGTCAACAACAAATATTGCAATTTCCAAATCCTGCTTTTTTGAGCCACCGCCAACACCTATCGCACCGACAACTTTGCCGTCAACAATCAGAAGTATACCCCCCGGAACAAGAGTAATGCGGTGGTCACAAGTGTTCAGACCCATCAGATTGCCACCATCGGCAACAAGTGGAATAAGGTCATCCGTAGCAGTCTTAGTTATTGCTGCGGTATATGCCTTATCGGGAACGAGCGTTGCATTCAATATAGTTGCATTCAATATAAGAGCATCACCGAATCGGCGGAATAGACGAGGATTGCACAGAATGTCGCAGGTTTCATCAGTCAGCACAGACTCTGATATTCTTACTGCTTGAGCGTTTACTGACTATATTCCTATGAAACACAGTATCAGGCTTATGATTAACGATTTCATTGGCATTGACTTCACATTTTTATTACTGCACGGAAATGTGTCTTTGCCGCCATCATTTTCTCGTATGCTTCATTCAAACGCGTTCTTAAAAAGTCGCCTATTTCCCGAGTTTTGTCTAAGTTACGTCTTTGCAAGTATCAGATACTAAATATTTTAAGAGCGTTTTAGGCACTATTTAGGCACTAAAACGCAATTTGAAAACTTAGTGCCTGGTTAGTGCCTAGACTATGTCTGGTGAGGTCTTTTTTTGGTCTTATACCGGTCCTCAATCCGATAGGATTAGACACGAAAAAACCTCGGAACTATCTGATAGTCCGAGGTTTGTCTCGAATTTTCCGATTTAGTTCGGAAGTACTTAGTGGAGCTGGAGGGACTTGTCCCTATCACTCCAAATGCGCTTATATCAGCAACTTGCAAAATCGAGATTTTGCTGTGCCACTAATTTGCAACCTAATTTCATGAACCCCGTTCTGCCTCTTGCAACACGGCTGTTGTTGGTTCCTTTATAAGTGCAAAGATAGTGCTTTTACGGCCAACAATCAAGCCCGAAGGTTCGATTTAACGATTCTTATGCCGAGTGTTAACATAATCAGCGGGATGCAAATGCAGGCTCAAGAATCTCCAGCTCAAGTGCGGATTCTATTTTGGAGATAGTCTCGATCGAGAGGTTTTCCGTACCCTTCAGGACTCTTGAGATATATTGCTGAGAGCACCCCATCTTTGCGGCTAACGATTTTTGTGTAAGCCCAAGCTCTTCCATTCTGTCGAGCATCATCATGGCTATGCGTTGCGAGTAGCGAAGCCACGACTTGTTCGCCATACGCCATTCGGCATTCTCCCGCCAACGGGAGGGAGTCGCGCTTTCGTGCTCTTTTAGACGCGATATTATTTCATCTTTAGTTTTCATCATATACTACTTTCTTAACTGATTTCTGCAAGATAGTCCCTGAAGGAATCTATATCGGAAATATCATTGGCAAGCAAGAAATTCCTGACCTTTTCCATTCGGGCCAACTCCACTAATGTGTGCTCCCGTTCCTGCATTGTTCGCGTCAGTTTGATTGCTCCGCCCGTTATCCCGTCTGTCCTGATGAATGGGAACTTTTATACACCGGCAACCTGAAGAATAGGGATGCCAAGTACATTCTCGATTGATGAGATTGTCTCAATTGTAAAGTTGTGGGTGCCTCGCATCCATTTGCTGATTTCGGATTCCTTCTTGCCAAGCATATTGGCGAGGTCTCTTTGTTTTAGTCCCTTTTCTTCCAGTATGCTGTGAATCCTGTCAACTATAAGGAAAGACAGGTCAACCCGATGACGGACTTCGGGAGAAACTTTAGCCCGGCGAGCCTCTATAATACTACTTCTTTTCATCGCGGGTAAAATTAAGATTTCCTATAATTTCTTTATCTACAATATAAAGAGTACCGTTTGATAGTCTGGATGAAATAAATCGACTTGTATCAACTAACGTCTCCACATAATCTGACAAAGATTCACTTTCCTGCCATGTAGCGCAGTCCTTGACACCTCCGTTGCCGAAGATGAGAATCTTGTCTGAAAGCCTAATACAATAAAGACGCAGATTGCTGGTTTCAATGGGTATTGCGCTGACACCATCACCAAACTTTCCTTCATAGCGGAAATATCTCTCGAGAGCTCCGCTCTCGCCTATTCTGTCGAGCCATGCGATTATGGTGTCAATGTCTTCATCATACTCGCAACCTTCAGGAAACTTTTCAAAGAACCTTTCAAGTTCAGAGAGCTCTTCCTCATCAAGATGAACACTGTAAAAATTCACAGCGTCGTGCTCCTCAATCTGTTCTATGGAATATTTCTGCGTCATGCTTAACTTAAAGATTAACTTCGCAAAGTTAATAACTCTTTTTCAATACAACAAATTAATTCACCTTAAAGTTAAGTCGAGGGCGTGTTTTTTCACCCTCTTTGACTATCCCTGAGAAGTGTTGACAGATTTGAGGGCGATTAACTAATGTGGTTTACACCGTCTGGGACGGTTCTCTAATTCTCTTTACACGTTTTTGTCGGTTGACTGATTCGGTTTACAGATTTTGGTCTGTGAACTGTTTTTCTTTACACCTCTTTGCAGAAAGGTGTCGAAGTTCCACTGTCGTCCTCGGAATGCAAATTTAACAAGATTCCACGGCAATGCAATGCCTGTCGTGGATTTTTTGTAACTTTACCTTCGGAAGCCGAAGAGGAAGCGGGCTCTGCTGAGGAGCAACCCGCCAGCAATAGGCTCCTGCGTCACACTGAAATAGTGACTTCGGGCGTGGTCAGGGATGGCTGCGCCCTCTATTTTAGGAGACGCCCATGGCTTGGAAAACCTATCCCGATGTCATGGTCTCTACGGGGTTATCCCATGGATTTCGCCAGCAGCGTTTCTGTCCTCCGGTCTCTCCATGAACCACTTCCGGTGTTTTGTTGCCGATGCTCATGTGTGGACGTTCGGTATTGTAAAACAGTATGATGCGTTTCATTTCTTCCTTGCACTTTTCAATGGTCGGTATCTTCATTTTGTAGAGCCATTCGGTCTTGAGTATCCCGTTGGCACGTTCGGCTATGGCGTTTTCAAGTGGGTCGCCGCTCTGCGTCATGCTTATCATTATGTTGTGCTTCTTGAGTTCGGCGACGTATGCGGCGCTGCAATACTGGCATCCACGGTCGGAGTGGTGTATTAACCGTGAGGCTGTGTCATCATCAATAGTTTCAAGAGCCATCCTCAACGCATGAAGAGGATATATGGTCTCAAGTGTCGGGCCGATTGCCCAGCCAACGATTTTATGGGAATAGGCATCCGTGATCAGTGACAGGTAGCATACGCCCTCATCTGTCTCCACGTAGGTAATATCGCTGACCCACAACTCATTCGGCCGCATAGGCACAATCTCCCTGGCGAGATTGTCATACTTACGGTAATGGTGGTTGGAGTCAGTGGTCTTGTAATGACGGCGACGCTTTATCTGGACCATCAGTCCGTTTGCCCGCAACAGCTCGATGAATGCGTCACGGCCTGGCATACAGCCCGTGGAATCAAACAGCCGTTTGATGATGATATACAGCTTGGCGCATCCGAGGCCGGGATTGTCCTTACGGTAATCCTTCGCCTTCTCGACTATTAACGGTTCTATGGCATTCTCCGCAAAGTCATTGTCATCCACTCTGTTGTAGTATGACTGTCTGCTGTAACCAAACAGTCCGCAGAGAGACTTCAGCGATGGTGCCGGAGTCTCCTCGCGGAGCAGACTTACTGTTTGGTGCCAGATTTTTTTCTTATGGGAATGTTAAATGTCTCCTCGGCAAGATTGATCATCGTGTCGTAGGCATGGGCGCGGAGCTTCTCAAGTTCGGCTTCTTTACGAGCCTGCTTGAGTTGCGCCTTGAGTTCCCGGATCTGGTCATCTTTGCTTTTCCTGGCCATATCTTCTTCGGTTTGTTCCTCCAAAGATAGTGATTTTTCCTGACTTACATACTTGCCTATCCAGGTATAGACGCTGTTGACGCTCACTATGCCGTAGCTTCTCCGGATTTCTTCGGGTGTGCGTTCACCCCGTAGGATCTGCGCCACAAGCCGAATACGGTCTTCTTCCTCCAAAGAGGTCTTTTTTATCTCCCGGAACTCCCAGGAGATTTCTCCGGTCTCGGGGTCTTGAACCCGCTCTCGATGGATTTTTGTTCTGGTCTTCATTGACTCTTCTGATGTGGCTCTCAAAAGTGTCAACTTTTCTCAGTTCAAGTCACTTATATCTTTTATATAAGTCATTTACACAAAATGTGTGAATCTCGTATGGAAGATTGCACATTTCTTCTAGCACCCCAATCGAATGTAGGTCGATGAAGATATTTGTGTCGTTGACTATGATCTTCATTCCTCAGACGAGTTGGAGTTGGCGTTTGACCGTTTCAACGGAGGTGTTCAGCAGAGCGGCTGCTTTCGAGAACGATATGATTTCATCGGCGAGGGCGCGGTAAACCATTCTTACAAATCGTCCGGTAGTCTCCGGTATCGCCATTGATTGCTCCACGACAGCCTTGAAATCCGGGAAACTACGTTTCTTTTTCAAATATCCATCATAGCGTCTGTTGGTTATAACGTCGAGGCGGCGCATGGCATCCATGATTGAATCGATGGATATGCCGTATTGCTTCTGGAGGTCCGAAAGTTCCGCCAGCGATATATCATGTCTTTTGATTCCAATGCGGGAAAGAAGCACGGATGATGGCAATAATAGTTCGCTTGCGAAGACGTTGCACAAATTATCTATTTCCATTGTCTTAATATCGCTTTTGAACCTCATCAGTAGATGTCCAAGTTCGTGAAGCAGCGCGAAACGCTTCCGCTCAGGAGTGAGATTGTCATTGACAACTATGACCGGAATTTTGTCATTGGCATATCCGCTAAGTCCCTCGAAAGATTCATCCTCGGATATTTCTATGACCTTGATGCCATTATCTTCCAATACTTCGATGACATTGGAGATCCCATCAACACCAAGTTTTAATAATGACCGCACTCTACTGGCATATCCGGTAACATCCTCGGACGAAGATATATTTACCGATGGCAAGGTGAACCATGACTGAGTTCCGCAAAGCTGTTCCACTTCGAGATAGCGTTCCAGCTCCTCGCGGACGCGCTCTCGAATGGCAATGGATTTCTTTTCAGGAAATTTAGCGTCTTTACGGAACATGACACGACCAACCTCAACAGTGAACGGGCGCAAGAAATAATCCGGTTTCACTCCTAATGCTGAACCAAAAGCCAGAAGCATCCTACTGTCCGGCATAGTCTGCCCCTTCTCATATTTGTTTATTGCCTGTCGAGTTACGGCAGGAGTTAGTTGGCTGCCAAGTTCCTCCATTGATAGTCCCTTCATCTGACGGGCCTGACTCAGCCTTCGTCCGAATATGTTATCGTGGTCTTTATTCATATTTCAGATATTTCAGTTGACAAAGATACAAAATATTCTTCATTTGTCAACCATAGAACACCACAAATAGTTCTGAGGAACTACTAAATTTAACAAATACACTGTAAATTCACCTTGACCCTAAAATAGTTTGTACCATCAAACTTTTGAGTTGAAAATAGTGCGTGCAAATATACTTAAAGTGTATTACAAGCATGAAATTTCAACTAACTGCAATCCGCAATTTTTCGTCATTGGGAGGCTACCTTCAACAAACAACGATTAAAAAATAAGTGTCTGATTATCATATAATTATAATAATCAAACACTTACTTAGTGGAGGTAGAGGGGATTGAACCCTCGTCCAAACGCGGAATCAACAAGCTTTCTACATGCTTAGTCTGTGGATTGGTTTTCGTGACAAGACAGGCCCACGACAGCCAATCTTGCCCTTAGTTCCTAAATTTCGGAATCGCGTCGGAACTCCGCGACTCCTATTTCCGAATTTCTCTGCACCTCCTTATCCAAACGTCTCGGAACGGGGCAATGGGGAGATGTCTCGTTCACCTCACTTTGAGGCGAATAAAGGAACCCTACTGTACTTCAGGTTACGCAGCGAGAGCGTAATTGTTATTTTCGCCAATTATAGGTCGACGCTTTTGTTATTATAGAGCTTAAACGCCAAAGCTCTGCATGCTTACCTGCCGCTTCTACACGCTGTCAAAGCCAGTTACCCCCGTAGTTGCGGTCCTTTCCTCCGAAAGGACTGCAAATATAACACTAAAACGCGGATTATGACCAGTCACAATCCGCGTTTTAACATATTTTAACTTAGAAAAAAATATCAGCTTTTCTTCATCTCCTTTGCCCAGGTGTCTTTCAGACCGATGGTCTTATTGAAGACGGGATGACCGGGAGTGGAGTCTTTATCAACCACATAATACCCCAAACGCTGGAACTGATAATAATCTCCTGCCTTGATTCTTTCAGCAAGCCAAGACTCAATCTTGGCATTCTCACGGATCTTAAGAGAATCAGGATTCAGAAGATCACGGAAATCGCCTTCTTCCGCACTCGGATTCTCAACAGTGAAGAGACGGTCGTAATCCCGTATTTCAGCAGTAGTCGCCGTAGGCACAGACACCCAATGCAACGTTCCCTTCACCTTGCGGTCAGCACCGGGAAGTCCGCTTCTTGTCTCGGGATCATAAGAGGCATAGATCTCTTCAATCTCTCCATCCTCCCCTTTTTTGACTCCGGTGCATTTGATAATGTATGCTCCTTTCAAACGAACCTCTTTGTCGGGAGACAGGCGGAAGAATTTCTTCGGAGGATTCTCCATAAAATCTTCACGCTCAATCCAGAGTTCACGACTGAACGGCATTTCATGAGTTCCTTCCGAGGGATTCTCCGGGTTATTATCCATCAGCATCATCTCGGTTTTATCCTCAGGATAGTTGGTGAGGATAAGCTTGACAGGATTCTGCACCACGCTTACTCGAGTTGCTGTCTTGTTAAGATCTTCCCTTACGGAATGCTCCAGCAGCTCGATGTGGTTAAGAGCTTCATATTTCGTATAACCGATTCGCTTCACGAAATCCTTGATTGAAGATGGTGTGTAGCCACGACGGCGCAAGCCGCGCAAAGTCGGCATACGCGGGTCATCCCAACCATTCACAAGTCCCTCTTTCACAAGTTGCAAAAGCTTGCGTTTGCTCATCACAGTATATGTGAGGTTAAGACGGTTGAACTCAATCTGACGAGGACAGTATGATTCATCAGCAAGCTCCTTCACGAAATACTCGTACAACGGGCGGTGAGGCACGAACTCCAACGTGCAGATCGAATGGGTCACGCCCTCGAAATAGTCGCTCTGTCCGTGAGCGAAATCATACATCGGATAAACCTTCCACTTATCGCCGGTGCGCCAATGCGGAGTCTTGATGATTCGATACATGATCGGATCGCGAAAATGCATATTGTCGCTTGTCATATCAATCTTGGCGCGAAGCACCATCGATCCCTCCTCAAACTCTCCGGCATTCATTTTCTCAAAAAGTTCAAGGTTTTCCTCTACGGGGCGATCGCGATACGGACTGTTCTTACCCGGCACTGTTGGGGTGCCTTTCTGCTCTGCAATCTGCTCGCTTGTCTGCTCATCGACATAAGCCTTACCCTCTTTTATCAGGCGCATGGCGAGATCATAAAGCTGTGGAAAATAATCACTGGCATAATAAAGACGGTCTTCCCAGTCATAACCGAGCCAGTGGATATCTTCCTTAATGGCTTCCACATATTCTGTATCCTCTTTCTGAGGATTAGTATCATCGAATCGAAGATTGCAGGTTCCACCGAATTTCTCTGCCGCGCCGAAGTCCATGATGAAGGCCTTGGCATGTCCGATATGCAGATAACCGTTTGGCTCGGGCGGGAAACGGGTATTCAATCGTCCTCCGTTTTTACCAGCCTCAAGATCGGCTTTGATTTCCTGCTCTATGAAATTGAGACCACCCTCTCCAAGGGCTTCCTCTTCCTTTATGATTTCTTCCATAATGTTGTTGAAGTAGTCAAAAAATTTTCCAAAATGCAAAATTATAAAAAATTCTCTTAGAACTTGCAGATTACGGTTATTTTATAATAAAAAAATTCGGACTCCGATGGTTTTTCGGAGTCCGTGATACTGTGAAGCCTCAATTGACACTCATTATAGAAAATGCTGTGCCCGAAAGGGAAGCGTAGGTTCTTGCGAACTGACGCAAGAAGCAGAGTGTCGATTTCTTCGGAGCGGGAGCCACATTTACGTTGTGGTCCACATTGGTAGTAAAGTGGGAATCGTGCATCATAGGCAAACTTTTTTAAACAAATTCACCTATATAACGCTTGCGCAAACCTCTTTATTATTGAAAGGTCTATAAAATTTTTTATTACAGAGTCAGTATAATGTCTTTCTCAGCGGCGATCCTGCGAAGGTTAAGGATTGCGTAGCGCATGCGTCCGAGAGCAGTATTGATGCTGACACCGGTAATTTCGGCTATCTCCTTGAAACTTAACCCCTGGTAATATCTCATCACCAGCACCTCTCTCTGAAGCGCTGGCAGTTCTTCAATAAGATACTTCACATCTTCGCGTATTTGCTCGGATATGATAGCATCTTCAATTGTCTCTTCGCACAATTCCTTGCGATTCAGCACATCAACGTCATCAAGATCCGCACTCTGCAGATTCTCTGATTTCTCCTGACGATAATAATCTATTATGAGATTGTGGGCAATACGAGAAATCCACGCCGGGAACTTACCGTTTTCCGTATAACGTCCCTGGCGTATCGTTTGAATCGCCTTCACAAAAGTTTCCTGGAATATGTCGTTGGCTATATCCTCGTTCTTGATAATACGCAGGATATAATTGAATATGCGGTCCTGATGACTTTTAAGAAGCACATCGAACGCCTCGTTACATCCCGATGCGTATGCCTTTACCAACTGTTCGTCGGTCATGCCTGAAAAGTTTGCCATTTATGATGCTGGTTGGTTTGGTAAAATTTCTCTATAGGCTATGTCGGTTTAGTTTAGTTTAATAGGTGTAATACTTTTACTCACATTCACTACTCCATATCCACTATTCACTCCTCACTGCCTTTCAGACTGCAAATATAAGACGGAATTAACGCAAAAACAAATGATTTGTGTGTTTTTAACATTAAAATTTGTTAATCACACAATAAAGACATCGTTTTCTCGCTATGCATTCTTCTTAAAACGCAATGCTGTCCATCCCGCTTTAGACACAAGTCTTTCAGATTCCTGGAGATTATATTTTTCACATTCCTGCTTGATCATCTCCACATCCTGCTCGTAAAAGCCACTCAGCAGCATCTCTCCTCTCGGCTTCAACGCAGCTGAATATCTGTCGAGATCGGCAAGTATGATATTTCGGTTGATATTTGCAAAAAGGAAATCGGCTGGATCAAGTGATTCAAGAGCACTCGCATCCCCATGCACAAGATTTAGCTTTACATTGTTCAATGACGCATGTTCTATGGCATTAAGATAAGCCGGTTCGTCTATCTCGATTCCGGTCACGGTTTCAGCACCGCGCATCTTGGCAAGTATTGCGAGAATACCTGTACCGGTGCCCATATCTATCACGCTTTTATGCTCCAGAGAAAGATTCAATATAAGACGCATCATCTGGGAGGTGGTGTCATGATGACCCGTGCCGAACGCCATCTTAGGGTCGATCACGATATCATATTCCGCCTGAGGCACATCAGTATGGAAAGTGGAATGAACAGCCACCTTGTCGCCGATAACGATAGGTTTGAAATAATTTTTCTCCCACTCCGAATTCCAATCCTCTCCCTTTATAAATTCTGAGGAAATCTTGAAATCTGAAGGTATCGGAAAATCAGCCAAAGCCTCTTCCGCAAGCTTTATTCCATCTTCCGTGGCTCGTATATAAGCGGTCAGTCCCGATTCATCCGGTTCGAAACTTTCAAATCCCGCATCCGCAAGAAATGCAGCGGCGAGGTCGGTAATATCTTCAGAACAAGGGGTCGCGTCAACACGGACGGATATATAATCATTCATAACTGTCAGAATAAAATGCGGTCCGGAAAAATTTCCGGACCGCAAATATATTAAGACTTTCAGTTATATCAAAATTTAAAGGAATATATTTCCAGGAATCTTTCTATTTCTTACCTCTGAAAAATTTGAAAATTTTTCGTCCTGTGCCGAAAATCGACATTCCGATCATCACATAGTCAAGATAACCGAGTCCCGACATTATCTTGCTTGCAAGCCCACTAACGTGCGCCACTCGGGAGGTAGTGCCGTTTCTGCCAAAGAATCCGCGCTTGCGCATTCTATCCATATTATGGATCATCTTCGACTTGCAGAAATCCTTACGCAATGCTATCAACGCGCGCTGATATCTCAGCTCTTCTATTGAATATCCCTTGAATTCTGAAGAGTTATGTGGAGCATCCTCATGCTTCTCATTTGCGGGTACAATCTCATTCGTCATGACCTTGTTAATTTTTATTGATTAGCAATCGTGTGATAAACCTCGCTATAGGATTCAGGAGAAGAGGGTTGCGCAATAAATACAATACCAGGATCAACAGACAGATTATGCCGCTAACCGCAAGATAGGCAAGTGCAGGAACCATCATCATCTTGAATAATTCCACAAGAGATAAAGACAAGAGGATCAGCACCACCATTCCCATCAACAGGCATATAGCCCCGATAATCATCGCAGACAATAAAACAGTAAACTTCTCCGCTACTGTCAGTTTGGCATATTCGACCTCAAGTTTAACCCAGTCTCTCCCCTGAGCTAATATATCCTTCAATTCTTCTGTCAGTTTTTCTTTCATACAATAGGATCGTTTATTGCTCCCTGTAATCATTCAAATTACATGGACGTGTAGATATAGAACGTGTGGACACCCTCGGGAATTGCCCATCTCGGATGCCCACACGATTTGCCTTGATCTTTACTCCTCAGCTCCGGCAAGCTCTGCCACGAGGGCGTCCACTTCCTGATCACTGATCTTGATTCCTTTTCTCTTAAGGAGATCGCATATTCTGGTTCTTACGTCAGATCCTTTTTCAGGAGCGAAAAGAAGGGCTGCACCACAACCCACGATTGCGCCTCCAACGAAGGCTGAGATTAATGTGAGTGCTCTCATAAATATATTATTTTAAGCTGATTCTTGAATGTTTAAATATGTTTCTCGATTTGATCTTCAATCTCGTCTACGAGCTCTTCCATCTTATCTTTCTTAAGGGTGATGCCTTTTTCCTTAAGAAGCTTTGCGATGCGACTACGAGTATCCTCTCCTTTTTCAGGAGCAACAAGAAGACCTACGGCTGCACCTGCAACAGCGCCACCCAACACTGCTAAAATTACATGTAACGGTTTCATAATCTTATGTTTAAATTATTATTATTTCAATTTATTTAAGATTTTTTCAATCTTAAACTATCCATTCAATTATATTAACAACTGAAATGGACTTTCGGATTAATCCGGAATGAATTTTTATTTTTGAGCCATGGGAGTCATGCCGGTTGCTGCGGCATATGCCATCATTCCCTGCTCTGAAAAATCCACGAGCATGAAATCGCCATCGGGCTTTATCATCTTGACATGACTGTCATCAACAAATGTCATGAAGGGCACAAGTTCTCCCTCCGCATTCTCAAAAGCCCAGCTCTGCGAATCTTCGATAAACTCAAGACGAGTTTTCTCTCCCGTAGAGGCAAGAGTAACTGTGTATCCTTTGCCGTCACAATCGATAAGATATCTGCCGTGATCAGTATCAACAGCTTTCGTAGATGCCGTCATAGGATTTGTACCGCTCCAGAACTCAATCGAGTTGATTACCAACAAATCCGCTATGCTGGTGACTTCGTATACCGGGAGAATCCAGAATGCAAAAAATACAAGCTCATTCACAAACTTGCTGCCTACCTGTTTATTCCACGACAGAACTTTGTTTGTCATTGCAAACGAACCTATGCAAGAGGTAAATGTCATTGATGTTCCGGCAAGCAGAATTGCCGCTACTGCTATTTTATATTTCTTCATTTTCAGTTTAATTATTTTAATCGGTTTATAGTAAATCATAAGATTGTTTTCAATCTTACAAACGATGCTGTAAATTTAATAATATTTTTCAGTATTTCATACTTTTCAATAAAGAAAAGGATTTTTACTCCAAAAGTGAAACATACCTGAGCCTAATATCCATTATCTCGAAAACAAGGGAAACATCAAGAGTGATAATGTAATTAAAAGGCTTAATATTAATTTATTATAAATTTGAGTAAATTCCGGTATTTTCCGAGAAATGCTCTTTTAAGTGTCATTTTTCAAAAGTGAGATGGATTAGGAATTAATTTTGTAAGTTTGCCGTATTGACAGATATGGTGTTATGGCTGGATAACAGACGCCGAAATCCACAGGATTAACACCGACAAGATTGCCGACAATCTTACGGAAATCCTTCGTGCCATGCCGTCATGGTCATGAAAACCGTGATTTCTCGTTGTTGCCGGCGCCGGTGCCACGGTAGCGGTCACGGGTAGCGTTGAATCGGTACTGGAGAGTCAGCATTACGGATCGTCCGGGCGTGAAATTATTCTGGACAAGCTTCACGGTATCGTTGTACATCATGGCATTGTTTCCGGATGTGTTGAACAAGTCTTTTGCCTCAAGGGTTATGCTGAAGGCATTGTTGAAGAATCCTTTGTAAATCTTGGCATTGACATACCATGGAGTGTTCGAGACTTTCATATTATTGTCCCACGTGTGTGTCATCAGTTGAGCGTCTACGTTGAGCCAAATGTCGAAAGGCAGATGGATAGCATTCTGCCATTGGATTAAAAAGCCCGGAGCATTCATTTTCATCGGCTTGCCATCGACTGGCAGTGTGAGCCATTGCTTCATCATGCCGATATTCACGCGAGGCGACCATACACCGACTTTGAACTGACCGCCGACAAATGCCTGAAGATAATGGCGGTGATCAAGATTGGCAGTGCGGATGATGGTTGCCTCCCCATCAACTCCGTAAGGCTCCGTAATATGATACACACCGTCCTTGAAGTAAGTATATGACAACTGAGCAAAGAACTGATGCCACTGTGCCATATATTCCACAGTCTGCATTTTCGTGGGTTTAAGATATGGGTTGCCGGTCTCAAATGTGAGGCGGTTGATATAGCTGACAGCTCCGTCGAGCTGACCGTAGCCGGGGCGCACGGTCTTGCCTGAATAGTTCAGGCCCATCCGGACTTTTCCTATCTGAGTGGAGACATTCAGCGAAGGGAACAGATTGTTGTAGGTCTTGCTTTGACTGTCACGATGTTCTCCCATCTCATAATAATCAAATTTCACATGCTCAAAGCGGAGTCCGACGCCTACATTGAAGCGACCGAATCGCCTTCCAAATTCCACAAAAGCGGCGATATTGCTTTCATCTACACGGTTGTCGGCATCGGGAACTTCTGGTATGTTTGCAGTAAAAAGATTTGTAGTGCGCGTGTTAGTGTATTCCTCGCCAATCCTAATCTGTCCCTGCCAGAGAGGATGACTGACAACTAATTTCTCGGCATACATACGGTTGCGGTTGGTCGATTCAGAGCTTACATTGCGGTTATCCCCTGTTTCGCTGAGTTCGTCACTCAATGAAAGCTCACGGTTTTTATACCAAAGAAAATCCGCATTAAAATCGAAAGTGAATTTGCCGACAATGCCGTTATAATAAAGATTGACATTATGGCACGGGAGTGCCGTAAATCTGTTGTTTACATCAGATTTATAGCGGTCAAGCAATGCGCCGTTCAGCCAGACTTCACTTGGTATTGTGCCGGTTGTGAGGTGGCGGTTCCAGCTGTTCTGATAATAAGCGCCGATGCTGTGCTTATCATTGAACATGAAGGAAAAACCGACTTTCCCAGTCATATCGTTGTAATTCTCTCGCCATATTGTGCGGATCGACTGGTTATATCTTCCTGCCGGTGTCGTGGTCGTCATGTCGTTAAGACGATCATTGCGGTTATCACCGTACCACCA
>CABUVO010000048.1 GCA_902495075.1 uncultured Porphyromonadaceae bacterium
AACAGACACCATCAAAAGAATTAGTCTTCTGACTTGTTTCATAAGGTAGGTATTAGTAAGTAAAAAATATGTTTTCCAGTGGAATCCCTGGAGGGAATAACTTCCCCCCAAGTTATTACATGGCATTCTAAAGGGCTGGGGTCAATAAGGTAAAAAGTAAAAGGGAACAGGTAAGAGGGATGAATTGGCATGACTCAACAAGCGAGGTCGCATCCTGATTTGCAAAATGGAAGCGACAAAATATAGGCGCACCGGTTGAGTGAAGGCACCCACGGTGCCCCGTATGTCGTCATAAATCGAACCTCCTGGAATAATCCAATTATTTTATTAAGCACTTGGATTATAGTATGATATTTAAGCGACAGCTTAAGGGGCACCGCAGGTGCCTTCACTCAACCGGCTGTGCCTAAAGAATTGATTTTACACAGATAGATAAAAGAGCCTACTAAGAATTTGAGGCGCGCCAATTCACCTTTAACCTATTCCCTATAACCTTTCACCTTATCGGGCTGCGCCCGATAAATCGGAATTTTGGGGAGGGGAGGGAAAAATGTGGGATATAATTTTTGGATTGTATTGAGATTTTGTAATTTTGCATAATCAATTAGTATTCCCGCTAAATGGCATTGATGTGGGGATCGAAGATGCTGTTTTAAAATTATTCTCCAATGCAAGTATTAAAAGAAACTGATTTCGAGTTCAAAGGTCAGAAAAGTGTTTATCACGGCAAAGTGCGTGATGTTTATAACATCGAAGACAAATATATGGTGATGGTGGCAACCGACCGTATATCAGCATTCGATGTGGTGCTCCCTGAGGGTATCCCTTACAAAGGTCAGGTGCTTAATCAGATTGCCGAGTTCTTCCTGGATTCCACAAAGGATATCGTGCCCAACTGGAAGCTTGCGTGCCCCGATCCTATGGTGACTGTGGGTCTCTGCTGCGAACCTTTGAAGATCGAGATGATCGTGCGCGGCTATATTGCCGGTTCTGCATGGCGTGATTACAAAGCCGGTGCGCGTGAGATATGTGGCGTGAAGCTTCCCGAAGGTTTGAAAGAGAATCAGAAACTTCCCGCTCCAATATTGACTCCTACAACCAAGGCTGATGCCGGTCATGACCAGAATATTTCACGAGAGGAAATAATCGCACAGGGTATTGTACCCGCAGATGTTTACGAGCAGGTTGAGAAGTATGCTCTTGCTCTTTTTGCTCGCGGCACCGAAATCGCTGCAAAACAGGGTCTGATACTTGTTGATACCAAATATGAGTTCGGTCTCAAGGATGGGAAGGTTATTCTCATTGATGAGATCCACACTCCCGATTCTTCCCGCTATTTCTATGCAGACGGCTATGAGGAGCGTCTGGAGAAAGGGGAGGAGCAGCGTCAGCTGTCAAAGGAATTTGTTCGTCAATGGTTGATTGCCAACGGCTTTATGGGAAAAGCCGGTCAGCAGGTTCCTGAGATGACTCCCGAATATTGCGAGGAGGTCAGCAAACGTTATATTGAGCTATATGAGCACATCACCGGTAGGAAATTTGAACCGGCAGTGGCAGAGGGTAGCCTTAACGAACGTATCTATAATAATGTGGCATCATGGTTAAACACGTTGTAACATTCAAATTTTCCGGAACTCAGGAAGAACGCGCGGCTGCATGCAATCGGTTTGCCGAAGCATTGTTGGCTCTTCCCGAGAAGATTGAATGCCTCGAGAGTATGGAAGTCGGCATCAACGAGAATCCGGCTGAAAGCTGGGATCTTGTGTTGACAGCAGTGGTGCCGACAATGGCAGATGTTGAGGTCTACGCCAAGCATCCGGCGCACGTTGCCGCCGCCGGTCTTGTAAAGCCTCAGATCGAAGGTCGCGCTTGCGTGGACTACGTTGTAAATTAATTAGGAATTAGGAGTTAGCAATTAGGAATTAGCGGACTCAAATGTGTTTAAATATGAGCCGGAATTTGCATCACGCAGATTCCGGCTCTCGTTTGATGTCAGGTTTTGTTTAATTTTTAATGTGAAATGTTTAATGTGTAATTGCAATTAATGTTTAATGTTTAATGTGTAATTGCGATACTCGGCATCACACATTGCACATTTCACATTACAAATTATTTATGAAGTGTGTTTGGGTTGAATTCGCGTGTGTAGGTGAGGGTCATGTCATCGGGGTTGATGGCGATGCCTCCCTTTTCTTCGATTGTCTTCAGCCATTCCGCACGGAGATCGGCGATCTTTTTCTGCGCTTTCTTTGGCTGGTCAGCCATCATTTTCTTTATTACACGTGATTCAAGTGCTATCTTATAGCATGCCACACGGATGAACTTCCAGTTCTGATCCGTAAGGTTGTATTTTTTCTGAAGCCCATTGGCGATTGCATTTCCTTCGGCATCAGCCTCTTTATCGAAAACACCTCTGTAGTATTGCTGCAACTGATCATCGGAAAGAAGAGTCGACAGTGTATTTTCACGCATTTTCGCAAGCTGGTTGCGTCCTTTCACTGTAAGTATTCCTTCATTGTCTTTTACAATGTTAAGGAATTTTGCATTTTCCTTCTCAATGGCTTTAGCAAGTTTCACCTGCTGCTCAGGGGTAAGCTTTACGAGACCGCTGACCTCAAACACATCGCGTTGGGTTGACGGTGAGAATTTTGCAAGGGCCTCCGTGTCGAGAGTCTGGGCAAAAACAGGGGCTGAGAAGAGGATTATCAGTGTCGAAATAATTGTTTTGAGTTTCGCCATGGTTAAAAATGCTGTTAAATTTGTTTTATTTTGAAGAAAAAATGTATCTTTGTGCAAAATTAGTAAAAACTTTAAAACCTACTCATGATTTACGGAAAAAATTTAAGTTTTTTATTGTGCGGAGTGAACGCCCTCGCTCTTACGCCTGCCGTAGCATCTGCAAAACCGGCGGAAAACAAAAAAGCGGACAATCGTCCGAACGTGCTTCTGATAGCCATCGATGATATGAAACCCTGGATCGGACCTTATGGAGATCCGATAGCGAAAACACCATCAATGGATCGTCTTGCCTCTCAGGGCACAACTTTTAGCAATGCCTATTGCCAGGTGGCTTTGAGCGGTCCGACGCGCAGTTCGCTGATGACAGGGCTGAATCCTGACCATACGGGAGTGTGGTGGCTGATGGGATCATTTAGAAAAAACAATCCCGACATCGTGACCATGCCTCAGGCATTGAAAGAAAACGGGTATGAGACAGTAGGAGTAGGTAAGGTGTATCATCCACTGCGCGACAAGGCTGTGAAAGATGACCCCATTTCCTGGAGTCTCCCTTATGTAAAGACACCGGGCGCAACGTATGCGCTTGCTAACGGTCGCGTAGCCACAGAATGTGCCGATGTGCCCGACAATGGATATGTTGACGGCATTATTGCCGAAGAGGCTGTCAAGACTCTTCATAAACTTAAAGATGGCGACAAGCCATTCTTCCTCGGAGTCGGTTTTAAGAAGCCGCATCTACCTTTCTGCGCTCCGAAGAAATACTGGGACATGTATGAGCGCGACAAGATGCCGTTGGCAAAGTTCCAGGATATGGCAAGCAACGATGTGGAGTATGCTTATCACAACTCTCTTGAGGTCAAGGGTTATTCCGACATTCCTCCCTTTGAGAGCTATATCGATACCAAACATCTTGACGAAGACACACAGCGGAGACTTATCCATGCCTATTACGCATGTATTTCATATACAGACGCTCAGGTGGGGAAAGTGCTCGATGCTTTGGAGAAAGAGGGTCTGGCAGACAACACGATAGTTATTCTCTATGGAGATCACGGGTACCATCTCGGCGACCACGGTCTATGGAACAAGATGACCAATTTCGAGAATGCCACTCATGTGCCCCTGATTGTGTCGGCGCCCGGCATGAAGAAAGGTGTGAAATCGGAATCAATGGTTGAATTCCTGGATGTCTTCCCCACCGTGTGCGAACTTACCAAGACTCCTCAGCCGCAGAAACTCGACGGCAAGAGTCTTGTGCCGGTGCTTAAGAATCCGAAAGCGAAAATCAAGGATTATGCGATGAGCCAGTATAGCCGCACTACCACAGAAAACTATACCATTTCCACCGATACTGACCTCAAAGGGAAAGCCAAAGAACTTGAAGAGGACATACATGGTTACGCGATCCGCGATCCGCGCTACCGTCTGGTGGAATGGACAAAAGGATTCAAGACATATCAACCTTTCGATGAGGCGAAGGTGATAGGTTATCAGCTCTTCGATTATCAGAAAGACCCCGAAGAGCGTCATAACGTTGCCAACGATCCCGCGTATGCAAGCGTGGTGAAGAAACTTAAGAAACAGCTTCGCGAATATTACGCCAAAAGCTACTCCTCACCGATGAGCGAACCTATTGCTCGATGCGCAAAGGGGGAATGATTTCGAAAAGCTGAGGACGCCAGTCGGCGTTGGTAGGAACATGGAGCCCGTGGATGCCAAGTCTGCGGGCTCCTTCTATGTTTTTAAGGGCATCATCGATGAAGAGAGTCTCGTCGGCGAGGAGTCCGTCGCGTTCAAGTGCCATTCTGAAAATCTTTTCATCAGGTTTGTACGCTTTCATTTCGTAGCTGAGAAACAAAGAATCGAAATAATCCGAGATAGGTCGGTGGTCGGTGCTTAACCGGCTACTGTCGGTAAGAGCCATCATGAAAGGATTTGTATTTGAAAGAAGCCCTAAATGATAATGTTTCTTAAGGTCGAGAAGCGTCTGGAGGCGATCAACGGGAGCACCGTCAAAGAATCCCTCCCAGCAGTAGGCGACATCTTGCATCGAGACCTCGTGTCCTACAATCTCGCTCATTCCCCGGCGGAATTCTTTAGGGGTGATTTTCCCCTCTTCAAGATCAAGAAAAATACCTTTTTGTCCGTGTGCTCCCATATAGACGTTTGTGTCTACTCCTTGAGCCTCGAATCTTCTGAAAGCTTTCTCTGTGTTCTGGAGGAAGATGACTCCTCCCATATCGAACAATATATTTTTAATCATAATCAAGCACTGAAAATTTTGTGTTGAACTTGCACATAATGTGCACTCTTGTTTTATTAATTTTGGCAACAAAAGTATAAAATAATTCCAAGATTGTGACAATATTCAGAAAAATTTCAGCATTTATGATCGCAGTCGGAGTGGCAATAATGCCTCTGCCGGCATTGATCAGTTGCAGTCATGACCATTCTCAAGAGAAGGAACACGACGGGCACACTCATAATGAATCTCTTCAGCTGACTGCCTACAGCCGGGATTTTGAAGTTTTCGCAGAGGCAACTCCATTTGTGGCAGGGCACGATTGCGAAGTCCTTGCCCATTTTACAAGCCTTTCGGATTTCAAGCCACTCGCAGCAGGAAAAGTCACTATGAAGCTCTTGATAGGCAATGAAACTCAGAGTGTCACGCTTGAAAAACCTTCGCATCCCGGAATTTATTCTTTTGAAATCAAACCGAAGAAGACCGGTAAGGGCTCATTAATATTCTCAATAGAATCTGATGGAAAGAAATATTCGGTAGAAATACCGGATATCACGGTATATGCCGATGAACATGAGGCTCACGGTAAAGCTGCTGAAGTGGCAGCTAAGAGCAGCAATGGAGTAGCGTTTCCAAAAGAACAGAGCTGGAATGTGGATTTCTCCACAGAGGAAGTGGTCTCCGAACCATTCGGGGAAGTTATTCGCACGATGGCTCAGGTGGAGCCGTCTATGGGTGATGAGCGCGTAGTTGTGGCGAAGACTTCCGGAACAGTGCGTTTTGCATCTGCCGACCTGACCGAAGGGAAAGCAGTTGGTGCAGGACAAGTGCTTTTCGGCATAGAGAGTGACGGACTTGCCGACAACAATATGGCGGTAAGATATCGCGAGGCTGAGAGCGCATACAATTTTGCAAAAGGGGAATACGAAAGGAAGAAGGAACTTGCCAAAGACAAGCTCGTGACGCAGGGTGACCTTCAGAAAGCAAAAGCGGATTATGAATCAGCTGAGGCTGCATACGGTAATCTTCGTAGAAATTTCTCAGCGGGGCGCCATAGTGCCGGCAGTCCGATTTCCGGCTTCATAAAGAAAGTCTATGTCCGCAATGGCGAATATGTTGAGGCTGGCAGTCCGGTAATGGAGATTGCCCAAAACCGAGATCTCTATGTAAAAGCGGAGTTGCAACCGCGAAAATTCCATAACCTCAAGAATGTAGTATCTACGAATTTTAAGATTCCCGGAGATGATAAAGTGTATTCACTTAAGGATCTCAACGGATCGCTGGTGAGCTACGGAAAAAGTGTTGATGCGGAGAATCCCCTTGTGCCGGTTGTCTTTAAGGTCAACAATACCGTTGATTTGCTGCCCGGATCATTCGTGGAGATGTTTATCACTACAGGCACCGGAGAGAAGGTGCTGACGGTTCCGTGCGCTTCAATAGTTGAAGAGATGGGTAATTATTTTGTATTCGTGCAGCTCACTCCCGAATTTTTTGAAAAGAGGGAGGTTAAGACCGGTCAAAGCAATGGAATAAGAACAGAGATTCGTTCCGGGCTAAGAGAGGGAGATCGCGTTGTCGGCAAAGGTGCTGTGCTTGTGAAACTTGCCCAGGCTTCCGGTAAGCTTGACGCTCATGCGGGACACGTTCATTAAAAGGTAAAAGGTTAGAGGGAAAAGGGCAGAGGTAATAGATATGAATTTCATAAACAAGATTATAGATTTTTCACTGCGCAACAGACTCATGATTCTGTTGGCGGCATTGCTGGTGATCGTGGGGGGTGTTTATTCCACTCAGAAGATGGATGTGGATGTCTTTCCCGATCTTACGGCTCCTACAGTGGTTATCATGACAGATGCCAAGGGAATGGCTTCGGAGGAGGTGGAGCGTCTGGTGACGTTCCCGATAGAGACTGCTGTAAATGGAGCTACCGATGTGCGGCGTGTTCGTTCGGCATCTCTTCAGGGTAATTCTTTTGTATGGGTTGAGTTCGACTGGGGTACTGACATATTCAAGGCGCGACAGATAGTCTCGGAGAAAATGGTGGCTCTCGGCGAATCGCTCCCGGAGGGAATCACTCCCACGCTTGCTCCGCAATCGAGCGTGATGGGTGAGATTCTTTTCATCGGTCTGCAAGCTGACACAACATCCATGATGGAGCTTCGCACGCTTGCCGATTGGGTGATCAAACCTGCTATTCTTGCCACCGGCGGTGTGTCGCAGGTAACCAATATCGGCGGGGAACTTAAGCAATATCAAATACTGGCTGATCCGCAGAAAATGGATTTCTATGGCGTGACCATGGCAGAACTTGAGGAGGTGGGAAAATCATTCAGCGTAAACTCCGTCGGCGGAGTGGTGCGTGACTATGGGAATGAATATGCTCTCCGTGGTATGGGAAGAACCACCGATCTCGACGAGCTTGGCAATACCCTTGTGAAAACACGTAACGGAAAACCGGTTGTGCTTTCAGATGTGGCGGAAGTGAAAACCGGGGCTGCCGTCAGAATGGGTAATGCATCGCAGAACGGAAAGCCGGCTGTGATTCTCTCCGTTTCCAAGCAACCGAATATCAATACTCTTGAAGTCACGGAACACATCGAAGAGAATCTTGAGGCAATAAAGAAATCGCTTCCAGCAGACGTTAAGATGGATACCCGGATTTTCAGACAGGCTGATTTCATTGAGGCATCGGTCAACAACGTTGGGCGTTCGCTTATCGAAGGGGCGATATTCGCGGTGCTGATCCTGTTTGTGTTTTTAGCAAGTGTGAGAACCACCCTTATCTCGATCATAGCTATCCCTATCTCCTTACTTGGCAGTTGCATAATCCTGCATCTTATGGGTATGAACATCAACACCATGACTCTCGGAGGAATGTGTATCGCCATCGGTTCCTTAGTGGATGATGCCATTATTGATGTAGAGAATGTGTATAAAAGGCTGCGGATGAATCATATGCTTCCTAAGGAGGAGCGGTTGCCGGTGGTAAAGGTTGTTTACGAAGCATCCAAGGAGATTCGCTCTTCCATCCTCAACGCTACATTCATAATCATGGTGGCGTTCATTCCGCTGTTTTTCCTCTCGGGCATGGAGGGGAGGATGCTCAAGCCTTTAGGTATCGCCTATATTGTGGCGTTGTTTATGTCGCTGATTGTGGCAATGACCGTGACGCCGCTTCTGTGCCGGATGATGCTTTCAGGCGACAAGTATCTTTCGAAAAATGTAAAGGAAAGCTGGGTTTCGCGTAAACTGTCGGAAGCATATTTCAAATCTTTGCAATGGACTCTCGGACATGCGAAAACAGTGGCTATCGCCACTGTCACAGTGTTTGCAATCACCATCGGGCTTTTCATGACTATGGGCAGCAGTTTTCTTCCTGACTTTAATGAGGGCTCGGCAACAATATCCGCTGTGGCGAAACCGGGAGTGTCGCTTGAGGTGAATGATGAATTGGGAAGGATGATGGAGGAGGCACTTCTTGAAGTGCCGGAGGTGACGGCTACGGCGCGTCGCACCGGGCGCGGTGAACTTGACGAGCATTCGCAGGCAACAAACGGTGCGGAGATAGATGTGAGGTTTGATCTCAAGGATCGTAGCCGTGATGAGGTTTTCGATGATATGCGTGCGCGTCTTGCCAAAATTCCCGGAATCGCCGCCACCATCGGTCAGCCGTTGGGTCATCGTATAGACCATATGCTCAGCGGTACGCGTGCAAGCATAGCCATCAAGATATTCGGCACGGATCTGAGCCGGATGTATATGATAGGCAACAGCATAAAGGGATATATCGATGAGATTCCCGGAGCTGTGGATGTGAGCGTCGAGCAACAAGTCGAGACCCCACAGCTCCAGATCCGCGCAAACAGGAACGCGCTGGCTAAATACGGTATAACGATGGATGAATTTCATAAATTCGTGAGTCGTGCCTTTGCCGGAGAAAAGATTGGAGACATGTATGAGGGGCAGCGGAAGTTTGACATAGTGCTGCGCCTTGACAAGAATTATACAGAAGATATTGAAGGAGTAAAAAAAGCACTTATAGATACCGGCAATGGCAGAAAGGTGCCGCTTGAGGAAGTTGCCGATATTGTCTCGACGGGTGGACCGAATTCGATATCGAGAGAGAATGTGCAGCGTAAGCTTGTGGTGTCAGCCAATGTGTCGGGTCGCGATGTGGTCAGCGTGGTTGAGGATATCCACAAGGCTGTTGACGAGAATGTTAAATTGCCGGAAGGTTATCGCATAGAATATGGCGGACAGTTTGAGAGTGCCAAGAATGCATCGCGCACGCTTTTCTTTACTACCGTGCTCGCTCTGATGGTGATTTTTCTGCTGCTCTATAGCGAATTCAAGAATGTATCGCTCGCAGCTATTGTGCTTCTCAATCTCCCCTTTGCTCTTGTGGGAGGTGTCTTGGCTGTTTATTTTACGTCGGGAGTGGTTAGCATTCCGGTGATCATAGGTTTTATTACGCTTTTCGGTATCGCGACGCGTAATGGAATCTTGCTGATATCAAAATATCAGCGATTGATGAAGGAGGGTAAGACAATTCACGAGACTGTGCTTCATGGCTCGATTGACCGTCTGAATCCTATACTTATGACGGCACTGACCTCGGCTCTTGCTCTGATCCCGCTCGTTTTCAATGGCGACAAGTCGGGAAATGAGATACAGAGTCCGATGGCGGTGGTGGTGCTTGGGGGCTTGTTAACCTCTACGCTGCTCAATATATATATGATGCCGATAGTTTATAAATGGTTTGTTGAAAGAAAGGAAAAGAAAAATGGGACGAAATATGGGGCTGAATAGGGCTAAATGGGGCGACATGGGGCTGAATAGGGCGAGATGGGGAATTATGGGGATAGGGATGATTGTGTGTGGGCTGGTGCATGCGCAGTCCGCAGAAGAGGTGCAGATCAGTCAGTTTGCGAGGGTGCTTGGTGAGATTGAGCGCAACAGCACTACGCTGGCGGCTTATACCCGCGCCAATGAGGCTCAGAAGATCGGTAACCGCACTGGGCTGGCGCCGGAGAATCCTGAGATTGAACTCGGCTATCTGCCGGGTATACACGGCGGAGCAAGAAAGGATATCGGCATAAGCCAGAGTTTCGATTTCCCTACACTTTATTCTAAGAAAGGTAAGCTTGCGGATGCGCAGAATGTAGCTGCCGACTGGCAGTTGCGCACTCAAAGAATGGATCTTCTGCTCACTGCTGAGCAATATTGTATAGAACTGGTTTACAACAATGCTTTGGCTGCGCTCTATTCGCGCCAGCTTGCAAATGCAAAAGAGATAGCCAAGGCTTATGAAAGGAAACTGGAACTGGGAGATGCAACGCAGATTGAGTGTAATAAGGCTGCGTTGAACCTTACAAATATTGAGAACGACCTCCAGAGTGTGAACTTGGAGAGGCGACAGTTACTTTCTCAGCTGACGTTGCTTAATGGGGGAAACCCTGTGGAAATAAATGATACAGCTTACGTGACTGTAGCCGGTCTTCCATCTGATTTCGACCAATGGGTGGCTGAGGCGGAAGCCGCAAATCCTGCATTCGCTCATATGCGCCAGGAAGTGGAAGTTGCTAAAAGAGGTGTCGGCGTCTCAAAAGCCATGGGTTTGCCTAAGCTGTCTGTTGGATATGCGGGTGAATTCACTCCTGATGAGGGATGGCAAGGCGTAAAGATTGGTGTCAGCATACCTTTGTGGGAAAACAGACATCGGGTGAAGCATGCACGCGCTGAGGTTGCCGCAGCTGAGCAAAGCATGGATGATGCGCGTATGAGATATTACAGCCGGTTGCGTTATCTTTTCGAACAGACAAAGGAGTTGAAAGAAAATATTAAGCGCTATGAATCCGTTTTTTCTAAAAACAGCAATGACATTCTATTGTTTAAGGCGCTAAACGGAGGTGAGCTTTCCTTGCTCGACTATCTTCTGGAATTGGAATATTATTTCAATTCCTACGAGAAATTGATGCAGACGCAGCGCGATCTGCGCCTTGCAATAGCAGAGCTTTACGCTTATAAATTATAATGGCATAATTATGAGGATCGGAAATTTAATCTTGTCGGGTGTTTTGGCAATCTTCGCTTTCAGTGCTGCTGCACAGACTGAAAAAGAGGCATGCACGAGTATAATGGTGGGTAAGAAGGCATCGGCTGACGGTTCGGTGATGACGAGTCATACCTGCGATTCGTGGTATCGCACATGGATGCAGTCTGTGGCACCTAAGGATTATCCAAAAGACACGGTGATGAGCGTGTATGGAGGCAGAATGCACACGGAATATCCCGCAAGTATGGACGGCATGAAGGAACGTGGCAAGATTCCGCAGGCTCGCCATACCTACCGATTCCTTGACACGGCCTATCCATGCCTTAATGAAAGGCAGCTTGCAATAGGGGAGACTACATATTCCGGGCGTGACACCCTTTGCAATCCTGAAGGTATGTTCATGATAGAAGAACTGCAGAGGATAGCGCTCGAACGATGCTCTACTGCAAGGGAAGCCATAAAACTGATGGGTGAACTCATAAAGAAATATGGTTATGGCGATTCCGGCGAATGTCTCACTATTGCCGATCCGAAAGAGGTGTGGATCTTCGAAGTGCAGGGTGAGGGACCGAAGAAGAAAGGGGGCGTCTGGGCTGCAGTACGCATACCTGACGATCATATTGCCGTGTCTGCCAATGTGAGTCGTATCGGGAGGATAGATTTCAATGATCCGGATAATTATATGGCATCCGACAATGTGAAGGATGTTGCCAAAAAGCTTGGATTATGGGATGGTAAAGAGGAATTCTCTTTCTGGAAAGCTTACAGCGGAGGGAATTATTTTAATGAACCTAAAAACTATAGCGTTCGTGAGCTATACATCATGCAGCAGCTTGCTCCTAATGCAGGGCTCACGAATGATATGACTGAGCTTCCTCTTAGTGTGAAGCCTGAAAAACCGGTTTCTGTAGAGGATGTGGCGCGCCACCTTGGTTCCTATTATGAAGGTACGGATCTGAATCTCAGCGGAAGGTTGAAGGTTAAAAATAAAAGTAAAAAAGAGAGTGACGGGGCTGAGGTGCCTGATTCTGTGGTGAGTGATTTTGCCAACCCCTGGATGCGACCGGATGAGATTGCCGTATATGAGGCGATGGGTGACAGCACAATGCATAACATACGCACTGTGAGCGTTTCATGGTGTGCCTATTCTACGATCATACAATGTCGCGACTGGTTGCCCGATGCTGTAGGAGGTGTTGCATGGATATGTCTTGACAATCCCGGTCAGTCACCCCGTTTTCCGGTGTTTGCAGGTGTTACGGATGTGCCTGATATGTTGAAAATATGCGGACAGCATAGACCGAGAAAGGATGCTGCATTGCAGCATTATAGGGAAACAAACCGGATGGCGACTGTCAGATGGGGAGAAGCTCGGAAAACTATGGAACCGGCACGCGATTATTTCTTGAAGAAAGGGATGCGGGAGATGCCGATGGTTGAAAAACTTTATTCAGACCTTATTGCCGAAGGGAAGAATGAAGAGGCGGCTGCGTTGCTTACCGACTATACCCGTGATTTCTTCGGAGCCACCATCCTGAAATGGGATGAGCTCAACAACCGCTATTGGAAAGACAACTGGAAGGGTTTCTAAATCTAATTCTCAAGTTCTTTAAGATACTTCTCAAGAATTGGAATCATGTCAGGAATGTCATTTTGAATCACATCCCACAGAGCATCGTGGCTTATGGTAAAATAACCATGAACTAATAAATGGCGCATGCCGATAATCTCTTTCCATGGAAGCTCTGTGTGAGTATCCCGGAATTCATGTGTAAGTTTATAGGCGGCTTCACCAATAATCTCCGTCATTTTGGTCAATCCATAAAATAGGATTCTATCATTTTGGATATCGCTGAAGGAATGTTGAGTCTTAGCTACGCTTAAATTTTGCGCCATTTCAAGCATGTGCTCAATGCGTCCGCGATCTTTAATAGGTTCTCTCATAAATCAAGATTTTATCGTTTTCGACACTTTTGCGGGCAAAATCTTTAAGTCCCCGGTTATCTACCAAGTCAACTCTTCTACCAACCAATTCTGAAAGGTCCATTAACATACCGCCCATTTTAAAAAGTGAGACAGACCCATTGGAATTATCATAATCCACCAATATGTCGATGTCGCTGTCAGAAGTTTCTTCTCCCCGAGAACAAGACCCAAAGAGCCACGCGCGAAGCACAGGCTTATCATGAAAATATCTCCTTATAACGGGGAGGAGATCAGATATTTTCTTACTGAGCATAAATTATCAATTTTAAATTGCTTCAAATGTAAAAAATCTACAATGCAAAGATATGAATTTATCTGGGAATTAACTATCTTTTTTTTTAGAAAGTAACTCAGCCGCCGAAACAACTATGGGATGTCCATTTGCGTCAGCTATAACCACATCTTGACCGAGCGCAGCTTTACGTATGAGAAGATTCTCATAACTTTCTTTTAAACCTTTTCTGATTTTAGCTCTCAGGGCTATTTTTTCTTGCTCAGACATGATTCCTTAATTTTATTGAATATTTCTATATTTATTATTTCGTCTTCGTTGGCTAATTCAAATGGCGAGTTTATATTTTCATAAAAACTCCAACTGTCAACTATTGAGGCGAAAATATTAAAAAAGTTCTGTAACCCTAACCAATAACGTCTATGAATAGTTTCGGTTGGAATGTTATGCCCCCCTTCACTGACTCGTTTTGCGACACGCATTACCGCCATCTCCGGAGATGGAAGCCAAAAGAACAGAAGCATTACATTATAACCGTATTCATGTGCCCGACTAACCAAAGATGCGTAACTGCGGGTGGCAAGAGTCGTTTCGATTGCGAAGGTTTTGTGTTGGGATAGGAGGAGGTTGATTCTTTGTAGCATTAGTTTGCCCGCTTCTATGGCAACAGACTCCGGATTAAAGGGTGAAAGCCCTTTTGCAATTTCATCGGCATTGACAAACTCCCGACATTGTAACAAATCAGGCAGTACTGAATATGACGCCGTGGTTTTACCAGCACCATTGCAACCTGCGATAATATATAATGTGGGTTTTGTCATATTATCTAATGGCAAAAAATCCCGCAGGCAATTCTGCTTGCGGGATTTTTGTTTGGCGGAGTGAGCGAGATTCGAACTCGCGATACGCTTTTGGCGTATACACGCTTTCCAGGCGTGCCTCTTCAGCCACTCGAGCATCACTCCAAGATTGCTGTTATCGCTCCAATCGCTGCGCATAAAATGCGTCAGTTTCGGATTTCACAGCGCGAAGTTAATGCTTTTCTCTGAATTGACATAATTTTTTGCCGATTTTTTATTACTTTTGCAGTAAATTTATAAGTACTTTATAAGTAATGAAAAGGTATTTTTTAATTGCCGCTGTTTGCGTTATGGCTGTTTTAGGCAGCTGCAAAGGTGGTAAGAAAGACTCCGGAGCCGCTTTCCCGGAAGATTTCAATGCGCTCCCGGATACAGCCCGCGTGGCATTCGTTATGAAAAACACAACGCCTGATTCCGTTGCCCGTTTCATATGTCGAGCTGCCTTGGGTCAGATCAAAGATGCCAAAATTGAAAACCTCGGCATTGCCACAAGTTATGCCTATGAGAAATACACAGGCAAGGAGCTTGACAGCTTCGGTGATGAATATGACAGCTTTGTGGCATCGCTCCCTCTTGCCGATAAAATGAGAATGTATGCCATGGCTGGAGTGGAAGACCCGCAGGGTCTTGGTCTTCAGCTGGGACTTGAATACATGCAGTCGATCCGCGAAAAGAATCTTTCCGTTGAGGATGTTGAAAAGGAATTACGTGCGTTCAAGACTGCTTGCGGCAACGACAGCAATACCTACAGTCGATTCATAATAGGTTTTCGGACAGTGCTTGAAGCCGACAGCGGCAGAGACATGCCCAAAGCCATTTACGATAAATTTATCAATTACGAATAATGAAAACTTTCTCTGAATATTCAGCTTTAGTAGAGAAATCATTGCGCGAACTGGAGCTTCCAGGCGGCGTGCTTGCCTCTCTCTACGAACCTATATCTTACGCTCTTTCCGCAGGTGGAAAAAGACTTCGTCCAGCCTTGATGCTTATGACGGCAGACGCTTTCGGCAACAATTCTGATGCTGCGTTTCGTCCGGCTGTGGGAATCGAGATGTATCACAACTTCACGCTCCTGCATGACGATGTGATGGATAATTCCGACACTCGCCGCGGTCGTCCGTCGGTTCATGCCAAATGGGATGTGAACACCGCCATCCTTTCCGGCGACACAATGCTCACACTTGCAACACAGCTTATTTCGGAAGTTCCCGATAAGGATCTTCGCAAGGTGTTGGATGCCTTTAATGCCATGGCGATACGGGTTTACGAAGGTCAATGCTTGGACATGGATTTCGAAAAACGTGAAGATGTTTCTATCGATGATTATATCCGTATGATCATGGATAAGACCGGTGCATTGATAGGAGCATCAGCTATGATAGGTGCAGTGATCGGTGGTGCCTCTGACGAGGATGCAGCCCGCATGTATGAGTATGGCATGATGCTTGGTGTGGCTTTCCAGATTCAGGATGACTGGCTGGATGTATTTGGCGATTCAAACACGTTTGGCAAACCAATCGGAGGTGATATCAACAATAATAAAAAATCATTCCTCATGCTGAGTGCTCTTGCCGACACGGGAGCTGAAGGGGCTGCGCTACGCGAAGCGATTAAGTTGCCTTCCGGTGATACAAAAGTTAAGGTTGTGACCCGACTTTATGAAAAAATGGGTATCTCGGATCTTTGCAAAAAAGAGATCGCTCATTACAGCTCCAAGGCATTGACAGCATTAAAGAAAGTAAACGTCAGCGAAGAGGATAAAGAACCCTTCAAGAAACTTCTCGATAAACTTACAGGACGTAAGAAATGACGGATACGCATACCCATCTCTATATGGACGCATTCGCAGGCGACGAATCGGCTGCGGTTGAACGTGCGATTGCAGCCGGAGTCACACGCCTGGTTTTCCCGGGGGTGTGTCCTGAATCTCATGAGGCGATGATGGATCTCCATCGTAAATTTCCGTCAAACACTTGCGTTGCGCTCGGACTACATCCTACCGAAGTTGGAGAAAACTGGAGCGGTGTGCTTGATGAGATGGAGAAGCTGCTACCGTCCGGTGACTTTTCAGCAATCGGAGAGGTTGGAATTGATTTGCACTGGGATGCATCGAATATCGAGAATCAGAAGGCGGCTTTCTCTCGTCAGCTGAAATGGGCGCAGAAATATGATCTTCCACTTATCATCCATTGCAGGGATGGAGTGGAAGATACTCTTGATGTCATCAAAAATGCGGAAGGTAAACTTCCGACGATGATCTTTCATAGTTTCACATCGGATCTGAATGATGTGAGGAGAATCCGTGAAGTCTGCGATCCTTATTTCGGTATCAACGGAGTCGTGACATTCAAGAATGCCGCATCGCTACGCGAGGCATTGCCCGAGATCGGCATAGAGAAGATCGTTCTTGAGACTGATGCGCCTTATCTTGCTCCAACGCCCCACAGGGGATCGCGCAATGAAAGTTCGTATATCCCGCTGATACGAGATTGCGTGGCTGCAACATTGGGTCTTTCATCTGAAGATGTGGAACGCATCACCGATAATAATGCCGATGAGATATTCAACAGCTTTTAAATAGTTCTTAACGCCCACCATATGATCTCCTTCCCGTTAGAACAGCCCGTAGCCATATTTCTTGTAGTATTGATTGTGATACTGCTTGGTCCGTTGGTGTTCAAACCATTGAAGATTCCTTCGATTGTGGGGATGATTCTTGCGGGTATTGCGATAGGTCCATATGGATTGAATCTACTTGAGCGAGACACAAGTTTCAAGATCTTTGGCGAGGTAGGCATTCTTTATATCATGTTTCTGGCAGCGGTGGAAATAGATATGTTCCACCTGCGGAAATCTTCCAGGAAAGGATTGATATTCGGCTTGTTGTCTTTTGCATTGCCGATGGCTGCCGGCATCTTCGGTTCCCGTTATGCATTCGGAGTCAGCTGGGCAACATCCGTGCTGATAGCATCAATGTATGCGTCGCACACGCTGATATCATATCCTGTTGTCAGCAAATTCGGCCTGTCAAACGTTCAGGCGGCTGTCATAGCGGTTTTCGGCACCATCGTGGCTGTGTTGCTCGCACTTCTCACGCTTGCTCAGGTAGTGTCGGTGAAGGTGAACGGAGGGTTCGATTCATTGGATCTGGTCCGTCTTGGCGTTCTGATGGTGATTTATATGCTTGTGGTGGGATATTCCTTCCCTTGGCTCACACGCAGGGTGTTCGGCCATAACAATGATCCCATCACGCAATATATATTCATCCTTGCTCTTGTATTCATAGCATCGATGTTGGCGCAGATAATAGGTCTCGAGGCTATTCTTGGAGCCTTCTATGCCGGACTGGTGTTGAATCCGATGATACCCGGACGTTCCGGTTTGATGAAGAACATCAAATTTGTTGGGAATGCCATCTTCATTCCTTATTTTCTTATCGGAGTAGGAATGTTGATAAACGTTGGTGTCATATTTAAAGGGTGGAATGTTGCCTGGATCGCTTTGAACATGACCGGAGTGGCGTTGGCAACAAAGTGGATTGCTGCTTTCATGGCATCCCGCATTTTCGGGCTTGATGGAGCAGACCGGCGCCTCATGTTCGGACTGACCTCAGGAAAAGCTGCGGCAACTATTGCCGCAACAATGATCGGTTTCCAGTATGGACTCCTCACGGAGGATATAATGAATGGAGCGGTAGTGATGATACTTATCTGCTGCATTGTTTCTACTGTTGTGACTGAACGTGCCGGCAAACAGATTCGTATGCGCATCACGGCTGAAGAGTTAAGTCACGACGAACTTGTGCCGGGAGAATATGCGCGCCAGGTTGTTGCGGTTGCCAATCCTGTAACATCGGAAGGCATTATGCGTCTTGCTCTTTTCATGCGCGCTCCGGAAAATAAGAATCATATCACCGCCTTGTTCGTGAGGAGCAACGATGATTCAAAGATAGCACAGATGGGACGCAACGCACTGCATAACGCCGTGTCGGTTGCTGATGGTATGGATGTGGAGATTAAAACCGTGGAAAGGTTCGATTTGAATGTGGTCTCCGGATTAACCAATGTCGGGCATGAGGAACGTGCTACGGAGATGGTTATCGGTCTTCATCGCAAATCCAATGTGGTGGACACGTTTTATGGCAATATGATTGAGCAGTTGCTTAAATCCACCAACAAGATGATTTTGATGTCACGTTGCTTTATTCCCGTGGACACAGTGAACCGTATTGTGGTGGCTGTGCCGGAGAAAGCCGAATATGAGACCGGATTCCAGTTATGGGTGATGCGCGTGGCAAATCTTGGGGCGCAGGTGGCGGCGAGACTTGTATTCATCGCATATCCGACTACTGCCGAATTCATACGGAATGTCATCAACGACGGAGGATTCGAAGTGCGTCACGATTATCGCACAATGGACACCTGGGATGATTTCATCCTTCTCTCCTCTGAAGTGGAGGAAGACGATCTGCTTGTTGTGGTTGCGGCGCGCAAGGGATCCATCTCCTACAGCTCTGATCTTGAAAGTCTCCCCGTTTTCTTAGGGCGACACTTCACCCGCCACAACCTTCTTGTGATATACCCGAGACAGTTTTGAGTAATGTTTAATTTGCAATGTTTAATGTTTAATTGGCATTAAATACACTTAGGTTTTTAATTGGCGACTTAAATTCATTACACATTTAACATTACACATTTAACATTACAAAATGCACATTGCAAATTCTCGAAGGGTTTATTTCATTTTGTCGAAGTAGGCAGGATCGCCAACAACCCAGATGGCATCTCCTGGTCGGAGAATCATGTCGGCGCCCGGTTGAATGAACTCATCCTCGCCTCTCTGCACCTTCACAATCATCGAATAGTAATCTTTCTGAATGTTGGTTTGTCCCAAGGGAATTCCCGCTATCGGAGAATTCTCTGTGAGACGGATGCTTTTGAGCTCTACCTTATGCTGCGTTACGCTCACTGCGCTGCATGCCTGCTCCGAACTTTCGATATCTTCGTTAAGCTTTTTGAGCTGGTCGTCACTACCGATCACGCCAAGGATGTCGCCGGGGAATATTCTTGCCATGGGAGATGGCAGCGGCATGTAGTCATCGCCGCGCTGAATGCTGGATATGCTGACTCCGTAATCGTCGCGTAGGCGCGAATCCTTGATCTTGTCGCCTACAAACGGTGCACACTGTCCGATTTGGATGTATGCCTGGTGCATGTCGTCCACGAGATTGTTGTTCGTGCCCAGACGCGTGTTCTCGCGGCTGTTAAGGTTGTTCATGAACCGCTCCTCCATGCGGTTGTATCGCTGCATGAGTTTTGTGGAGGCGAACACCATTATCAGGATGAAACACCCTGCTCCCACGAGCCATCCCGTAAGAGAAGAATAGGCGAGAGTAGTGAAATAAGTGATGAAGACAAGGGCAATGAGGTAACGAACAATCCGCATTGCCACAAGAGGCACATCGTAGAAACTTGCCGACTGATGGAGTTTCATCCTTTCATCGGGCTTTGTGGTGCTGAAACTCAAAGCTACGAGGAACGGCAACATCGCCGCGATGGTGAGGATGGTTGCCACAAGGTGTCCCCATTTAGGAAGATAATTCTCTACAAACGGGAAGAGGAATGTTC
The DNA here is from genome assembly GCA_902495075.1 of uncultured Porphyromonadaceae bacterium. Lineage (GTDB taxonomy): Bacteria > Bacteroidota > Bacteroidia > Bacteroidales > Muribaculaceae > Lepagella. The sequence goes on from CABUVO010000048.1 coordinate 19,745, forward strand.
GTGAAAAAAGAATCTCGGCAATAAGAATCACGGAATATAGCAGCATCCTCCATAGATACCTTTTAATGATTGCGATCCAGAGTTGTTTGGTCTCATTTGAATCTGTCACCTGTTTTGAATATCTCGATATAAGGAAGTTGAGACCCTTGGGTAGGTGCCTCTCCACAACAGTGTATGCCCCGTCAGCCATCTTTATGAAATACGGTGTGGTGAAAATCGTAAGAACAGACACCGCAACTATGATTGGATATAGGGAAGGGTTGAGCACACCGAGGACCATACCGAGGGAGGCTATGATGAATGAGAATTCACCCACCTGAGTAAGTGTGAATCCGCTTTCAATCGCTACTTTGAGGTTCTGTCCCGTCACCAGCATGCCGAGCGTGCCGAAGATAATCATTCCGACAATCACAACGACAGCAAGAATCAGGATCTCCCACCAGTATTGTCCAAGCACGTGAGGATCAACCATCATTCCCACGGAGATGAAGAATACTGATCCGAAAAGGTTCTTGACAGGTCCGATCACGCGTTCCATCCGTTCTGCCATAACAGTGCCCGCAAGTATTGATCCCATGACGAATGCTCCCAGCTCAAGAGAGAAGCCGCAGATAACACTGAAGACAGCCATTGAGAAGCATAGCCCCATCGCCACCACAAGAAGTGTCTCGTCGTTGAGATAGCTGCGCATCTTTGTAAGGAATGTCGGTATGACATACACACCCACCAGAAACCAGATGATAAGGAAGAATACGAGTTTGCCGATACTGTACAGAAGTTCCATTCCCTGCACGTTTCCCATTGCCAGAGATGACAGCAATACGAGCATCAACACAGCGAAAAGATCTTCGATGATAAGCACTGCGAGAACCAGCGAAGCGAATTTCTTTTGTCGCAAGCCGAGGTCATCGAGCGATTTCATGATTATCGTGGTGGAAGACATTGATATCATTCCTCCGAGGAATATGCAGTTGATGGTGTTGAACCCAAGTATGCACCCCACTCCGAAGCCTGCAAACGTCATTCCGGTGATTATTATCAATGCTGTGACTATCGCTGACGATCCGGAGTTCATTAGTTTCTTGAAGGAGAATTCCAGACCTATAGAAAACATAAGCACCACAATTCCTAAGTCTGCCCAGAAAGATATGTTTTCCAGGTTGGAGATTGAAGGGAGGTATTCGAACTTGGGACTCGCAAGAAAGCCTGCAAGAATATATCCCAACACCACCGGCTGCTTCATCTTCTTGAAAAGAAGAGTGACAATTGCTCCGAGAAGAAGTATCCATGCAAGGTCAGCAATCAGACCGTTGGTGTGGTCTTCTTCTGAATTGCTGTTGGATGCTTCATCCGGATTGATTTCAGTGGAAACTTTTTTTGTTAGCTGATCCACTGTCTCTTGTGCGAGGTCTGAAAACTCAGTTGATATAGGTATGGAAAGCATGTTTTAGGCTTTAGGTTTTAGGCTTTAGGTTTTAGGCTTTAGGTTTTAGGCTTTAGGTTTTAGGCTTTAGGTTTTAGGC
>CABUVO010000049.1 GCA_902495075.1 uncultured Porphyromonadaceae bacterium
CGGGCGTAGTCGTTGAGCGCCCTGATGTCGAAATCGGGATAGGGGGTCACGAAGTCGAACACGTAGTCCTTCTCCTTGCCGTACCAGTCCTCCCACCCGGTGTTCCATCCTTCCACAAGCAGCTGGTCGAAGCCGTGACGGGAGGCGAAGTCTATGTACCTCCTGACGTTTTCGTTGCTGGCGCCGTGCCTGCCGTGGGGTCGGGCGGTCGAGTAGTCGAACGTGGAAAGGTCGAAGTCGGTGGCGTCGGTGTAGCTCCATTTGCTCTTGCCGGTGATCATCTCCCACCATACCCCCATGAACTTCACGGGGCGGATCCAGGAGGTGTCGGCGATCTTGCAGGGTTCGTTGAGGTTGAGGATGAGGTTCGAGGAGAGTATGCCGGTCGCCTTGTCGCTGACCGTTACGGTGCGCCAGGGCGTGCGGAAGGGCAGCCTGACCTCCGCCGCTGTCCCGTCGGGGCGCGGGGTCAGGTGCGACCGGAAGGTCAGGGACTCTTTATCGAGCCGGAGGTGCATCGCGGGGAAGTCGACCAGGGATGCCTCGTGCAGGTTGAGGTAGATACCGTCGTCGGTTTTCATCATCAGGGAGGTCTGTACGCCGGGGGCGGTGACCGCGCCAAGACGGCTTTCGGTGTACTCGTATTCCTGGGAGTCGTAGTCTTCGGGAATCCACCATGCGGTGTGGTCGCCGGTCATGGCGAATGTGGTCGACTCTTCCCGAACCGTCAGGACCTGACCGGGATGATTCCGGAAGACGTAACGGAACCCGATGCCTTCGTTGAATACCCTGAACTCTATGTCCATGCGGGTCTTCCCTTTCGAAAGGGGGACGGTCATGCCGTTGTAGTTCTCGCGTATGGAGTCGTTCTCGCCCCATACGGGCGCCCACAGGCTGTCACACTCCTGGTAGCTCACCTTCCCCATGCCGAAGCCGTCGGCGAGCGAGGTGCCGTCGGAAAGCAGGAAGCCCATAAGTGAGGGACGGATGACCTCCCGGTCTCGGTAGGATACAGAGTATCCGGGACGACCTTGCCTGTCAAGGCTGAATTCCACGGAGAGAAGTCCGTCGGGAGACTTTACCTGGGTTCTGGCGGCATATGCCACGGAAAGCCAGAAGGCGCAAAGGACAACGACTGCTGTTCTGATTTTTGACATCATTATAACACGTTCTGAAAATTATTATGATTATTTATCGGTTGCAAATGGCAATACCGGCAGATTGTTGGGTCCATAGAGATTGCCTCCGGGGTAGTCTGCCCAATTATAACGAACTGCTGTTGGTTTACCTATAAGAAGAGATGAAAGGCGGATAGTTTTGTCATCTATTACTTTGGCATTGGCTGATGCCCATCTGCCATCTTTGTCACTGATAATAAAACCTGTGGCAACTCCACCCAAAGCCTTGACCGGCTCACTAAAAGTCAGCGTTATGTTTCTTCCGTCATTGTCAACAGATGTACAAACCGGAGCTTCGCACGCCTGTCTCCTGCCATAGCTCTTGTCAAGGGCAAGGATTCCCAATCTTCGTGCCACCTCCTGCTTGTTAGTCGGATGGATATCAACCGGATTACCCAAATCAACGGCGGTCACCATACCGGTGTTAGGCAATTCCAAAGCCTTAGACTGAGCATGCCTGAGTTGCGCCCACTGCGAATCCGGTTGCACAACAATCGGCTGCAGAAATCCTGCCAACTGCACAAAATAAAACGGCATGTCCGGCGCATCAAAAGCTTTCCGCCAACCCTTGATCATATTCTTGAAACATATTTCATATTGAGCGGCTCGTCCCACATTCTGACAACCCTGATACCAGATGACTCCGGCGAGAGGTAACGTAGTCAATGGATTTATCATGGCATTATACAATACTGTCGGATGATTATTTGAATCCGGCAACAAATAAGTCATTCCCGTTTTGGAAAAATCTGCCAATACCGCATAATTCCAGTCTCCATCAAGGCTGTATTTCTTTCCGTCAACCTCAGCATACGAAGACTTCCAGATTCCACCGCCTCCGCCATTGTCTACCACTTCTACGGTAATGATATTCTTCCCGGCTTTTACCAGACTTCCATCCACTTTATATTCCCGTGTGAGGTCATGAATATGGTTGCTTCCAACCGGTATACCATTGAAATATGTCTTGTCCATATCATCAACAGCACCAAGACATAAGAGTAGATCTTTACCCCCCGCTTCCTGCGGGAGGACAAGTTCAAACTGCATAGCCACCATCCCGTCAAATCCGGGCAACACGTTCTCTTCCCACAAAGATGGCACAGGCATTTTTCCCCACGCCTTCCCTTTTTGCATCTTAGCCCTATCAAACGGGTACGCCAATCTTTCATTCCCATTGCTACCGGCATAAGTCTGCTTTATTGCAGTCTCCGACAATGCAATATCCCTATCCTTACCTCCTAACAATTCGTAATAATATTCGAATCCCGGCACTCCATTGAGCGACTCACGGGGAGTCCACGCCTCAACGGTTGTGCCTCCCCACGTAGCATCGATTACCCCTACCGGCACATTGAGAGTATCCTGAAGCATCCTGCCAAAAAGATAACCGATTGCAGAAAAAGATTCAGCTGCAGGAGAAGACTCCACCCAACCATATTCCACAATTGCGTCATCCTGGGGAGAAAGGGAGGTTGTATTCTTTATCTGAAGCAACCGCAATGGCGGACGTTGCATGGTAGCTACCACTTTATCGGCATCCATGACGCGCCCCCAGCTTCCACGTATTGGAAACTCCATATTCGACTGTCCGGAACAGAGCCATACTTCTCCGATAAGTATGTTCTGCAATACCTTCTCACTATATCCGTCATCCAAAACTATGGTGTATGGACCGCCATAATCAGGTGTGTTAAGTTTCAGAGAAAAATTACCATCACCATCAGCTCTTACAGATACAGGGGCATCTAACCAATCTGCCTTAAGCATCACCTTTGCGCCGGGAGCAGCGGTTCCTGGAATTGTCACAGTTGAATTATGCTGGAGCACCATGTTGTCGGTATAAATCCTCGGCAGTACAATCTCGGCAGGTGCATTCCTAAAACTTGTCACACCGCCCAACTGAGCGGTGTGATCAAGAGAATTTGAAAGATTCTGTGCAAATAAACCGAGATTCAAGGCACAAAACCCAATTATTGCAAGTAATCTCATTCCGGATTATTTTATCATAACTTTAGATACTTTCCCGCCTTTACGCTTCAGGTATAATCCATTTGCAGGTTCGTATACACGCACACCCTGGAGATTATAGTATTCCACAGGAGCATCATTATCCGTTACAAGTTCAACAACACTCGTATCCACATTACCGGAAGCACTCAATGTCCAGTTATTAAGATCAAATTTTAACGAATAGGTTCCCGTTTCTGTCACCTTCCACATGTTCGCATGTGTAGTGGTATAATCAAATTTTGCAGGTTCGACTCCATTTGGCGAAACCGCACAATCAGGGACTGTCGGCACAATAAACGCAGCTCCCCAGTTAGAGCTACCGGGAGTAAGAATAGCTTGAAAAGTTTGGTCTTTTTCAAATTTACCATTATATACAAAAACATTATCTGCTTCCTTGGTACAAGCCAAGGGATTATCTATATTCCAACCATTCATGTCGCCCAGCAAATATAATGCTTTAGTCCCTTCTAAAAGATTTATTTCACCTTCGAATACTACAGAAAGAGTCAGATCTTTGGTATCTATAGTTATAGTATATTTACCGGCATCCTTGACCATCCATTTGTCATCCGGCTCGGTCGTATAAACAACCTTGTTGTCCGCAACGCCATTTTTTGATATCTCGCAATTAGCATAAGTAGGACGATAAAAAGGCACAGTACCAGACCAATTTACATCCTTTTCTACACAAATTTTAAAATCACTGGCAGACAAGTTTCCTGTCCAGGAGTACACTCCATCCTGACCGGATACCGGCATCATTTCCGTTGCCTTCGCCCAATCCCAGTTGCCGGGAGTTGCACCTCCGATCATATACAGTACAGAGGGATTTTCTGCAAACGATATAGCAGCGCTGAGAGCTATTAAAATAATGGATAAAAAAATTCTTTTCATGATCATATAGTTTTTATGTTTAGATTTTTATTTTGTCAGTTTAATTATTTTGCATCCATGAGGAGCCACCGTAACAGATATTGAGCTTGCCGAACCCTCATCAGCGTGCTTCCATAAGTCTCGAATATTCCATTCACCCTCTATGCCGAGAGTTTTGAAATCAACGCTGAACGACATCGAACTGTCATCACGATTAAACAAACCAATGACATAGTTCCCGTCAGACAGCTGGCCATACCAAATCTGGCTATTGCGACTGTTGAGCTCATCGCTCAGAGGCTTGCCGACGAAACCATCTGTATTCAAAGCAAGAAGCTCAGAATTTGTATAGAATTTCGTGTTGTCCCCAATAGTGTTATATTGGTCGGCAATCGTTACGGGACCACCTGCCATAAGCTGGAGAGAAACCACCGATTCCTTCTCTGCATCCGTATTAAATGTGTTAAGGCGGATAAAGTCTCCATCAAGCAATACTTTTCCACGACCCGAGATATGTGACCAATACACAAATCCATCGAACATATTCATGCAGTTAGGCCATGTAGTCCAGGATTTACCTCTTTCGCAATCCGAATAATGCCACCAGCCCCCGTTTCCTGTATCCTGCACTATACGAACCATATTGCCGCATAGTTTCTCAATCTCCGCATCGTAATATAGATGAGGCATTACAAGAGATATGAATATTCCATATTTCTTTGCATTTTCGGCAATATAAGACAAGGCACGCACGTAGGCATCACGTCCATAACCTCTTCCTATCGGTCCCATATTCCTGTCTTTGCCATCCTCATACCAGGAAAGGAAGTCTACACGGATGTAGTCTATACCCAAATCGGCATAATGCTTGAAGAAGCCGTCTATGTATTCCTTGGCACCGGGATAATTAGCCACTACCCATTGGAATCCCCACATATCCTGTGTGTCAGGATTGAGGACTTCGCTTTTATGATCCCAAAGCAAGTCTCCTAATGTGTAGTCGGTGTCAGGCACTTTGGTATCCCACGGAGCATGGATCCACAAGGGGTTATCATAGATACCCACCTTAAGCCCTTTCTTCTTACACATTTCCACGAGATCTTTTATAGACATTGAGCCATAATGCGTCATATACGGAGAACCATCCTTACAGTTCTGCGTTATGAATCCATCTGTGCACACCATGTCGTAACCATAAGGCTTTAAATCCTTGGCGAGCCAGTCTGTGATCTTTTCCCATTGCTCCGCAGTAATGTCCATATCCTCGTTCTTCACGCCATTCTGCGACTGTGTGTGGCAATATTCGTAAACACTCCAGTATAGGGGAGCCTTAAAATTATGTATCTCCTCGATAGGAGGAAGATCCGGCAAAACAAATTTCTGAGGTCGACGCATCTCAATAGTGTCAGTGCAAGCCGTCAATGCGGCTACAGCGAGTGTGGATGCAAGTATGTTCATTATTTTCATTATTAACTTATTTTCTGATTTGAATTATTTAGAGATTGTTCCCACACGTATCACTCACCGAGATACTCGGCATTTATGGTCCAGTTCTCGAGATCAAAAGTAATGCGATAGTTACCGGAATCTTCTACCTGCCACATATTGGTATGATCCACAAGATAATCGAATTCATTACTTTCCACACCTGTCTTGCTTATCTTGCAACCATTGGTTACAGGCAGGATAAACGGTACATTCCAATCGCCAGTCACAGCTGTTGCCTGCAACGCGCCCTTGAATAATTTCCCTTCATATACGAATATATTTTCTGATTTCATATCCAGAGGTGTGGGAGCACCGATATCCCAACTATTGGGAGTTGCGTCACCTAATATATAGAGAGTTGTTGTTTCTATGGGTCTCTTTCCGGGATCTCCAAGATACTCTGCCGAAATAGTCAGCTTCTTGGTGTTTATATCTATCTTATAATTTCCGGCAGTAACTACAGTCCATTGGTCGTCGGGATCCGAAGTGAACACAACATCGGTTGCTGTTATACCATTCTCGGAAATCTGGCAATCAGCCGATGAAGGACGATAGAACGGTGCGCCGAAATCCTTGACTGTTGTAGCCTTGAACGTTCCTTTCGAAAGATAGCCAGTCCATGTATATTCTCCTTCAATTCCATCAACAGCTGCTAATTCCGTAGCGTTATCAAGACTCCATCCTCCTGCAGTAGCAGAACCTACGATATAAAGTTTTTCAGGAGCATAGGCACCCAGATATTCAGCTGAGATTGTCCAGTTCTGGAGATCAAATGTAAGACGATAACGCCCGGCATCCTCTACCGTCCACATGTTTGTATGGTTTATCGAGTAGTTGAACAACTCCTTATCTTTTCCGGATTTATTTATCTTGCTGTCTGCATCAATCGGAAGTATGAAAGCCGGAGCCCAGTCGCCGGGAGTCAGCAATGCCTGCAATGCACCCTCATTCAAACCTCCTTCATAAACAAATATAAAGTCTGAAATCTTTTCACAAGGAGTTGGACTGTTGATGTTCCACCAAGAGGGTGTGGCGTCACCAATAATATATAGATTTTCCGTCTCAATAGGCGTAACTTCCGGACCATCTGGCTCACGAAGATAAACAGTACTCATGGTGCGATGTCGCATGTCGAACTTAATGTTGTATACACCGGCTGCCACAATGTTCCATTTATCATCAGGATCTCCGGCATTCATCTTGAAAGGAGCATCAGTGATCGGCTCCTTACCTATTTCCGTCCCTCCCGTCAGAGGACGTATGAAGGGATCGTTCCAGCTGCCGGTTGTCATGCAGAGCTTCATTTCTCCTACATTAAGATTACCCTCCCACGTAAACACAAGTGCATCATCTTCCGAAGCCACAAGAGGTGTGGGAGAATTTATATCCCACCCTTTTGGCGTGGCATCCCCAACCATATAAAGAACCGAAGTCTTTATTGGCAAATCGTTTTGAATTATTACCAGATCTTTCTCCCCCTCACAGCTATACAGTGGCAATAAAAGGAGAACCCACAGTAAATAGAATATATTTTTTAACTTCATAAGTTTTTATTGTTTAATTAATGAGAAGTTGTTTAAGATCTCTGCCCTAACATTTTGAGGGCAGAGATTCTAAATCCGTACAGTTACCTGCCATATCCCGGATTCTGTTTCAATAGAGCATTTGAATTCAAAACCGAACGGACAATCGGGAATATTGCTGTATGATTGTCTGCATCAGGAGTCTTGTCCCACCAGCGTCCGGTGTTGAACTTTCCGAAACGCACAAGATCTATTCTCCTCCGGCTTTCGGCAAAAAACTCCCGACCCCATTCTGCCAACATTTCATTCTCATCGAACTGAGCTTTCCCTTCAGGAGCATACAGCACATTATCAAGATTCTCAGCAGGATAATTGCGGCGTCTCACAGAATTCAAAAGACGCGCGGCTCCCGGCTTATCGCCGGCTCGCATCTTACATTCAGCCAACGAATAGATTATCTCTGGAAGACGAATCTCAGTATAATCGCTTTCAACCTGATTAGGATCATCATCACTCAAAAGAGGATATTTAACGAAATGCCATCCCGAATTATGATCTCCGTTACGCAATGTGCTGGTTTTGTCTCCGGGCCATTTATCAGGATCAAGACCTTGGAATTTGCCGACAGCATCACGTATATATAAATCATAAGGAAGCTCTGGAGCACGTAGACGTGTAATGGCTCCCGTATTATTATCTTTATATTCAAGATATCCGAAAAGGAACATCCCCTCGCGGCGACTGTTGCCGGTATTGGTATAGAACTTCATGCGCTCATCTCCTGGATATTTCCTATAATTCTGAACAGGCATACCGAGTTCATAATCATACAGATTGCCGTCAAGATCATAACTTGGAGATGCCGCATATTTGCAGTTATGATGAATGCCCGATTTGTTGTCATCCAGGAACCATGCCGCATTGGCAGGAACAGTCCAGGCATATGTATTGTAATCATAATGCCAGTGCGAATATCCTTTCGCACCTGAGAAACCGAAAATCACCTCATCGCAATTGTCGTTATCATAATCGAAGGCTGCATCCCACCGATCGGCAACCATATAATCGCCATATTTATTATCCAGGATATCCTGAGCCACTTTCGCACAATCCTCATATCGGGGTTCTCCGGTATATACTTCAGCATTGAGGTAAAGACGCACGAGCAAAGATGCAGCGGCAGCCTGTGTCCATTGTCCCTGTATCTGAGAGTTAGTGCCGAGACCGTTTTTCTTTATAAGCAAGGGAAGATTGTCTTTAAGCTCACTCTCTATAAACCTGAAAGTCTCTTCAGGTGCCACCTGTGGATTGTTCGGTCGGTCACTATAGGTTGTTACAAGAGGCACGTTTCGGAACTCATCAAGCAATCTTATGTAGAACCACGCACGCAGTATCCTGCATTGTGCCGTTAGATTGTTGAATTCAGTGTCGCTGAATCCGAATTGTTCGGGAGTGAAACGGCTCAGATCCTCAATCACCAGATTACACTGCATGATTCCTTGAAAGCAGCCGTTCCATTCATCCCTCGCCTCCACAAAGTCATCTACGGTCCAGGTATGATAATGAAGACGTTCCCAACATCCGCCATCGTAAAACCATCCGTCGCGTGTCGGCGTGATAAGCTGGTCGGCAGGAAGCTCATTCAGTATATGCCGATTGCATATACTCCAATAGGCATGTTCGAACGGTCGGAAAACCGCCCTGATTACATCCATTTTTGTATTATAATAATTATCAGAGCCTACCTGGTCATATAGTGTCTCGTCAAGGTTGGTGCAACTTCCCAAAGCCAACACCGACGCAGTGGCAATCATGATATTTTTTAGAAATTTCATGTCTAAGTTGTTTTTGCTGTTAGAAATCGAGCTGCAAGCCCACGATGAATTGACGCGTTGAAGGATAATAACTCCGGTCGCCCTGCGCTCCGGGCTGAAGACCATTGACCTGATAAGTTGACGGATCCACTCCGGTGAATTTTGTGAGCGTGAACACATTATTCACTGTTCCATAAACCCTCACTTTATCAATAAAGCGACATTGCGGAAGACGCAGAGTATAACCCAACGTTATCATGTCAAGTTTGAAATAGTCACCATTCTCAAGGAAATAGTCGCTCACAACCGGAGCAGAATAAGGCGACACATCAAAATTCTTGCCGTATGCCTTTTTCAACATATTGCCGTTGAAATTACGGGTGCCGTAATAGAAATCATGGATATTGAAAATCTGAAATCCAAATGCCCCACGGAAGAACAGAGACAAATCAAAATTACGATAACGGAAATTATGAGTCGTTGACATCGTAAATTTCGGCATTCCGTTTCCAACTACACAGCGGTCTTCTTCTGTAGCCATTGAGGCACTGATCATTTCTCCATTCTTGTCATATACCACCCAATCTCCGTTGCGGTCAATACCGGCGTAACGCCACATGTAGAAATTACCAATAGGCTTACCTTTCTCGATACGCTGCAGATAATAATAAGGATAAGGATTCACAGTCTCACATACGCTGTAATAGTCCTGTCCGACATATTGCGAATTACTGAATTCAACGAACTTATTGTTCATCGTGCTTCCTATGACACCAAAATTATAAGAAAAGTCTTTAGTATCCACGACATTGAAATTAAGGTCAAATTCAAATCCCGTGTTTTTCATTGTTCCCACGTTGACAAATGTTTCACCATGGATATTTGGTGGCACGGAAACCGTGTAATTGCCGAGAAGATCTTGCTGCCTGCGGTTGAAATAGTTTAAAGAACCATAGATACGATTGTCAAGCACCGAGAAATCAAGACCTACATTCCAGTTCTTTCCCTTCTCCCAACGGAGGTCGGGATTGACATTCTTACCGGGTCCCCATACCTGAATATACTTTCCGTTATAATAATAGTATCCAAAACCGCTCATGGTGTTTATTGACAAATAGCTGCCAAAATCCTGATTACCGGTAACACCATAGTCTGCCCTTATTTTAAGGTCATTTATCCACGTGATATCCTTCATGAATTCCTCCTGCGATATACGCCATCCGGCAGACACAGCCGGGAAATTACCCCATTTATGATTCTTTCCGAATTTAGAAGAACCCTCATGACGAAGAGATGCGGTGATAAGATACTTTCCATCGTAATCATAACTCAAACGACCGAAGAAAGAGATAAGCTTTGAATCGTTTTTATAGCTCCCCATCAAAACCTCACCTTCTTCCTTAGCCCACAATCCGGAGCCAAGATTGTCTGCCCCGAGACCATCGTTGGGAAAATCCCTGTTCTCCGCATTGAAACCGGAAGCCTGGGCATACTGATAGGAATATCCTACCATCGCCTTTACATTGTGCTTGTCAGCAAAACGTGCACTGTAATTGGTGAGCCATTCCAGAATATATTGATGACTCTTACTGTATGACCGAGAAGCCACACCTTCATGTCCGCTGTTTATACATGCTGTGCTTGTTGAAGGAACAAAAGAGGTGTTGTCATTGCTGTAATGATGACTTGCAAACATTATCTGGGTCGAAAGATTCTGACCTGTCAATCCATTCTTATAAAACAATGGAAGCAGATTAAGCTTGATTGATCCGTCCATGTCAAGCAGCTTATCATCTGCGTGGCTTGTCTCGAGTTTCTGCCTCTCCACAGGGTTGCTACCTGCTATCTGCCCGAAGAAGTTATAATACTGCGCCGGATTCTTAGGATCCATGAGAGGAGTAGTTGGGTTGGCTTCTATAGCATCCTTGAACACACCCCAGTCGGCATTGTCGCGTGATATGACACGGGGCGCCACATTGAGGTTTATCGTGAAGAGTCCCCCTTTTGTGGTATGGAGCACAGAGGCTCTCGCGCCATATTCACGTCTGCCCGACCGGAGATCGATTCCGTTGGCATCACGGTAGTCAGCACTGACACGATAATTGCTCCTCTCATTACCGCCACTGACAGAAAGAGTGTGCTTCATCGTAAATCCGGTGCGCGAAACGGCATCAAGCCAGTCTACATTACCACCTATGTCTACGCCCGGATCACCCCAACCAAGACGAACTTCTCGAAAATCCTGCGCGCTCATCATGTCCAGTTCTTTTTTCATTACATCCCATGCCAAAGTACATGAATAGGATGTATGTGTCTTTCCATCACGCGAGCCTTTCTTCGTTGTTACTACAACAACACCATTGGAACCACGTGTTCCATATATGGCAGACGCCGCACCATCTTTTAGAATATCAAAAGAAGCAATATCGTTAGGATTGACATTCGTAAGGTCTCCACCGGGCACACCATCGATAACGATCAATGGTCCTAAACCCGCCGAACGCGACGACACACCACGAATCTGGATACTTGCCTGATTATTAGGGTCTCCTGCACCTGTATTTGTAATAGATACACCCGGCACCTTACCTTGTATCAGCATTTTGGGGTCGAGAGAACTGACGGAAAGAAAGTCTTTCTCGCCAACATGGCTTATGGCAGAAGTAAGCTCTTTCTTGTCCATTGTGCCGTAGCCGATGACCACTACCTCACTCAAGAGTTTGGAGTCTTCGGAAAGCACGACATTGACAGAGCCGCCTTTGCCGACTTTCTTTTTCACCGGGGTATAACCCACGTATGTGAAAGAAAGACGGCTTCCCTCCGGCACTTCGATGGCGTAATTGCCATCAATGTCGGAAACAGCGCCTGCTCCGGTTTCGTCGCACCTTACCGAGACTCCAATCAGCGGCTCTCCTTTAGCATCGCTGATCTGACCTAAAACTTTTACCTTCTCTCCTTTACCTGCTGTAGTTGTAGAGACTTTCGAGGCATTCTCCTGCATCCTGTTCAGGAGAATCCTCTTTTTATCAATCGTATACCCGATGCCACAAGAAGGAAGAATCTTATCCAGAACAACGGAGACTGCCTCCCCCGCGGCATTGACAGATACCTTCTTGTTGACGTTGACCGACTCTTTACTATAGAAAAAGCGGTAATCGGTCTGACGTTCGATTGATTTCAGAACATTCACTAAAGGAACATCCTTCATGTTAATAGAAACTTTATTACCGGAGGCATATGCCGGCAGTCCTATGCAGAACAATACCGGCAAAACCAGTAATAATTTAATTTTGGACAAGAACCTGCCCGATGAAGTAGAAAAACAGTTTCCCATATATTATAAGGTTAGTTTGTTTGTTTCGCACAAAATTGAATTGCCGTAAGGTTGGTATTCAAAATCCTTCTAAGAAACTGTTTAAATTTATTACGAAATTTTTATTATATGGATTCTTTCGGAAATTTTGAGGTTCTTTTTGGCTGCTTCCGCCAAGTTTCGGCAGTCGAAACCGACAGGTTTCTCCTTTCTCAACTCGCGGAATCACCTCAAAAATAACTCTCAAACTCCCTCGAAAATAAATTTAAACAGTTTCTTAAACGTCATATTTATTAAAATTAAATGACAAATTTTAACCGTTATTACAAAAAGAACGACCCACCGAAAATAATCCACATCGTGAAAATACAAAATTTTCTATTTTTAATTTTTTTGTTTGAAACGCTTGTTTATTAATAAGATAATGCATACCTTCGCACAAAATCTGATAACATGACCAACTGCGATTACGAAAATGAGATGTTATTGGTGGCTGCCCTTAAACTCGACAGCCACGAAGCTTTCGTTCGGATTTTTCAGCATTATTATCCGGATCTGGTCATGTTTGCATCCCGTTTTATCCTCGACAGGGAAACCTGTGAAGACATAGTTCAGGAAGCATTCGTTAAAATATGGAGCAACCGGAAGTTTCTTGAGATACGAACGTCGCTGCGAACATATCTCATATCTTTGGTACAACATCTGGCTCTTGATGAACTGAAACACCGCAAGGTGAAAACATTATATCAGGATAAGAACCATGAGACAATCCTGGCACTCTCGGCTGAAGAGCACTTGTTCTATACCGAACTCAACGCCGCAGTCGATAATCTGCTGGCAAACCTTGATCCTGCAGTGCGCGAGACCTACCTCCTGAGTCGTGTACAGCGATTGAAGTATGTAGAAATTGCACAGCGCCTGAACATATCGGTCCGCACGGTCGAATCAAGAATAAGCAAGGTTGTGAACTACCTGCAGCGCAATCTTTCTTCCTTCAAGAGCATAATAATCCTAATATTGTCAAGCCTTTATATATTTTTGAACAGATGAACCCGGAAACAGACAATACAAATCTGAATATTCAGATAACCCGATATCTTGCGGGCGAAGCCTCTCCCCAAGAAATTGAAGATCTTCTTCATTGGATAGAACAATCCGATGAAAACCGTCGATATTTCCTTAGGCAACAGGATATATGGTCTGCCTTGAATCCTGTTTTCGATATTGAGGAAATAGATATGGAGAAGTCGGAACGCAGCATTATGTTCAAAACCGGCATCAAGGGCAATGGTTTCATTATTGCATTCCGAAAATTTGTCAAATTCTGTTCCCGTTTTGCGGCAGCAGCTTTCCTGCCCCTTCTCGCTGTCGCACTGTATTTCTTTATTCAATCAAGAGATAGCGGACAACAGATGATTTCCGTGAAGACAACATACGGATGCACAAGTCAAGCCACACTCCCCGACGGCACAGACGTGTGGCTTAATGCGAACAGCACCATTCAATATCCGGCAAAGTTCAAAGAAGATACAAGAGAAGTGATTCTAAATGGCGAGGCGTACTTCGATGTCCAATCCGACAAGACACATCCTTTCAAAGTCTCTACTCCATATCTCTCGGTGACAGCCACGGGAACCCAATTCAATGTCAACGCATATGATCCCAGCGCATCTGTCACTCTTGTGAAAGGGAAAGTAGATGTGGAAACTCCGGTTGATAGAGTTTCTTTAACACCGGGCGATCATCTTGCCATGCATAACGGCATGCTCAATATAGATAAAGATATAGATACTGAGAAATATTGTTCATGGAAGGAAGGTGTGATAATTTTTGATGACGAACGTCTGGACAAAATATGCTCTACCTTACATAACATATATGGAGTAGACTTCGAAATCGCACCTGAACTGACCTCAAGAACTTTTCATATGGTTCTCAGAGGGGAGAATTTACAGGAAATACTACATTTCCTGGAGATGACGGCACCCGTGAGATGCATACCGGAGGAAGAATCTTCATCTACAGACTCAATCCGCATCTCTCAAAAAATATATATCAAAAGTAAGTAACATAATGAAAAAAGCATTGATCTTTATGTCCAGCCTGATATTAACAGGTTTTGCAATACATGCCAGATCCAGCGTCACAGATACAAAATTCTTAAGTCATGGCAACCCCTGTTTTTCAGGAGCATATGCTGATCCGGAAGGGATTGTTTATGGCGACAGAGTGTTCATATATCCTACGCGCAGTCTTCCTTTCAAGGAGCAGACGGCGATGGATTGCTTCTCGACAACAGATCTGAAACACTGGACAAAGCATGAGAACATCATAGACACAGCTGAAGTCAAGTGGGCGTGGGGTGCATTGTGGGCACCGGCTGTGCTCGAAAAGGATGGGAAGTATTATCTCTTCTTCGGAGCCAACGATGTTCACGAAGGGGAAATCGGAGGGATCGGTGTGGCTGTCAGCAACCGACCGGAAGGTCCATTCAAAGATCTATTGGGACATCCCCTCATCAATGAGATAGTCAACGGTGCCCAGCCGATCGACCAGTTTGTATTCCGGGATAAAGACGGAAGTTATTACATGTATTACGGCGGTTGGGGACATTGCAACTTGGTCAAACTGGCTGACGACTTCAAATCACTCGTTCCATTTCCGGACGGTACCATATATAAAGAAGTGACCCCCAATGATTACACCGAGGGTCCTTTCATGCTTCTTAAGGATGGAAAATATTATTTCATGTGGAGCGAGGGAAACTGGACAAAAGATGACTACAGGGTAGCCTATGCAATCGCGGATTCTCCGTTCGGACCATTCAATAGAATTGGTACAATTCTGGAATCGGATCCGGAAATAGGGACAGGCGCTGGTCATCACTCAGTTATCCAATCTCCCAAAACCGGGAAGTATTATATAATCTACCACAGACATCCACTCGGAGCTACCGATGGCAACAACCGAGTAACATGTATCGATGAACTCCGCTTCGATTCAGAAGGAAAGATACTTCCGGTTAAAATGACCTTCTCCGGACCCGGAGCCACATCATTTTGATAATAAGGGCTTACAAAGCCCTTATTATCAGCCAGTAGACGAGAGCAGCGAGAGCGGCACCGATAATCGGACCGACAATCGGCACCCAGGCGTAGCTCCATTGGCTGTCGCCCTTCCCTTTGATTTTCAAGGTCTGATGCGCAAGGCGCGGACCAAGGTCTCTTGCCGGATTGATGGCATAGCCTGTGGTGCCACCCAAGGAAAGACCTATGACCACCACAAGGAGAGCCACGGGAATCGCCCCGATACTCCCTAAGCCAACTTCCGCAGCATTTGATTTGTCACCTATGAAGAGGATAACGAGAATGAGCACGAATGTGCCCACAATTTCGCTGATCACATTGCGCCAGTGATTCCGGATTGCCGGGATAGTAGAGAAAACACCAAGCTTTGCTTCTTTGTCTTCCGTTGCATCGAAATGATCTTTATAGAAAACATATACTAAAGAAGCACCGGCATATGCACCAAGGATCTGAGCTATTATGTAGGGAACCACGAATGCCCAAGGAAATTTTCCGGCAGCGGCAAGTCCAATAGACACAGCGGGATTAAGATGGGCACCGGTGAATGGACCAGCCACAAGCACTCCGCACATAACGGCAAGTCCCCATGCCAGTGTCACCACTATCCAGCCTCCCCCTTCCCCTTTGGATTTCTTCAGAGAGACGCACGCCACGACTCCGCAACCAAGCAGAATCATAATCATTGTGCCTAAGAACTCAAAGACACACTGAATGGTTAAAGAATATTCGTTCATAGTCTTTTATAGGTTTTAGGTTTCAGGCGTTAGGCGTTAGGCTTTAGGTTCATTCGGCGAAGCTTTCTAAAGCCTAAAGCCTAACATCTAATGCCTTATTAATTCCCAAGATCTCTATGGACGGCATCATGCCAGCCGTTGATTTTCTTAATAACCTCATCCTTTGGCATCTCCGGTCTGAATTCAGCATCCAACTGCCACTGCTGCTGAATTGATTCGATGCTCGGCCAGTAACCTACTGCAAGTCCGGCGAGATAAGCCGCACCGAGAGCTGTTGTCTCCGTAATGCGCGGGCGCAAAACATCCGTAGCGAGTATGTCGCTCTGGAACTGCATAAGAAGATTATTACGCGACGCTCCACCGTCAACTTTCAGATTCTTGATAGGCAGATTGGCGTCTTTTTCCATGGCTTTTACAATATCGTATGTCTGGAAGGCAATCCCTTCGAGTGCGGCGCGGGCAATATGTGCGGTAGTGGTTCCACGCGAAATACCCGTGATCATCCCTCGCGCTTCCGGATCCCAATATGGAGCACCGAGCCCGGTGAGTGCCGGAACAAAATAAACGCCATCAGTATCAGGCACCGAAGAAGCCAACTTCTCTACATCCGGGGAGCAGGAGATACACTTAAGATTGTCGCGCAACCATTGAACGACGGAGCCTCCCACGAAAATCGATCCCTCAAGAGCATAATTCACAGTGTCACCGATTTTCCAGGCAATTGTCGTGATAAGGCGATTCTGAGAAAGAATAGGTTTTGTACCACTGTTCATCAGCAAGAAACATCCTGTGCCGTAGGTATTCTTTACTGACCCCGGCTCTACACACATCTGACCGAACAATGCCGCCTGCTGGTCACCCGCGATTCCGGCAATAGGAACATCGTGTGCAAAGATTGTGGTCGTGGTATGTCCGTAGATCTCACTTGATGATTTCACCTCAGGCATCATGGATCTCGGAATATCGAAATAGTCGAGCAATTCCTGATCCCATTCAAGAGTATTGATATTGAAAAGCATGGTTCGGGAAGCGTTCGTCACATCAGTAACATGCACAGTGCCACGCGTCAGACGCCACACGAGCCAAGAATCAACAGTTCCGAACATAAGTTTTCCCTCCTCCGCACGTTTGCGCGCACCAGGCACATTATCCAGAATCCATTTGATCTTTGTCGCGCTGAAATAAGCATCGATTATCAGACCGGTCTTTTCCCTGATCGTCTCTGCCATTCCATCCTCAATCACTTTATTACAATAATCTGAAGTGCGTCGGTCTTGCCATACAATCGCGTTATACACAGGCTCCTCCGTATCGCGATCCCATACAATTGTTGTTTCTCGTTGGTTTGTGATTCCGATAGCCTCAATATTCTTTCCGTTGATATCTATCGAAGAAATAGCTTCGGCAATCACGGCAGCCTGAGATGCCCAGATCTGGTGAGGGTCATGTTCCACCCATCCCGAATGAGGGAAAATCTGAGGGAATTCCTTTTGAGCCACAGCACGGATCGAACCGCTACGATCGAAAATGATTGCCCGGGAACTGCTCGTGCCCTGGTCGAGAGAGAGGATATACTTCTGAGAATCCATAGTACTATAAATTAATGTTAAATGTGCAATGTTAAATGTGCAATGTCTAATACGCAACGTTTAATGTGCAATGCTTGGCGCATAACACATTCAGAGAGATTACGCATCCCCCTATTTATATAGAATACGTTCGATCATATAAATAAGTTCAGCGATATCTTCAATAAATAAACGTTTTTTCAACTTTATATTCTGATTTACATTGCTAAATCCCCGTTTATCGGGCTGCGCCCGACAAAGTAAGAAGTAAAAGGGAATAGGTAAAAAGTAAGGAGACTATCTCTGAGACCACCTTCAGTAAAGCACAGTAGCCAGAGCCGATTTCGCGACAACCCTCGAAGAGGGTAATTGGTTATAACCACATATGGGTTAAGCACTTATGAAATAGTGCTTAACCGGTATGGGGAGGCACAAATCGCGTCTCTGCGGCCTCGAAGAGGTCGATTAATAAACCTGACGCTGACATTATTCGACATCTCCGATGCCGTCTGACGCGAAGAGGTCCAACCCCACACCGACCGGTTCGTTCCTTGGTACAACCGTCCGGGATGACAGGTAGGTCGTAAAAAAGATAGCCGTCCAGATAATGGGCGGCTATTTCTGCGATTTGTTCCACCGATCGGGAAGCAACTCCCGGTAGCTTTCAAGAG
>CABUVO010000050.1 GCA_902495075.1 uncultured Porphyromonadaceae bacterium
TCATCGATGAGCACGACAGCCTTACGTCCCGTCTTCTCCACAGCCCTGCGTATTATGCCACGGAATCGCGAACCAACGCTCACTTCGTCCTCCTCCTTGCCATAGATATCTTCGTATTCCCGGAGAAGCAGGTTGAGCTTACACTCGAGTTTGGCGGGATGCTCATAGCTCTCGCCACTGAGGTCGAAGCGCAGCACGGGGTATGAGTCCCATGCCTTTTCAAGCCCGGCGACAGCCAGACCTGCGAACAGCTTGCGCCTGCCTTCGAAATACGCCTGTATGGTCGAGAGCAGGAGGCTCTTGCCGAACCGCCTCGGGCGGCTCAGAAAAACATATTTGTTAGAGTTGACAAGTTCATGAACGAGCATGGTCTTGTCCACATAAAGATAACCACCTTCTATTATTTCTGAAAATGTCTGTATCCCGACGGGGTATTTTATCATATTTGCCATTCGCAATGATTTATACCTGCAAATATAACGAAAAATAAATTAAATTGATTATTTGCAGCAAAGAAAGAGCCGCCTTTCTGAAAAAGCGGCTATTTTACAATAATAAAGATGTTCCTTTGGATCAGGTATCATAACACAATTTTCAATACTGCTGTTTTGCCAGATCCGGATCTTGCTACGGCAATCAACACGCCCCTTCTTCCCTTATCAATCCGGTAAGACAAGGTATCACCATGAGATGATCCGCATGAAGCTATCCTAATGCCTGAGAGATCCAGTATATCAAGAGAATATACGTTACCCGTTGCAGTTATGTAACCGCTTGACCTATCAAATTCTATGAACACACTGTTATCGTTTGCGACTTCCTTTAGTCCGGATGTGGAAATACGGAAAAATAGTGCCGGTGCATCTTTGATCTCAGCAAAGCCGTTCGGAGTCATTGCATAGAGTTGAATGCCATAAAGGATTCCACCTTCAAGACCCTCGGTTGGAAACTCTCCTTGGATTGTGCCCTTGTCGCCATTGTTTGCCAGTATAAGCAGGGGGTTGAATGTCACAGTGGAGAGGACCACATCTGGATTGACCTTGTCAAATATCTGAGCCGCGATTCCATAGCCGAAGTATGCTCCGGTATTTTGCAGCTCGGCTTTTAGCGCGACATTACTGGCGGATGTTATCTGATAAACATTGGGAACCTGCGAGTTTCCCTCTGTTTCTCCGGTAAGGGTGCCGTTCGTTATTAAAAGGTCGTTTATTTTGAAGGAATCGGTTCCTCCTACCATCATCCTTACGGATGTGCTCCAGTCGTATCCAATTCCCGAATCAGCATTAATGAATCCCAGTCTATAAGACATTGTTCTTCTTGGAGCAGACTGTCCGGGCAGGATACGGAAGAGGGTTGTTACATCCATTCCTTTTGTTTCTCCTCCATTCAGCGACACAAGGAACATATCACCTTCCATGGCAACAACATCCCCGCTATAAAGCACAGGTTTTAACCTGATTTCTACGGGAGAAGAAGATGAATTGCTGACCGCCACGTTCATTGTTGTGGCACAACCATAATACAGCTTGCCTGTTATTGCAGCGTTTCCAATACTTATTGCAGAGACTGCATTCTCCTGAATCGACCAGACGTTTCCAGCCTTCTTCATGAAGAAATAGTTTTTGTCGGTCTGTGCACACAATACCGGAAGCCATGCCGCGCTGCTGCCGTCTTTCGGACGGGAGCATATTGTTACCAAATATGTGCCGTCTGAAAGTTTGTTCGGCATGTCGAAACTTACATTTCCTTGGAAGCCGCTATAGCTGACCTGATATCCATTATCCGAAGGCTCAAGCTTGGGAGCGGATATTGTCTGGGACGTTATGGTGACAGCCTCCGAAGTGTTTTGTGCCACATTCTTTATAAGAACTCCAAAATCTACGGAGATTGCCCTAAAATCGGCATTTACCCAGAAGCCTTGTCTGCCGGAGTAAGCAAGTGTCATGGTGACAGTAGTGCCAGACACGGAGGGTGTGACAGTCCCGAACTGTGTTATCCTCGGCATGTAGGAATCATCATATTCTGGCTGGATGCCTATCACTATATCCTGATGAGTGTTGTAGCCATCATTACCTGTTCCTCCTCCAATACCCACAGCGTCGGGATCAAGGGCACCGAGAAGAAAATACCCGTCGGAGATTCCTCCCCATCCCCAGTTGAAATGAAAATAGCCGTCGCCAGCATATCCATCGCAGACGAACTCATGCCCCACGGAACTTGATTGACCACCGTACATTATTGGGCGACCTGCCGCTATTTCCGTATAAACCATTTCCTCCCATTTGGTAGCGGAATAATAGTCCCGTTCGCAATATTGTATCCCTGCATTGTATGAAAAATTATTCACTAAAGCTTCCGCAGCGAATCGTGACAACGTACCGGAGCCGCCCATACCGTAGCTCATTTTTGTTGAATACCCGCACGCCTTCATAAGACGAGCCACCGCATTTTTCTGTGTGTCATTGTAACTGCCGGCTGTGTATGTGTTGAGCATGTTTTTCCAGTCGAATGCTATACGCAGGCTCATTGCTGCATCTCCGGTTGCCCCGGAAGGAAGTGTGATCGTTCCGGCACCGGTTCCACGCTGGGGATATTCCCAATATTTCATCACCTGCGCCATTGCGGTCGCCACACAGCCTGTGGGGTAGTTCCTGCCGTTGAGACTCGGCACTTCCGCATTGTATGGGGCATCCTGATTCCATTTGGTCTTTAACAATGGAGCAACAGTAACACGGGATCTGTCATTACGTGTACTTGAGTATGTTCCAATTCGTTTTTTAGATGCGTATTCAATCTGTCGTGAGTATTCCGAGAGCCACCACTGCATCTGGGGAGGCATCTTGTCGGCGCAGAAGCTGCCGTGGTCGGAATATCCCAGCACAGGGGCTCCGGAGTCATCGGCGCTCAGCAACACAAAGCCGCTGTCATCTTTTCTGTCGAAGGCATACAGCGCAGGGACATCGGCTTCTGTAAAGAATGTGTGTCTCAGCGTCAAGTCTACAGCGTTCCTTATGCCTCTGGATTTGAACGAAGATGATTTGATTCGTTGCAAAGCCTGCTCCGGAGTAAGCGGAGATGCGACTCCTACATTTGAAAACAGGAATAAAGACAGTAAAAAGAATATCTTTTTCATACAGTATCATTATTAAGAATAGAGGGGCGCGTCACCGCGCCCCTCTGGAGCTGGGAAGGCGGTTAATCTTCCCGTTATTGATCTGAATTTAACCGATTCTTATTAGCGATTTTAAGATTTCTTAACGTGAGAAACTGAAGTCACTAATAGTTCCGAAGCCTCCAAGCTGCTCTGAAAAATCAGCTGTAGCAGCATAGAAAAGAATCATAGAACCTTCGGGGAAAGAAATAGTTCGACCATTTTCACTAAGCACGCCGGGAATTTCGGCTTGAGCTGTTGAATATCCATTAAGCGCGAAAATTCGTAGATTTTCGGGGACCCCATCACCTGTATATGTGCATTTACCAATATCCTGCGGCATTATCAAGTACATCACAGGTTCTCCTGTTTCTGGATCAACTTCAAAAATTGCTTGCATGGAAGATCCTTCGGAAGCGAATTGGTCAGCATAAGGAGATGTTAATCCTGTAACATTTAATAGAATCCCATAATATGGTGATGTCTTTGGGAATCCTTTAACACTTACGTTAAGCATTCTTGCATTTCCATCACTGTCATAACAACTCATTCGGTAATTACCCTGAATGCGCTCATACGGCTCTGTATCATTGTCTTCAAGAGTTACAAGTGTAGAATTCTGAGCTCCTATGGTTGCTCCGTCTGCTGATATAATTGTAACAGTAAAGGTGCGGTCTGCATTTGAGGTGAAATCATCAACTGTGTCAAATTCTAGTGACGCACCATTTTGGTCAGGAGATATTGTAAGAGTTGCTGAGGTAAGAATATAATTACCTGTCCATTCTCCATTTCTTTCTTCGTAGGGTAAAGCTGGATTGTTCCCTGTTCCTTCTACTTTTACAGAAATCTTTACGTTTCCGTTTGTATTTCCGTTGATCTTAACAGGAACATAGAAACTACCTTCCATTTCATTCACGGTTATCTGACTGTCGCCCATTTCTACCGTGACTCCGGTCTCTGTGTTGAAGTTCTGTTTGTCATCAGAACATGAAGTTATCAACAACGCGCCCAGAGAGTATGCGAATATCTTGAGATATTTCATATAAAATGTTGTTTTCTGTTAAACATGAATAATTAATATCCAGGGTTCTGAACCATCTGCGGATTTGTTTCCATCTCATGAGATGGGATAGGAAGCACATATTTTGGATCCGTAGCTGAATATGTTACCTGAATGCTTGCCGGTACAAGCGCACCTGGAACGGCCGTAAAAATTTGACCATAGTTGTCACTGCGAGAAAACCCAAGTTTCCAACGGCGTAAGTCACTGATACGGAATCCTTCGCCAATGAGTTCTTTCGTACGTTCACGGCGTATCTGCTCAATAAGAGCCTCGCCACTGTAGTCCACAGGAGTGTAATCATATAAACGAGCCTTACGTAAGTCGTTTAATGCTTTATTAGCTTTGTCCGGTTGACTTGCATTTGCAGCTGCTTCAGCTACGATAAGATACATTTCACTAAGCCTGAATGGTTTTCCGAGATTCTTAAGATCATTGGTAGAACCTGCATCGAAAGCAGGATTACCAGGATATTTTACAAATACTGGTGCGGGAACTTGCATACCATCAACTCGAAGATTACGTACTTCAAAGAAACATTCATAACGCACATCGTTGTAGCGTTCAATGTCATCGCTTCCATATAGATCCAAAGCGTTGGCTGTCGGAATATAGTCAGAAGTCTGACCATCCTTTTGATTGAATGTCTCACCTATAGCGGCGACACCAGCACTTTGATCAGAATTTGCATATGGAAGGAATATGAGCTCAGAACCAGTATCTACACCCCACATATCGAAGTATGCATCTTGATTGCAAAGCTGGAATGGAGAGCTACCATTTACGCCTATCACAGATTCGGCTTTATTTATTGCGGTGCCCCAGTCTCCTTTAAGAAGAGCTATACGAGCCTGAAGAGCTTCAATTGCGTATGTGCTGAGGTAAGGAGCATTTGGAGCCAGATTCGAGGTAGAGCCTTGTAATCCAGAGTTCTCGTAGCTGCTAATATCAGCATAAGAGGCATTCAAATCACTTTCTATCTGTGCAAATGTCTCAGCCAATGTATTTCGTCCTGGATATGCAGCATATTCACTGGTAGGAGAATACTTTGTTACAACCGGTACACCTGAATTTGGAGAATTCGGATCAATTATTGTGTATGAATTGCAGAAACGATCAGCGAGATACCAATAAAAATATGCTCTTGCAAAAAGTGCTTCACCCCGATAACGTTTCAATGCGATAATATCCTCTTCAGTATACTTTGTATCAACAATCATTGGTTCTATCTTCTCAAGGAAATAATTGCAATTGGCAATTGCCCCGTAAGGTCCTGACCAAAGTCCTTCAAGATCTTGGGTATTATTAGAGAGAATACCAGTCTTGTTGCTCCAGAATCCTCCTCGGTTACCATTCGTTGTCATTCCTACAAAATTATCGCCTTGTAGATCCTGACCAGTGATGTAACCACCATTGCTGACTCCGCGCAAGTTAACGTAAATACCATTGCGGAAAGCGAGGGCGTCCTTTACATTAAGGATCGCGTCTTGGTCGCTAAGTGTTCCGATAGGCTCTTGATTCATACTGCAAGAAGCGAGTAGCAAACCGGAAAGTGCGAATGTTATAAATATTTTTTTCATATTTTATACGGTCAAAATGATTAGAATGAAACCTCAAGCCCGAATTCATACTGACGGGTGTTAGGATAAACGAATCTGTAGACATTTGTTTGAGGCTCAGGATCATAACCGGTGAAATCAGTTACAGTCCAGAGATTACGTCCCGTGAAATGTAGCACAAGATTAGACAAACGCAAGGTATTAACTATTCTTTTCGGGAATGCATATGAAACAGTTAGGTTTTTAAGACGTAAGAATGATGCATCTTCAATAAAACGTGAATCGAACTGCGGTGTTTCATTAGCATTTGGATGCATAGTGACATCACCAGGTTTTGTCCAGACATCAAGCATTACGACATCTTGATTCTGCTGATATCCTTGCGATGCATTTTGAAGGAAGAAAGCGTCATTATTAGTCATATATTTCTTTGCAGCCCAGTTGAAGTCGACACTAAGACTGAGACCTTTCCAGCTTAGACTCGTACCGAAACCACCAGTCCAAGGAGCATATTGACTCTTACCTGTCATCACGGAATTCTCCTCTTCGTTATAAACTTTCGTAACATTATCGTTCTTGTCAAGCCACATCTGTTTACCATCGCGAGGATCAACTCCAACATAACGTACAGTATAGAATTCACCTGCAGAGTGACCTACCTCGTAGCGCAGACCTGTGTTGGGAATAGTGTATGAATCTCTACCTGCAAATAATTCAGTTATTTTGTTCTTGTTATAGTTGAAATTGCAACGTACTCCCCAGTACCAGTCTCCAGTTTTGATAATGTCTGCCTGTACGTTTACATCCACACCTGTATTCGTCATAGAACCGATATTTCCATAACTTGCATCGAATCCAGTTGTAAAACTCCAAGGAATTGACATAAGCATATTTTTAGTTGTCTTCTTGTAGAAGTCAACCTCTGCAGTGATAATTCCAAGAGTCTTGAAACGTAAAGCCGCATCGAAAGCATAGACTGTCTCCCAGGTCAAATCTGGATTGCTCGGACCGCCCAGACCTGTTGAAGTCGTGTTTGCTCCAGTTCCATAACCTGGATTATAGGTTCCAACTGTTCCAAAGTATGCATAATTAGGAATTGATGAGTTACCAGTTGAACCATAGCTTACACGTAACTGAAGCTCATTAAGCCAGTCTACAGGTTCAAGGAATTTTTCCTTTTTTGCGTTCCACATACCGCCCACTGAGAAGAAATTAGACCAGCGATGACCTGGCGCAAATTTGGAACTACCGTCACGGCGATATGTGGCTTCAAAGAAATAACGATTGTCAAAATTATAGTTTCCTTTCAGGAATATGGAATTAAATGTTTCCTTCTCTATTTCTTGATTCAATCCTGTGATTCTTACATTTGTTCCTTGCTGAAGAAGCATCATACGCTCATCTGTGAAACCGGTAGAAGTAGCATAAAACGCATCATCCTTATTAATCATAGATTCTTCTCCGAGAAGCACCGTAACATCATGAAGATCATTAATAAGAACATTATATTCAGCAGTATTTGTAAATGTCCATGCGTAGTAACGTTCGAATGATTGACGGTTCTGTCCGGTATTTATAGCACCCACAGTAGTATCATCTCCGAGAATATCACCCATTGGTGTTACTGTTGTCTCATAAGGAATCCATTTGTTATCAAGTCTATAGTCGAAAGCATTAACAGCCTGTTGAGCTTTGATAGTAAGACCTTTAATAGGATTAATCTGTTCGTAAAGATTTAGATTGGCAGTAACATTGGAGCGACTCTGCTGATTAATCTTATAAATCCATTCTGGAGAATTATAGCCGAAATAATGCATTGTCATGGCGCGGTCTCCATACTGAATCTGTCCGTTATCATTTATTGTATAGTAGTAAGGAGAATCATATGGGAACGCCATTCTTGCAAATACCATAGGGTTGGCAATATAAATTCCCGAGTTTGATATCTGACTGTTGGTTCCATATTTTGTATAACCCAAGTTGGCTTGTAACCCTACCCTTAACCAATCATTTACACGACTGTTTAGAGAAGCTCGGAGTGTTTCACGACGCATTCCTGACATTGTAATTATACCATCAGCGTCGTAGTGGTTGAGAGACAGGTAATATGACAGGTTTTCGCTTCCACCGCTCACTGCAGCATCCAGAGAGTAGGTAAGAGCATTATTTTTGAACATCTCTTTACGCCAATCAGTTGAAATACCATACTTGTCAACAATATCGCGAACTTCCTGTGTTACAGGAGAACCGATCTTGTCACGGAATTCAATATACTGTTGAGAGTTCATCATAGTAACATTATCCTCAACCATCTGGCTCCAGCCGACATTGGCACGAAGTGTCACCTTTGCCTTCTCGCCCAAAGCACCACGTTTAGAAGTAATGACAATTACTCCATTTGCAGCACGAGAACCATAAATGGCAACCGAAGCAGCATCCTTAAGCACGGTAACGCTCTTAATATCGTTAGGATTAAGAGTTGTAAATATCGAAGAGGATACAGGGGCTCCATCAAGTATGAACAAAGGGGTATTTCCAGCGTTTAGGGAGTTGACACCACGGATGCGGATAGCATTGTCGGTAGAAGACGGATCTCCTGAATTGGAAAAGATGTTAAGACCAGCAACCTGACCTTGAAGCGCATCAACAAAAGTTGCAGTAGGAATATTCTCAAGAGCTTTTTCTCCTACTACTGCTACAGAACCGACCACCGAACCAAGTTTCTTGGCAGAACCATATCCAAGGACAACCAGCTCATCAAGATCCGAGTCTGCGCTTGAAAGTTTGACAACCATGCCGTCGCTCAATGTTGCCTTGTGGGTTGTATAGCCCACATAGCTGATCTGCACCTGTTTCACTTTTGCAGGTACCGAGATTGTGAACTTTCCGTCAACATCGGTCATTACACCGTGGCCTCCGCCGACAGGCATGATCGTGGCACCGACAAGAGGCTCATTATTGGCTCCGTCGACAACCGTGCCGTGATAGGTGCGTGTCTGTGCCGTCAGGCTCCAGCTGCACGCCATCAGCGTCATCAAGATTAAAAACAATTTTCTCATACTTAGTAATTTAGAGATAAGTTATTATTGTTTATTGTTAAAATTCACGAAATGTTTTGATTTCAGAGATGATAGCTTTATCTGTTTCTTTGTGTGTATTTGGTGTTTAGTTAAACAATATGGTGTTCCTCTTTCAATTCCCGAAAAAGGAAACGCCAGATGATTTGTTGAGTCTAAAATGATAAAATATTCTCTGGTTAGCGCCAACAAGCTTACGGAAGCATTACAACCCCGAGAGCTCATATGTTTTTTTGTCACTTGTGGAAACCTTACAGCCCCCGTTTGATTTGTTAGAATTTCTATAACAAACTTAAATTTGCACAAATTTAATATTAACAATTCATATTTCCAAATTTTATTATGCTTTTTAACATATCAGGAGTGTTTTTCTGTAAAAATATATTAAATGAGGAGTAAAAACGTCATAAATACAATTATTCACCGAGTTTGTTTCAAATTTTGTCAACAAATTCTTTTCTTTTATTAATTTTTGAAACATGGTTATCAGTAAAGAATTATACAAAAAGGCTCAACGCCCGGATGGCAGTTGCCCTGTGACAATTTGTGTTTATCACAATGGAAAAACAAGACGTATAAACACTTCCATATATATTATGGAATCATCTTGGAATCCATATGATGGCACAATAAAGGCTATAGCGAGTGATTATAAACTTAAAAATGAGATCATTGAGTCATCCTACCGTCGGATATCCGGCAAAATACAAATGATGATTGATACTCTGCTTGATGAGAAACTGGATGATCTGTTGGCTGATTCGGGTTATCATGACGCGAGTCGTTTTCTGAATATTTCAGAAAATAACCCCGATAATGTATCTAAAGAAAAAGAAGGTGAAGTGTGTTTTCTGGATCTCATAGACAAAAAGGCTGCTTCATCAGTTTCACATAATACACGCCGAGGATACGAGGGGTTCCGACGTTACATTGAAAAACGGTTTGGATGCGGACCGATGGCAAATCATATCAATCAGGATTTCACCAATCAATTTGTTGCGGCGATAGATTTGGATTACAAAGACAGCGAATCAATGCGTAGATATATGATATCACGTTACAATGCCATCGTAAACTTTGGCAGGGATTCTGGATTAATACCCAAACGCTTAAAAATTGCCTTGCCTCCCTATTGCCTGTTGCCGGCTAACCGTAATCTATCGGGAGAAGAGATTTGCAACGTTTTCTCGGCATTTGTTGAGGCAATGAGTTTTGATCCGGATATTAAGAAAAAGGAAACGGAAGCATTGGGTATTTTCGTGCTTGACATTGCGTTCCAAGGGCTTGCTCCTGTTGACCTGGCTAATTTAAAAGTAAAATCATTGAATTTTACAGTCATTCACGCTACAGATAAGAATCCACGAAGATATCTGGAAGATGAAGAATACCGGAAAATGTATGACGCTCCCCAAAATCAAATCAGAGCCGTGACTCTCTCAACAACACGAAAGAAAACGGGGAGACCGGTGCAGATTGTCGCATCTACCGTGGGAATCGAACGTTTCATAAGGAAATTGACAGTGGGGAAAAATATGGAGGACTATTTGCTCTCTTGCTTTGATCCGACATTTGATTATTCTCCTTCCCAAAGACAGAACCGCCTTGCCAATTATTTCAATATGATGGCAAGGAATTTAAATAAAGCACTTGGGAAATATTATCAAAGACATAATCTGGGTGAATGTCGCCGTGTGACATTCTATTTTGCGCGTCACGCATTCTGCAATCTTGTTGACAGTATGGACGTTCCGCGTCATATAATACAGAATATGGTTGGGCATAGAAGTTCTGTGTTGGAAACAAGCTACCTACGTCCCATCTCCCTATGGGAACAAGCAAAAATCTCGCACACACTCCTTTCCCGCTATTTCATATAGTAATTGTATATAATTCTCTTGATACAGAAAGCGCTGCAGGGTTATAAATCCCGCAGCGCCTATCATCTGCATTTTATTTTACAAATTCATTGCTTTCAATTCTTTGGGAGACAAACCTGTAATCTCAGCTATGGCTTTTTCATCCAAACCCATTAATTTCATATTCTGGGCAACCCTTTTAAGTTCCTCCTTCTTCCCTTGTTCTATTCCCTCAGCCAATCCTTCGGCGTGTCCTTCCGCAAGACCTTTCTCCATACCTTCCGCAAGACCCTTCTCCATACCTTCCGCAAGACCTTTCTCCATACCTTCCGCAAGACCCTTTGCCATTCCTTGCGCCATTCCTTGCGCCATTCCTTTCGCCATTCCTTCTGCGTGTCCCTCTTCCGCTGTCTTGTTGAAGGCACTCAGCAAGACGCGGTAGCTGTTCAGCGAGGATTCGTAGACCCGTCTTTCATCACGGTCCATGGAGCCGACATCCGCAACTACCTCGAAATCCGCCCACATGTCGCTCACTTCCTTGTATGGTATCTCTTTCAGTCTGTCCATGTTCTTAAGTATATAAATCCAACGTTCAAAATTATCGTTACACTCCACCTCAAGCTTGTCCATGGCGTTGAGGTTTATAAATATCATACGGAATTTGTCAGAGAAAAGTTCATTCGTCTTCATGTCCATCAGCCCGATATCACGGCGAAGAAGCTTCTCCTCTTTGGTTATGTTGAACTCCATCAGCACTATGATGTAGACCGGAACCAGGCTGAAGCTCCAGTCGCGCCCGCGCTCACCCTGGGTCGCTATCAGCGATGACTCATAATAGATGCAACGATCCTTGAAGTTGCCTTCATCCTTGCGCTGCATCTCCACGATGAACTCCTCACCGCTGTCAGACCGGCACAGGATATCGTAGAGGATGGTACGGTCATCGTATGAACGCGGCACACGCTCCTTGTCCATGAACTCCAGTTCCGTTATCTGACGCTCTCCCTTTAGGATCTCGTTGAGGAAGGATATGAGGAATTTCTTTGTCTCCTCCCTTCCGAAGAGGTATTTGAAACCGAAGTCTGTGTGCGGATTGATAAATCTTGCTGAGATCATAATGCTATTAATTGATTTCCAAAGGTAATAATTTATTGTGAATTTTCAAAATCGCATTCGATTTGTATCATCTTCATATCATCTCCCGATTATTAACAAAATAATAACTTATCTCTAAATTATTACGTATGAGAAAATTGTTTTTAATCTTGATGACGCTGATGGCGTGCAGCTGGAGCCTGACGGCACAGACGTCGCACACCTATCACGGCACGGTTGTCGACAGAGCCAACAACGAGCCTCTGATCGGCGCCACAATCATGCCTGTCGGCGGAGGCCACGGTGTCGCCACCGATGCAGAAGGTAAGTTCACACTGAGAGCCCCTGCAACAGTTACAAAGGTGAGGGTCACCTATGTTGGTTATAAGGAGCAGACTGTAACCCTTCAGAGCAACATGCAGATTTATCTGACAGCTACCTCCTCAAACCTTGATGATGTTGTTGTGGTTGCTTACGGTACAGCCAACAAGGAATCTTTGACAGGTTCTGTAGCTGTCGTTGGATCAAAGGAAATTGAAGACCGTCCTGTAACTTCTGTTACTGCCGCTCTCGAAGGAAACGCCCCCGGCGTGCAGGTCAATAACTCCACTGGCACACCTGGTTCCGCACCTTCAATCCGTATTCGTGGTTTCAGTTCTATCAATGGTGTGAACAGCCCTCTATATGTAGTTGACGGAATTCCTTTCGAAGGTTCTATCAATGATATCAACCCTGCTGATATTGAGTCAATGTCAGTTCTTAAGGATGCGGCTTCTTCCGCCCTCTACGGTAACCGCGGTGCCAATGGTGTCATCCTTATCAATACCAAACGCGCTAAAACAGCCGGCAAGGTAGATGTAACACTTCAGGTGCGTCAGGGTTTCAACAATCGTTCACTTCCTTTCTACGACAGACTTGATGCAAACCAGTGGATGCAGACTCAGTTTACTTCACAGGTAAACGGTGATACCAGATATTACGATATCTATGCCCCATATTTAGGTTACACACGTCAGGATCATCTTGATTACTATAGGAGTGGCGCATTTATCGAAGATTTTGCCCAAAACAATATATATGGTGTAGCAGATGACAAACTTTTCGATGAGAATGGTACATTTATCGGAGGTAATCCCCTCCCGGGCTATACCGACCTTGACTGGTGGAAAGCTATAGCACATACCGGCTACCGTCAGGAATATAACGTGAATGCCTCAGGTGCAACAGATAAGTTCAACATATTCGCTTCATTCGGTTATCTTAAAGAAAACGGATATGTCATCGGTACAGACTTTGACCGATTCAATGGCCGCCTGAATGCAAACTTCACTCCGACAAGCTACCTGCGCATGGGTATCAACCTTGCTGCCACACAGCAGGAATCAGAAACCGGTCAGGCTGATGCTGACAATCTTTCCGCAATCAACAACCCGTTCCTCACACAAAGCACTGCGCCTATTTATCCCTATTATCTGCATAATGAAGACGGCTCAATCGTATATGACGAAAAAACCGGAGAGCCGGTATGGAATACAGAGGGATATAACGAGGGAACAAACGTTGCATGGGAACAGCGTCTGAATCAGAATAGCTATAACAAGACTGCTATCGACGGGTCTGCGTATGTAACAGCTGTGATTCCTTATGGTTTTGAACTAACCCTTCGCGGTCAGTTGTTCAGAAGCAAGACCAACATTCTTGAATACAACAACAATATTGTTGGATCCCAAGCAGGAAGCGGTATGCTTACACGGGAGTTTGACGACAACCGCAGTCATACATTCATGCAACAGCTTACGTGGAGTCATGACTATGGTATGAACCATGTTGATGTGCTTCTTGACCATGAGAATTACAACGTATGTCAAAGATATGACTTTTTACGCAAGGCTGAGCAACAAATTCCGGATCATATAGACCTCAACAACTTTGCAGTTCATGATTATAGTTCAGCCGGTTATTCACAGCTTCGTACAGAGTCTTATCTCGGACGTGCTCGTTACAATTATGCACAAAAATATTTTGCGGAAGCATCAATCAGACGGGACGGAAGCTCTCGTTTCCACAAGGACAACCGTTGGGGTACATTCTGGAGCGTTGGTGCAAGCTGGGTTATCTCTAAGGAAAAGTTCATGCAATCTCTCAACTGGGTAAATTTCTTGAAACTACGTGCAGCTTATGGTTCTGTAGGTAATGACCAGTCTGCTCCTGTTTATGCTTCTTACAATTATTATGCATGGAGTTCATACGACGGAAGCACGGTCGTGACTCTTGCACCGGCTTTCCTTGGAACCAATAAGCTAAAATGGGAATCAACTAAAACTCTTGATGTCGCTCTCGAAGGCTCACTTTTCCATGACCGTCTGAATTTCAGCATCGGTTATTTCAACAAGCGCAATACTGACCTTCTTTTCAAAACTACTTTACCGAATTCAGTCGGTACTCTTGGCTCAGGTGCAAACCCGACAATCTGGCGCAACATCGCAACAATGCAGAATATCGGTTGGGAGCTTCAGTTTGGTGTTAACATCATCAGAAACAAAGATGTAAAATGGGATTTCAATATTGACGCAACATTCCTTAAGAATAAGATCGTCAAACTTCCCGATGGAAAAAATCTTCCTTCTCAGGGTTTGTTCCAAGGGAAGAGCCTGTATGAACACATGGAATTTGACTTTGCCGGTGTTGACCAGCTTACGGGTCAATCGGTTTACACAATTGATCCGCAGAGCCCCGACTTCATGTATTATGATAATGATGGCGCAATGCAGTATAACGAAGATACTTTCAATTCCTATGTTAATGCTGCCAAGGCTGATGCTGCCGCAGGAGCGTCTGTTTTCATTGAAAAAGATGGGAAATATTATACAAGCAACACATCTTATGCAACCCGCAAGATTTGTGGCACATCGCTTCCGACCGTTTATGGTTCATTCGGAACGAACTTCTCATGGAAGGGCATCAATCTCGGTCTTCTCTTCACATACAGCCTTGGAGGCAAAACTTACGACAGCAACTATCAGGGTCTGATGTCGGCATCGACTATTGCCCGTGCACTCCACAAGGATATCCTGAATTCATGGACAGCCGCTCCGGAGGGAATGACAGAAGACAGTCCTAACCGAATTGATCCAAATGGAATTCCTCAGCTTAACTCGCAATTCTCATCTTACAACAATGCTTCAAGTTCACGTTGGCTGACATCAAGTAGCTATCTGACTTTGAAGAACGTGAATCTTTCCTACGACTTCCCGTCAAAATGGGTTAGAGCCATGAAGATGCAGAACCTGAATCTTGGAGTTTCAATAGACAACGTATTCATTGTTGCCAAGAGAAAAGGTATGAACCCGACTTATGGATTTGCAGGTGGTCAGGGAGAATACTATGTTCCGACCCGCACAGTATCTTTCCAGCTTAGCGTGAAGTTCTAATTTCTTGGACAAATAAAGAAAGAAACAATATGAAGAAAATTAATATAATCAAAGGTTTGACGGTAGCAGTTCTGGCAGGCGGCATGGCTTCCTGTTCAGAAAACTACCTGACTCTTGAACCACAGACAGAGATAAAAAACGCTGAAGCTGTGGGCTCACCCGAAGCAAAGAAAAATGCAGTGTATGGCATGTGCCAGTCTATGTATCAGCAATACTCGTCGCTCTACAGCTATCGCTGGTTTAATGGTGAGCCATGGCTCTCGATGTTCTACGGAGAAGTTGTAGGTCAGGATTATTTCAGTTATTTCTGGACTCGTTCAGACCAGAATGTTCCTAATTGGACTCGTATGACCAATCAGACTGCTACAGCAACATATGTAGCATGGTCTTATTGCTATGGTCTAATTTCTCAAGCAAACAACATATGCGATGCCACTCCTGTTGACCAAATTGAGGATGAGGAGACTGCTTTCAGAATTGCCCAGGCAAAGACACTTCGTGCGCATGCATATACTCGCCTGCTGCAGATCTATGGTCCTCGTTGGGCTGACAGCGAAAACGGAACTGTAAAAACTGTGGTTCTTCGCAAGTCTGCTGCTGATCCTAATGGAGATGTCAACGCCCCCTTGGCTCCTATGAAAGATGTGCTTGACTTTATTTATAAGGATCTTGATGAGGCAATTGCTCTTTATGAGGATTCAGGTAAATTCCGCTCATATGAATGGGAACCTGATATTGAGATTGCCCAGGGTCTTTATGCCCGCGCTGCCCTCCTTAAGGATGACTGGCAGACAGCACAAGCTATGGCAAATGCTGCAAGGGAATATTATCCGATAATGTCTCCGTCGGAATATGCTTCAGGTTTTGCAGAACCCAATGGCGAGTGGATGTGGACGAATTCTCCAGCCCCGGCAGGTATGTATTTCGCTTCTTTTGGTGCATCATACGCTTGCAACGGAGCATATCCTTGCCGCTGGCAGAGCATCGGAGCCGGTGCAATAAATTATGACCTCTATCGTCAGATGGATCCTAATGATATGCGTTGCGACCTCTTTTTCACGCCTGATAAGGTAAGTGATCCAGCAAATGAGGCTCTTTTCTGGGACAGCCGATATTGCACATCCAGCTCCATGGACATCAATAAATGGAGTAATAACGGAGGTAATGTTAAACCCGGACCACTTGCTTATGATCTTTATGTTATGGGCGCTCAGATTTATAACCGAGTGGGAGCTGCCAAAGGATGGCCTTACCCATATTCCAACCCCGCTTACGGTGGCTATTTGCCTTATGGCACACTGGCTCCTTTCGGTGCACAATTTAAATTCTGGAGCCAGGATTACTATGGATCTTCTGCATTTCCGTTCATGCGTGGTGCTGAGATGTTGCTGATTGAAGCTGAGGCTGCATGCCACAACAGCGATTATACAACTGCCCAGAACTGTCTGTATGAGCTTAATAGAAACCGAATCAGCGGATATCAGAAAAGTACCAAGACAGGTGATGCACTCCTTGAAGAAGTTAAGCTCAACCGAAGAATTGAACTTTGGGGTGAAGGTTTCAACTGGTTCGACTACAAACGCTGGAATGAGCCCATCGTGCGCAATAGCTGGCGTGCGAATGATCCCACATCAAACAATATTCCGGCATCTCAGGCAGGAGTATATGACGTGACTAAGGCCCGCGGCTGGAGATGGACAATTCCAAGAAACGAGACACAATACAATGATTATATCTCCGAGTCCGAAACACTCAACTAATCATTTGACAAGATGACATTATCAAGAGCTGTCAGATTTCTGGCGGCTCTTTCTTTGTCTGAAATAATCATTTTAATGGATTTTTCGTTATATTTGCAAGTATAAATCATTGCGAATGGGAAATATGATAAAATACCCTGTCGGGATACAGACATTTGAAAAGATAATCGAGGGGGGCTACCTTTATGTTGACAAGACGAGGTATGTCCATGATCTTGTCAACGATAACCAGTATGTTTTCCTTAGCCGCCCGAGGCGGTTCGGTAAGAGCTTGCTGCTCTCGACCATACAGGCGTATTTCGAAGGCAGGCGCAAGCTGTTCGCCGGGTTGGCTGTCGCCGGGCTTGAAAAGGCATGGGACTCATACCCCGTGCTTCGCTTCGACCTCAGTGGCGAGAGCTATGAGTATCCCGCCAAACTCGAGGGTAAGCTCAACCTGCTTCTCCGAGAATACGAAGATATCTATGGCAAGGAGGAGGACGAAGTGAGCGTTGGTTCGCGATTCCGTGGCATAATACGCAGGGCTGTGGAGAAGACGGGACGTAAGGCTGTCGTGCTCATCGATGA
>CABUVO010000051.1 GCA_902495075.1 uncultured Porphyromonadaceae bacterium
CTTGTGGAAGGATGGAACACCGGGTGGGAGGACTGGTACGGCAAGGAGAAGGACTACGTGTTCGACTTCGTGACCCCCTATCCCGATTTCGACATCAGGGCGCTCAACGACTACGCCCGCCAGAAAGGGATAATGCTCATGATGCACCACGAGACCTCCGGGTCTGTCGGCAACTACGAGCGTCACCTCGACGCCGCGTACGACCTGATGAACAGGTACGGCTACAACACCGTCAAGAGCGGATACGTCGGCAAAATCTTGCCCAAAGGTGAATACCATTACAGCCAGAATATTGTGAACCACTATCTGAACGCCGTGAAGAAGGCAGCCGACAGGCGGATCATGGTCAACGCCCACGAGGCGGTGCGCCCGACCGGACTCTGCCGCACGTGGCCCAACCTGATGGCGAACGAAAGCGCGATGGGGCAGGAATACGCCGAGATGAGCCCCCGCCACGCCACGATCCTCCCGTTCACACGCCTTCAGGGGGGACCGATGGACTTCACGCCCGGCATATTCCGCATGGACATCACTTCATTCGCCCCCGGCTACCAGGGGAAGAGGAAACGCGCCACGATACCGAACCAGCTTGCTCTCTACCTGACGATGTACTCCCCGGTGCAGATGGCAGGCGACCTTCCGGAGCACTACGAGCGCCATATGGACGCCTTCCAGTTCATAAAGGATGTCCCTGTTGACTGGAGCAGGAGCGTCTATCTGGATGCAGAACCGGGCGATTACCTTGTTGTCGCGCGCCGTGACAGGAACAGTCCCGACTGGTATGTGGGGGGAGTCACGAACGAGGAGGCGCGCGACTATACGCTGAGGTTCGGTTTCCTTCCGGCAGGAGAGGAATACGAGTGCACGGTCTACAGCGACGCCACCGACGGCGACGGGTTCACGAATCCCGAGAAATACGAGATATACAGGATGCGTGTGACCTCGACCTCGGAGCTTCCCCTCCGCATGGCAAGAGCCGGCGGGTTCGCAATAAAGCTGCAGCGAATATTCAGCGCGCTTCAATTGAATTTATGGCAGGAATGCACTATGGTGGAGGGAGGATATGAAGCTCTTATCGGTGAGATTGAACGCCTTGCTCCGGATTTTGTGACATTGAGTGAAGTCAGGAATTATAATGGATCCGATTTCACAGGTAGATTATGCGATTCTTTGAAAAAAAGAGGAATAACTTATTATTCTCATTTTAGCGATGATTCCGGAATATTGAGCCGCTTCCCGATTAAAAAGTTTTCTACGGTATATCCCTTAAAAGATGATTGTGGCAGCATTTACCGTGCAGATATAGAAGCCGGTGATGTTAAGCTTGCGGTTTACACCGCTCATCTTGACTGGCATCATTATTCCTGTTACAATGCAAGGGGGTATGACGGCACTACATGGAAAGAGACTGCATTGCCGACTGACGGCAAGGAGATGCTTAAGCTCGGATCCTGCTCCAGGCGCGTTGAGGCGATTGATACTTTCTTGAAAGACGCAAAGAGCAGGATTGAAGAAGGGTATGCGGTTTTGCTTGGAGGAGATTTCAATGAGCCGTCGTTCATGGATTGGACTGAGAAAACAGCCAGAATGTATGACCATAACGGTTTTGCGGTGAATTGGGAAGTCACAAGTTTACTTGAAGAAAAGGGTTTTACGGACTTATGGAGGCAGCTCTATCCGGATCCCGTTGAGAATCCGGGCATCACTTATCCGTCGGATGTGCCATCACTTCCCGCAAAGAAGATATGCTGGGCTCCTAAAGCTGACGATCGCGACCGGATAGATTTCATATTTGGAAGCCATGGCATAAAACCTCTTGAGGGTGTCATTGTAGGTCCTGCAGCCTCGATGTGCCGTTCAAAACGTGTTGTGGAAAACCATGCCGACAGCATAATTCCACCTCTCGGCACATGGTTTACAGATCACAAAGGCGTTTTGGTGCATTTTGTGTGGTTTTGAGGAATGGTTTTGGCGGTTGGAGGGAAATTTGTTAATTTTGCAGTGAACTATGTGGAACGGTGCTGCCGTTTAAGAGATGTAATCACATGGTTCTTATGATGCAATGGCAAATAAACTGGTTGAAATAGTAGCCGAAAATGCGCGTAAGCTGAAAGGACGCGAGGCATATCGCTTCTGCTGGCGTAAGGATGGTGAATGGCTCTCCACTCCCTGGGAGGAGTTTGCCCTGCAGGTGGAGGTGGCTGCAAAATCCTTTGCGATGCTCGGTCTTGTCGAGAAAGATACGATAGCCATCTGTTCCCCTAACACACCACAGATACTTATCACGGAGCTTGGCGCGTTCAAGAACCGTCTTGCCTCTATTCCCGTATATTCGAGCAGTTCGCAGGCTCAGTATGATTTTATTGTGTCTGACGGGGGCGTCTCGGTGCTTTTTGTGGGAGACAGCCATCAGTATCCTTTGGCTTACAATCATTGGAAAGCTAATCCCGACAAAATACGCAAGATCGTAATTTTCAAGAATGACGGTCTGGAGTTGCGTGAGGATGACACAATCTCTATATTTTGGGATGATTTCGTGCGGCTTGGGATGAATGCCCCTGAAGAGGTGGCAAGAGAGGTGTCGGCGCGTGCTGAACGTGGTCTGCCCGAGGATATGGCAACATTGATTTATACTTCGGGCACTACGGGTGAGCCTAAAGGTGTTGTCATCACCCATTCCAATTATGACGCGGCAATGGAGATGCATCTCAAGCTCCTTCGGGGCATTAACGATGACGATCTGTCGATGGCATTCCTGCCGCTTTCCCATATTCTGGAGAAGGCATGGTGCTTTTTCTGTATAACGAGAGGTCTCGCGATAGCTGTGAACTATGATCCGCGTTTAATTCAGGACACGATACAAGAGGTTAAACCTAATCTGATGTGTTGCGTGCCCCGCTTCTGGGAGAAGGTTTATGCAGGTGTCAAAGAGAAGATAGCCGGCATGAACGGTCTGCAGCGTATGATGGTCAACAGGGCGTTGGCTGTGGGACACAAGCGTAATCTGGATTATCGACGTGTGGGCAAGAAAGCTCCCTGGCTTGTGGAGAAGGAGTATCAGTTCTGGAGCAAGAATGTTTTCCAGAAACTTAAGGATGCCATCGGTATACCGAATCCGAATTTCTTTCCTACTGCCGGCGCGCCGCTGAGCAACCGTATCTGCGAATTCATGCGTTCGGTCGGAATTGATATCATAATCGGATACGGCTTGAGTGAGACAACCGCTACCGTTAGCTGTTTCCCGGATGTGGATTATGAGATAGGCACAGTCGGGCGTCCCCTGCCGGGCGTAAAGGTACGTATCGATGATAACGGAGAGATTCTGGTTAAGGCAGCAACCGTGACACCGGGATATTACAATAATCCCGATGCGAATGCCAAAGCTTTTACTGACGATGGCTATTTCCGCACAGGAGATGCCGGTCATTTCACACCATCGGGTGCGCTTGTGCTTACCGAACGCGTTAAAGACCTTTTCAAGACTTCCAACGGTAAGTATATTGCTCCTCAGATGATGGAGAGCCGGCTTGCCGAGAATAAATATATAGATGAGGTGGCAGTGATTGGCGACAAGCGCAAATATGTAACGGCGCTTGTGGTTCCTAATCTGTCGCAGCTTCGCCGCTGGGCGCAGAAAGAGGGTATTCCTTCGGAAGACAGCGTGGCATTATGTGCCGATTCCCGCACTGTGGCATTCATGATGTCGCAGATCAATCCGATCCAGTCGGATCTTGCCGAGTATGAGAAAATCAAGAAGATCACTCTTCTTCCACATCATTTCTCGATAATGAACGGTGAGGTTACGAACACTATGAAGGTGCGTCGTCCGGTGGTGAACGAGCGCTATGCCAAAGAGATCGAAAAAATGTATGAATGAAGGTGTTAGGCATTAGGCATTAGGTTTTAGGTATTAGAAACTTCGCCGGATGGTTCTAAAACCTAAAGCCTAAAACCTAAAGCCTAACGCCTAAAGCCTAAAACCTAACGCCTAAAGCCTAAAAACAATGATAACACTCGAACAGCTTAAAGATGCAGAGGAGCGCACTGCCGCTCTCAAGAGATATCTCGATATCGACTCAAAGAAAATAGAGGTCGAGGAGGAGGAGCTGCGTACACACGTGGCTGATTTCTGGGACGATCGTGAGAAAGCCGAGGCGCAGATGCGTAAGATCAAGGAGCTCCATTTCTGGATAGACTCCTATACCGCTCTTGAGAAGCAGGTGGAGGAACTGCAACTCGCTTTCGATTTTGTCAAGGAAGAACTTGTTACCGAGGAGGAGGTTGACCAGCAGTATGAGGCGGTGCTCAAGGAGCTGGAACGTCTCGAGTTGCGCAATATGCTGCGCCGCGAGGAGGATAAACTGGGAGTTGTACTCAAGATCAATTCCGGTGCCGGCGGCACAGAAAGCCAGGACTGGGCGCAAATGCTCATGCGTCTTTATCTGCGTTATGCCGAGCGTCATGGCTATAAGACCTCCATTGCCCAGCTTCTTGAGGGCGACGAGGCTGGTATCAAGTCTGTCACCATCAATATCGAGGGCGATTATGCCTATGGCTTCCTGAAGAGCGAGAACGGCGTTCACCGTCTCGTGCGTGTGAGCCCATATAATGCCCAGGGTAAGCGAATGACATCATTTGCTTCTGTGTTTGTGACTCCGTTGGTTGATGACACGATCGAGGTTAATGTTGAGACTGCGCGTGTGTCGTGGGATACATTTCGTTCAGGAGGTGCCGGCGGTCAGAACGTCAACAAGGTAGAGTCGGGCGTGCGTCTGCGTTATCAATATAAGGATCCTTACACAGGCGAGGAGGAGGAGATTCTGATTGAGAACACCGAAACTCGAGACCAGCCCAAGAATAAAGAGAACGCCATGCGTCAGTTGAAATCAATCCTTTATGAAAAAGAGTTGCAGCATCGCATGGAGGAGCAGGCGAAAATCGAAGCCGGCAAGAAGAAGATAGAGTGGGGTAGCCAGATCCGCAGCTACGTCTTCGACGACCGCCGTGTGAAGGATCACCGCACCAATTACCAGACTTCCGACGTGAATGGAGTGATGGACGGTGGCATCGATGAATTCATCAAGGCATACCTGATGGAATTCGCTGCAAGTGAAACGATTGCATAGGACTTTAACGCGATAAGTGTTAAAATTACACTTTTTAAGCATGATTTTTTTGGATATACGAAAAATCATGCTTATTTTTGCATCCTGATAAGACTCAATTAAAATTCGGACTAAGGTTTTTCAGTTATCAAGCAAAACGTAAAGCCGAATAGAAAAACTCATAAACAATGGCATATGCCATTGTTTAATGCAAGGAATCCTTGCATTAAACATATAAATATTTGTATAAGGATTTTTAGAAGTTAACCATAAAATCATGTACCTAACGTTATGACAAGCAAGTTTTTATTTAAAAGCTTAGTGCTGTCGTGCATGCTGTTCTGTGTTACGGCATGTAGTGACGACGAGCAGAAATGGCCTGTCGCTGATGGCGGAACCCCGCAAGTGGAGCTTGCGATGAGCCGCATACGCACAGACTATGAACTTTCATTCCAGATTAAGGGTAAGATCTCGGATGCCGACGGTATTTCGAAGATTCAGCTTGAATGTCCCGGCTTGAGTCTTAATAAGACCATCGACATCATCGGTCTTTATAACGAGCCCCTTAAGGAATATGATCTTGATTATTCTTATACTGTAAATCCCGATTATCTTACAGATTTCAGCGGTGACTACGAGATTGACGTGACCGTTACTGATGTTGCCGGAAAAACCGAAACTCAGAAAGTGCGCGTCACATTCGATGCTGACTTCCAGGCTCCGATTTTCTCTCAGGCTCCCGATAAGGAAGTGACGGTGCTTATCAAGGACCAGACACTGTTCAACCTTAAGTTTACGGTGGAGGACAACCGCAATCTTGATTTCGTAGAGGTTAATCTCGAAGGAGTTGAGGGTTTCCCGGTGCGTATTGAAGCCAACGGCGAATCACGAGTGATATATGCCAATAAGCTTGAACTCCCATCTGTGGAGAAGGCTTATAAGCTGACCATTACCGCACAGGATATGCCCGCACAGGATAACGAGGTGCGTTCAACTAAGGTTGAATCTACCGTGAAGGTGCAGAATCTTCCCGACTTCGACCGCGTTTATATCGCTGACGTTGCTACAGCCGAAGAACTCAACTCAGATGTATTCGGCGTTCCGATGGTCTGCGACCACGTAGGTCCGTTCCAGTATCGCGTGCGTTACTATAATGCATCTTCCGGCACACAGGTATGCTTCATTCCGCAGAAGACCGACTTCCTGCCTATCTGCTGGGGACCCGATCCCACGAATGAAGGCTTCCTTGCCGACGATCCCGACACATCCGGCAAGATCACCCTTGACCAGGCAGGTGTCTACTATCTCTTTGACTTCAACACCAAGACCGGTAAATACAGCTATACCACATATTCAATAGCTGAGGCATTCGATCCTGTTCAGAACCTCCATTACGGACAAAATGACCTTGACACTTGGAATAATCGCAAAACTGCCGATGCATGGTGGCAGGAATGGTATTTCGGTCCATCATATGCTCAACCGAAAGAGATTGAGGTGAGAATGGTTCAGGATAAGACCAATCCTCATATCTGGGTGTCCGAAGACTGGCAGCTTTCAGCAGGAGAAATGAAAGAATGGATTCTCCATAACTGGCATCATGATGGCTGGTGGAATTACACGGCTTGGCGTGTGGATGAATCTGAAGATCCCAGCCGTTGCGCATATTTCGGATATTATTTCGATGATAACAACGATCACTTCACAAACAATAAGGCTTATTTTGACCAGAAATACGGAAGCCTTACAACTGAGGAGTCGAAGTTCATGTATCCCGCAAACAATGGAGCAGCATTCAATGTGAGCCGTTGGGGAGCCATTGATGAAAACTATGCCAAACTGTTTGTGCCTGATGTGAAAATCAAACCGACTATAACCAAGGCGGGCAAATACCGCATATGGTTTGATGCCCATGCAGAGAGAATAAAGCTCA
This sequence comes from uncultured Porphyromonadaceae bacterium, assembly GCA_902495075.1. Lineage (GTDB taxonomy): Bacteria > Bacteroidota > Bacteroidia > Bacteroidales > Muribaculaceae > Lepagella. The sequence goes on from CABUVO010000051.1 coordinate 7,039, forward strand.
TCCCCGTTCAATAACCAAAATTTTAGACCAATATCATGAAATATAGAATATTATTCTTCCTGATGGCGTTTTTGGGATGGAGTTCCCTCTCAGCCCAGACGCTCACAGTGAAGGGAACGGTCACATCCGCCGTTGACGGTGAGCCCCTGATCGGTGCCACCGTGAAAGTGAAAGGAATGAATATCGCCGCAGCTGCCGACCTTGATGGCAACTATACTTTGCAGAAGGTTCCGGCAAAGGGCGTTCTCCAGGTTTCCTATGTAGGATTTGAGAATATGGAGGTGCCCGTAAACGGTCGTGAAGTTATCAATATCGCCATGAAGGAGACATCAAACAGCCTGGACGAACTTGTGGTCGTGGGTTATGGTGTTGCCAAGCGTTCCGACCTTACCAGCTCCATCACTACCGTTAAGGGTGAGGATATTTCGGAAGTCACCACCGGTAACGCGATGACAGCGTTGCAGGGTAAAGTGAGCGGTGTGCAGATTGCAACCGCCGGTGGTCCGGGTGCCACTCCGAAGGTTATTATCCGAGGTATCACATCTGTCAACGGTTCTACTCCTCTTTATGTCGTTGACGGAGTGCCTATGAACTCGGATAATATCAACTTCCTTAACAACAATGATATCGAATCAATGGAGGTGCTGAAAGATGCCTCTGCATCGGCTATCTATGGTACGCGAGCTTCCAACGGTGTAATCCTTGTCACCACCAAGAAAGGTAAAGCCGGTAAGACACATGTGAACTTCTCCGCTTCAGTAGGTTTCGACCATGTACCCAAGCCAAAGATTGCCTGGGCTGACGAATATGAAAAAGTGATCAAGGCTCGCTACACTAACGACAACTCCGAGATTGTATGGAACAGTCCTTACAAAAACTATTCAGCTGTCGACGGCACTGACTGGTGGAACGAGGTCGTGAACGAGACAGCCCTTATCCAGAGTTATTCCCTTAATGTACGCGGCGGTAACGAGAAATTCGTTTACAGCGTATCCGGCGGTTATTTCAACAATAAATCTCAGTTCAACTACGGTTATTGGGACAAACTTAATTTACGCCTCAACACCGAGTACACTTTCAACAAGTATATCAAGGCGGGGCTCGATATAGCTCCTACGATGGAAAGCTGGGACAACTCCCCGAATCTTTTCGAGGCATGTATGTCGATGGACCCCACAACTCCGGTGATGCGTCCTGAGTTTTATGATCCTAACGTATTGCTTGGTAGTGCTACAACTGAAGATGAGAGCGGCGCAACAAGCCAGTCGAGCTACAACGTTGCCATGAGTCAGTATCAACGCGCATATAACAACCAGGTGTGGAACCCCGCAGGTTCCTTAGCACGTATGGACAATCATACCCGCGCTTATACTATCTTGGTGAATCCGTTCATTCAGATCAATCCTATCAAACAGCTTACTTTCCGCACGCAGTTCGGTGCCAACATCTGGTTCCAGCGCAATGATTATTACGACTATGCATTCTATATAGATGCATTGGAATCAAACAAGGTAAATAAAATCGGACGTAACTACAAGGACGGCACAAACTGGACATGGAACAATACACTGACCTACATGGATACTTTTGCCGAGAAGCATAACCTCACGGCTATGGTCGGTTTCTCGGCAGAGCGTTATGTCGACTGGTGGGCTGATGCAGCGCGTCAGAATGTGCCCGGATCGAGCAATCTTCTTCATGAAGTAAGTGCCGGTGTCGGTTCGCAGATGGCGTCAGGTTCTAAAGGCGCCAACTCGTTGGCTTCTTTCCTTGGTCGTGTGATGTATAATTACGACTCACGCTATTATCTTACGGCTTCAATCCGTACCGACGGTTCGTCCCGCTTCCCGAAAGGCAATAAGTATGCAACCTTCCCCTCTGTGTCGGTGGCATGGCGTCTTTCGGAAGAGAAATTCATGGAGAGCACACGCGGATGGCTTGACAATGCCAAGATCCGTCTCGGTTGGGGTAAAGTGGGTAACCAGAATATTTCCAGCAATGCTTATCTGACAACAATGGATTCCGGCATACGTTACGTGCTCGGAACTGATCCTACAATGTATCCCGCAACTATCGTCGGCACAACCGGTAACCCGAATCTCCGCTGGGAGACTGTGGAGGATATAGATTTCGGTATTGACCTCTCGCTCTTCAACTCGCGTCTGAATGTTACCTTCGATCTCTTCCAGAAGACTTCACATGATATGCTATATGGCAAGCAGGGTATGCTGCTTCTCGGTTTGTCGCAATGGATGGGTTCCGTGACTCAGAACATCGGAGAGATGCGTGCCCGTGGTTGGGAACTTGCCATCAACTGGCGCGACAATGTGGGTGATTTCCGTTATGATATCGGTTTGCAGCTCTCCGGCGTGCAGAACAAGGGTATCCTTTTCTCGGGTGATGGCCCGATTCTGAATGCAAGCAATATTCTCAATAGTGCTCTTATCAAGAATGAGGACGGTCAGCTGATATCTCAGTTCTATGGTTACAAGACCGGTGGTATATTTCAGAACTGGGGAGAAGTTTTGGCTCATTCCGACGAACATGGTAATCTTATCCAGCCCAATGCTCAGCCGGGTGATATCAAATTCCTTGACCTCGACAATGACGGCAAGCTCACTGATGCCGACAAACGCTATATCGGTAATCCTTATCCGGATCTTACCTTGGGTCTTAATATGAATTTCTACTATAAGAATTTCGACCTTACAGCTAATTTCTACGGAACGTTCGGCAACGATATCTTCAACGTGCAGCGTAACCGCTACTCCGGCAACGGCGGTGCCAACGTGCTTCGCGGTGCATATGAGAAATCTTGGAGAGGCGAAGGCACTTCGAATGAGTATCCCCGCCTGTCGTATAACGACCTGAACCAGAACTGGAGCACAGTCTCTGACTTCTATGTTGAGGATGGTTCCTACATGCGTTGCAAGCTTTTGACTCTTGGTTACACTCTTCCCTCAAGCTTCATGAAGGACTATAAGCTGCGTTTCTACGTGTCGGCTCAGAATCTTTTCACAATCACCAAATACACTGGCATGGATCCTGAGGCTCCGTTTGCCGATGGAGGATGTCTTGAGGTGGGTATCAACAAAGTGCAGTATCCTACACCTAAAACATTCCTCTTCGGAGTTGATTTCAGTTTCTAAAAGGAAAGCTTAAAAACAGAAAGAAATGAAAAAAATAATGATATTCGCCGCTATCGCGGCTGCAATGACTTTCAGTTCGTGTGATGATTTCCTTTCGGAGGAACTGCGCGGAACTGAGAACATCGAGACATATTTCCAGTCAGCTGATGATGTCAATTCATACGTGTTGGGATGCTATTTCCAACTTGACAAATATGACTGGTGGCAGGTCAGCCAGGTTTATCTTCTCGAAGAGATGATGACCGATAATGCCTGGGATGGCAACACTCAGCAGGAAGACGGCTACAGAGAGGTGAGCCACTTTTATCCTACTGCTCCCAATAACGGTATCCTGACTAATTTCTGGGGTGCGCGTTATCAGGGTATTGCGAGCTGTAATACGGGTATCGAACGTGTTCCGGGAGTGGAGATGAATGAGCGTCAGAAAAACATTCGTCTTGCCGAGATGCGTTTCCTGCGTGCGTTCTATTACTTCGACCTCGTGAAAAACTTCGGTGGTGTGCCGTTGATTACCACTCCAATGGCTTCGGCTCCCGGCATCACCCGTAATTCCCTTGAGGAATGTTATGCATTTATTGAAAAAGAGCTTTCCGACGTGGCTGAGATTCTTCCTCAGAAAAGTGAATATGGTGCTGCCGATATGGGACGCGCCACACGTGGAGCCGCTCTCGGTTTCCTTGGCAAGGCACAGCTCTATCAGGGGAAATTCGCAGAAGCAAAAGCCACTCTATGGAAAGTGATTGAAGAAAATGAGTATAAACTCATGGATAATTTCGGTGATGTGTGGTCGGTAAGACATAATAACAATGCTGAATCAATATTCGAAATTCAGACTAAATTTGAGGCAGATCCCTATAATGTCGGTGGCTGTCTGACAGTTATTTCCGGATGCCGCGAATGTAATGTTGGCGACGGCTGGGCGTGGGGACAACCCTCAGCTGATCTTGAGAATGCTTATATTGCCGCCGGTGACACGGAGCGTCTGCGCTGGACAATCATCAAGACCGGAGACCGCACTATCGCCGGTGAGACCCGTATGAGCGACTACTACAACGCTAACAAAAGTAAATATGTTGGCACCGAGGCTTATAAAAATTATTGCAAACCCGTTTCAGAAGGTGGTTTCGGATGGGCAAGCAATACTGCAACCACTTGCTTTATTGCTGATCCTTCCATCCATAAGTCGGCACGTATTATCCGCAAGTTCTATGTGCCTGTGGCAGACCGCCCCGAGGTGTATAATATCCGCAAGGTGCAGCTGAACAACCGTCTCCTCCGTTATGCAGATGTATTGCTGATGTATGCCGAGGCTTGCAATGAGACCAATGATGACGGCAACGCCCGCACATATCTCAACGAGGTTCGTAAACGTGTCGGACTTGGTGAGGTAAAATCCTCCGGTGATGAGCTGCGTCAGGCAATCCGTCTCGAACGCCGTCTTGAGCTTGCTTTCGAGTCGAACCGTCTCTATGATATCCGTCGCTGGAAGGATGCAAACGGAAAGACAGTGATGGAGAATCTTTTCGGTCCCAACGGCTCGTTTGTGAAATACAACACCGGTGAGAACGCCGATATGTATGAGAAGGCAAACCAGGGAGAATCTTCCGATAAAGGTATCCGTTTCCAGGCTCCCCGCGATCTCATCTGGCCGATCCCTGTTTACGAGATTGAACATTCAAATTACAGCATCACCCAGAATCCCGGATGGTGATATATAATGTTTAATGTTTAATGTGTAATGTTAAATTATGCATTGACTCAAGGTTCTTAATGTTAAATTATGCATTGACTCAAGGTTCTTAATGTTAAATGATGCTCAGAAACAATCTTTTAAGTTAAATGATGCTCAGACAGAGATATGTGGTATAATGTGTGCTTGATGTTTATCGTTGTTGGTTCAGCAATTAATCATTACACATTACACATTTAACATTAAACTTAGCATTACACATTTAACATTAAATTTAGCATTGCACATTAATTAAAATTTTCAAGTGAAATGAAAATACTGAAATATATATTTATTGCCGCAATGGCTGTCGGTCTTACGGCATGTTTTGACGAGCCTGAAGGTGTTTCTACAAAAGTGCCCGCCAATACTCCCGAGCCGGAGGAAGTGCTCTCTCCCGATGATGAGGTGACTTCTCCGCGCCCAACTTTCTCCTGCACTCCGCAGACTGCTGAAATCAATACTGCCCAGACTTTCCAGACTTCGGAAGGTTTCGGAGCGTCTGACTGCTGGCTTCCTGCAGTGATTGGTAAATATTGGAGCGCAAACCGCCAGCAAATAGCCAATTATCTATTCTCTCAGAATAAGGTTAACGGACAGCCTGCCGGTATCGGTCTGTCTGTATGGCGCGTGAATCTTGGTGCCGGCACTGCTGAGCAAGGTGATGCCTCCGGGATAGCTCTTAATAACCGCGCCGAGAGTTATCTCTCCGGTTCTACTTACAACTGGAACAACTGTGAGGGTCAGCGTTACTTCATGGAGCAGGCAAAGAATATGGGATGCGAGAATTTCGTGTTCTTCTCAAACTCTCCGCTCGTGCAATGGACCAAGAATGGCAAGGGCTTCTCACAGTCCGGTTCAAGTTCCAACCTTAAGGACGACTGCTATGATGACTATGCCGAATATCTTGCCACTGTGGCTGAGCATTTCAATGCAGAAGGTTACAACGTGACTCATATTTCTCCTCTTAATGAGCCGCAGTTTGACTGGAACGGTGACAGCCAGGAGGGTAGCGGCTGGAACAATACGCAGATTGCCAAGTTGGCGAAAGAACTCGACAAGGCGTTGACTGCCAAAAATTCCAAGACCAAAATTTCTCTTGCAGAGGCTGCTTCCTGGGAAGACCTCTATCAGGGTGATGACACGCGCCGCCAGGTGATCAAACATCTTTTCACCAAAGGTTCTGCCAATTATGTTGGAGATCTGGCAAGTGTTGACAACCATGTTGCCGGTCACAGCTATTGGACATTCGACAATTGGAACCGCATGCGGGAGGTGCGTCAGAAAGCACGCGCTGCAGCTGATGCGCAGGGCTTGAAACTCTGGCAGACAGAGTGGTCGATGCTTGATGCTTGTCCTTCGGAACTTGCCGGTGGAAATTACGATGCCGCGAGCGAATTCGATATCGCGATGTATATGTCGAAGATTATTCATAACGACCTGACTGTGGCAAATGTCTCTTCATGGAGTTATTGGACGGCAATGTCTGTGGAACGTTACAATCAGAAAAACCGCTTCGAACTCATCAAGACCACCGCAGCCGGAGGTCAATACAGTGATGACTTCACTGTTGGCGGCACTGTCGAGGCAACCGACAACCTCTGGGTGCTCGGTAACTACAGTCTCTTCGTTCGCCCCGGATATGTGCGCGTGGCTCTTAACCATAACGAATCAAAAGACTTCTTCGGTTCGGCATGGATGTCGCCCGACGGTTCGAAGATCGTGGCTGTCTATACCAACATGAACAGCAACAACGGTGTTACTCTCAATGCATCTTTCGGTGGTCGCGCTCCTCAGATCGTGCAGCGTTACACCACTACCTCCAAGAAACATCTCCGCTATGACCGCTTCAACAAGGCAGACAAAGTCTTCCTTGAGCCCTATAGCGTAACAACAGTGGTCTATACATTCTGACAACTATAAAAAGTGCGGGGTTCCGGTTAGTCGGAATCCCCGCACTTCCATAAAACTTTTAACCTAAAAATATAATCATGAGAAAATTATTACTAACAATGGGTGCGGCAGCACTCTCTTTGGGCGCGTTCGCGCAGGTGGAAAACGGACAGTATTGCATCAAGAATGTTGAGATGGGAACATTCCTCAACAGCGGTCACTCCTGGGGAACGGCAGCCGTTATCAAAAGCGAGGGTCGCGTATTTGAGATCATCAATAACCCCGACGGCTCATGCAAGGTGAAATCATCTCTCGGCTATTGGAAAGCCGGTGGTGAGACATTCCTTGATGGCAGCGAAGGCGATGCCGGAAATTTCGAGTTTGTGAAAAAGGGTGATAAATACGTTATCAAGCATGACGGAAAATTCTTCGCTCCCAATGAGAAGTTTGACTTCAAGAGCACAGAGAATAACAACTGGTGGAGCTGGGAGAAAGCTTGTCATCAGGATATCCAGTGGACAATTAAGCACGTTGATGAAGCTGAGGCTGCTCTCTGGGAGGTAATCTCTCTTGAAGATATGAAGAAAAGTCTGCTTTCCGCAACTCCCGAGGCTCCGGTAGATGCTTCATTCCTTATCAAGGCTCACAACATGGCTAAGAATGATAGCGAAAATCTCACTGCCTGGGAATGGATAAAAAACGGAGAGAAAGCGGAAGTTCTTACACCCGATCCCAACTGGATTTATGGGGATGGAGGCGACGCCTGGGCACATCAGGATACTTATGCGTTCTGCTTGAATGATAAAAACGAAACTGAACTTGCTGACAGCGAGGATATTGTGAAGCAGGAGGTTGAAGGTCTGCCTGCCGGTAAATATAATCTGGTTTATCGTGTTGTCAACCAGAATAACACAGATTTTGAACTTGATGTGAACGGCACTAAATGTCCCGTAGTTGATTTTGCTGAACTTGACCTTTGGTATCATCCGGCTGCCGATGCTCTGAAGACAGGTGAGAAGACCGAAGAAGTTACAGTTGGCGACGACGGGAAGCTCACAATCAAGATGACAAAACAGGCAAAAGCCGGTGTGCAAAACCGTTTTGCATTCAAGAGTTTCAAACTCCTTGCCAAGAGTGTAAAGACAAGTGGCGTTGAAAATATCGCAATTGATGCCGATGAGAATGCTCCTGTGGAGTATTACAATCTTCAGGGTGTACGCGTTTCAAATCCCGACAAAGGAATCTACATCGTTCGTCAGGGTTCGAAAGTAACCAAGAAAGTGATTCGTTAAGAGATTTCTAAGAATTCAGACGTTGAATGATCATCTGGGGGGTGATCCCCCAGAGACAATGATAATCGCCGCGCATGCAAGGTTTGTTTCCGAACACCGAGCATGGGCGGCATGTCATATCCAACTGCACTGCGTCAGCGGGATTCTGTTTCCATCCCATGAAGCCGGTATACGGGTGGGTTGCCCCCCATACGCTCACAGTGCGCAGTCCTACAAGCGATGCCAGATGCATGTTGGCGGAATCCATGGAAAGCATGGCATCGCAATGACTGAGGAGCGACAACTCGGCTCCGATGCCGAGGGCTGCCGATGCCATGTTGATGATGTTGGGATATTTGTCGGCAAGCGTTGCTATCTGACGTTCCTCGCGGGCTCCGAAGCCGAAAATGAATATGCGTGTATTGGGGCGCACGGCGAAATGTGCCGCCACTTTTTCTATCAGTTCAAAAGGATATATCTTCCCCGGATGCTTGGCGAATGGAGCTATTGCCAGCCAGTATTCCCCCTCTTTCTTCGGAGGGCAGACATCCCGGAATTCCAAAGGATTCCCTTTCCCCTCGCCATAAAGCGAGCGGAAGGAATCGGCAAGAGATATGCCTGCTGTGCGGAACACCTCTTCGTAACGCTCAGGCGTCGGTTTGAGTTGTATCAGCACCTTATGGTTGGGGCGTGTCAGTTTCTTTTTGTCGGCGCGTCCCTTGTCGATATGGCGGCATTTCACGCCATGGAGCATAAGGAATTTGCGCAGCAGTTTGGTGCGCAGCACATCGTGGAGATCCACATAAGTGTCGATATGGAAACGCGACCTCAAGGATGCGGCGAGTCGCCATATTCCCGCCGCTCCCTTGTAGTTGTTGAGATCTATTCCGACAACCGTGAGATTGTCGGGTTTATTGATGAATACTTGTGCCGGATGGTTTCGGGTAAGGAAATAGAAATTGTCGTCGGGGTTGGCAACGCAGGCGTTGTAGACCGACGGCAATGTCATAGCCACATCTCCCAAAGCCGAGAAACGGCTGATCAGCACATTCCTATTTTTTCTTTGCATAGAGCACCGGGTTTGTTGCCGGATCGTTATAGAGTTTCATCTGGCGGTAAACCTTCATGTATTTTCTGCCGGCTTCGATATCTTCAAGGAGGGTATCTATGGCAGTGGTGAGGTCTTCACGCTGTTCGAGAAGCACGTCAAGTTTGGCACGGCTCTTTGCGATATGTTCCGCTGACGCGTCACCACGTTGCGCCTGTTCGCGCATATGCCAGATCTTCAGGGCGAGGATCGAGAGGCGGTCGAGTGCCCATGCCGGAGATTCAGTATTGATAGTGGCTTCAGGAAGTGGAGTGACATCCTTGTAGAGATCACGGAACCAAGTATCGATATCCTCCACCATATCCGTGCGCATCTGGTTGGAACGGTCGATGCGGCGCTTGAGGGCTACTGCATCCACCGGATTGATGTCAGGGTCGCGGATTATATCCTCAAGATGCCACTGCACGGCATCCACCCAGTTCTTGTTATAGAAAATAGCCTCAAGCGATCCCTCCTCGAAAGGATTCACGCAAGGAGCGTCAACGTTGTCGGTCTTGTGATAATCAGCCACACAGCGGTCAAACACCCGGTTGGCCATTTCCGCGCTATTCTTCATGGATTGTCTAATTTTTTTTCAGTTTATTATTCACCTTTCGCAAGCGAAAAGTTGAAGTTTATAAGTTTAATTGCGCAGCGCGCAGTTTATGAGTTTATTTGTTTGATGCGAAAAAATGAAAACTCAGTCATATTCGCATCTGATAAACTCCTTAACTTCTAAACTCTTAAACTTTAAGTTGAAGCTTGCGAAACTTAAATTTATTATTTTCAATTTTCAAAAATAAGTAAAAAAACGGAAATACGAAAAATCCCACCCTCTTTTTTTAATGCATCCCGTTTATCGGGCTGCGCCCGAGGAGGTAAAAAGTTAAAGGGAAGAGGTAAAAGGTGAATTGGCGCGTCTCAACAAACCGAGTCAACTTAATTATTGGGACGCAAAGGCGCGAAGGGCGAAGCTTGATTCAAATTGTCACGAAAATATTAACACGGAGGCACAGAGGAACAGAGCGTTTAATTAATGTTCAATGTGAAATGAGTAATGTTTAATTGGATGGCGCGGAGGGTCTTAAAGACCTTGCGGAGACACAGAGTCCGTAGCTTAAATATCGAGTCAGCCCTTGGAGAGGGCATATAATTATAACCCCGCATCGACCGGGAGTTTCTGCAAGGAA
>CABUVO010000052.1 GCA_902495075.1 uncultured Porphyromonadaceae bacterium
GAATACAGCTCCATGTATCTGAAAAACACGCTGCCATATAGTTCTAACTGTTCCATAATAAGTGCAAAGTTAGAAATATAGTCGCTTCGGTGCAATACGCCATCGCGGACGGTTGTACCGTGAAACTTCCGGTCGATATGGGGTTATAACTATATGCCCTCTTCAAGGGCAGAAGCAAAACGCCACTTCTTACTTCTTACTTATTACTTTTATATTCTACTTCTTCATTTAATGTACGGATTATCTTATCGGTGTCCGAAATCGGACACTCGCAAAACAACTATAATGCTAATTTACAACAATTTATGATTTTGGCACGCATAATGTAACTCTTCAAGCGGAATTAACAATTGAATTATGGATCGAGAGATTTCACCAAAAGAACAGAAAAAACGCAAAATAAAAAAGATAATGACGGTAGCGATACCGCTCATCATCATTTTTGCTGGAATAATATTATCCATTTCCTTTATGGCTCCGTCAATGAAGAGGGAAAGTCTGGACTTCATCACCGTGGATAAAGGAACCGTTGAGACATCTGCCGATGCTTCGGGAAAAGTGGTTCCGGCTTATGAGTTGATTATCACCTCTCCGGTTGCCACCAGAATTATGGAAATATATTGTCATGAAGGCGACAATGTGAAGAAGGGAGAATCGCTTATGAAGCTCGATCTTGCCAGCGAGGAAACGGAACTTCAGAATCTTGCCGACCAGCGCATGATGAAACGTTACGACACGGAGCAGACAATCCTCGACAGCCGCACATATCTGACGAATCTTGAAATGCAGATCAAAGCCAAGGAGATGTCGGTGGCTCGATTGAAAACGGAGACCGCCAACGAGCGACGCCTCGACAGTATCGGCAGCGGAACAGGCGACAGAGTGCGTGAGGCAGAACTCGCCTACCAAACTGCCGTGCTTGAACTTGACCAGATGCGCAAGCAGCTGCACAATGAACAGCTCAGTCACGCCGCCGCCCGCAAGACCAAAGAACTTGAAGAGGGAATAACGGCAAAGAACCTTGCAGAGAAGAAACGTACACTTGATGACGCCCGCATAAAGGCTCCCGCCAATGCGACAATCACATATCTCAATTCTTCATTGGGAACAAGCATCTCAGCAGGTGAAAAATTAGCTGTCCTCTCCGATCTCAACCATTTCAAGATCCTGGCTAGGATGCCGGAATCTAATGTAGACAAACTGTCGCTCGGTTCGGAAGTAAACGTCAGAGTCGGGAAGAAAGCCCTCACAGGAAAAATCGGAACAATCACGCCCCAGTCCAATAACGGGGTAGTCTCGTTCACTGTGCTGCTCGATAATGACAGCGATGAACGATTACGCTCCGGCGTAAGAGCTGAAATCAATGTACTCTACGACATCAAGGAGGGGGTGGTGAGAATACCCAATGGTTCTTATTATCACGGTCCAGGGCAATATATACTGTTTGTCGACAACGGAGAGGGTGCCCTTGAACGACGCGAGGTTATGCTCGGAGACGGCAATTTTGATTATGTAGAAGTGCAATCGGGGCTGCGACCTGGCGAAAGGGTCGTAAAAAATGACCTCAGCGAATATAACAACCGCAAGAAAATCAATTTAAAATAATATGTTAGGCTTTAGGCGTTAGGCATTAGGCTTTAGGGCTTTCCTACGTCGCTTATAATTATTAATATTTAGGCGTTAGGTATTAGGCTTTAGGGCTTTTCCTACGTCGCTTATAATTGTTAATTGCTTGATACTAATACCTAAAGCCTAAAGCCTAACACCTAAAACCTACAACAACTCATGTCAATTATCAATCTTGAAGGTGTGGAAAAAGTTTATCGCACCAAGGAAATCGAGACTGTTGCTCTCGAGAATGTGAATCTGCAAATCGACAAAGGGGAATTCGTAAGTATTATGGGTCCCTCGGGATGTGGCAAATCAACGTTGCTCAACATCATCGGTCTGCTTGACAAAGCCAATAGAGGGAAAGTGGAAATCATGGGAAAAGAAACCATAGATATGGGCGACAACGCTCTCTCCCATTTCCGTAATGCCAATATCGGATTCGTGTTTCAAAGTTTTCATCTCATCCCCTCGCTCAATGTTGCCGACAATGTTGCGCTACCACTCCTCTATCGGAAAGACATAGGAGCCCGCGCAAGAAAGGAAAAGATTGACAAAGTTCTTGAACGCTTAGGTTTGTCACACCGCAAGCGTCATTTCCCTTCGCAGCTATCGGGAGGACAATGTCAGAGAGTGGCAATAGCCCGCGCAATTATTGGTGATCCGGAAATCATACTTGCCGACGAGCCTACCGGCAATCTCGACTCAAAAATGGGAGCGGAAGTAATGGAACTCCTCCATCAGCTCAACAAAGAAGACGGACGCACAATAATCATGGTTACACACAACGAGGAGCAGGCTCGTCAAACCGACCGTATCGTTCATTTCCTCGATGGTCGCAGAATCGAATAAAGCATAGACGTCATGAATAACTATATAAAACAGATTTGGTATGAATTGCGCCATCAGCCGATGGTGACAATCACCTCTATCCTTGGCACGGCATTCGCGATTTTCCTCGTAATGGCTGTGTTTATGACCTCGTCGTTATCAACCGTGGCGGTAGCTCCGGAAAGTAACCGTCCTCGTTTTCTGGCAGGTCAGAATATACATATTTCAATGGGAGACTATGGCGGATCGGGAGGAATGTCCAATTCCACAGCTCAAAAACTTTATGGCAACCTCAAGGGGATTGAAAAAATAAGTTATGCAGGAGACTGGCCGGAAAACCGCGATGTGTCGGTAAAAGATGGCGATTGTGTCAGCATGTTGATAAAAAATGTCGATGATGTGTTTTGGGAGATATTCGATTTCAAATTCATTTCCGGTAAACCATTTGGCAAAGATGTGATTGATTCGCGACTGAAAAAAGTGATTCTTTCCGAATCATCCGCCAAGAAACTCTTTGGAAACACTGATGTGATTGGAAAAGAGATAAAAATAAATCATATACCATATGAGGTGCAGGGTGTGACAGCCAACACCAGTCCGTTGTTGCAGGAAAGTTACGCAAACATCTATCTTCCATATGCATCGGAAAGTGAAGATGATTTATGGCTGGAAGGTTTTGGAGGAAATACTCAGGTCTACATGCTCATGGAAGAGGGTGTGACCGATAAGGATATCCGCGATCAGGTGATAAGCCGTTATGCAACCCTCAATTCAACATTAAAAAAGGAGGGAAAGGAAGCCTTCTATCATCAGTCGCCATATACTGCCGAGGCTCTCGGAGTGGAATATGGATCCAATACAGACCCGGATATCGAAGGTCCACGCAGAATGAGATATGCAGTATATTTTGTGCTTCTGCTGCTGCCGGCGATCAATCTCAGCAGCATGACCCGAAGCCGTCTGCGTCGGCGTGTAGCTGAAATAGGAGTGCGCCGGGCATATGGAGCAACGAAATGGGGTATTCTCAACAGATTTCTGAGTGAGAACTTAGTGCTCACTCTTATCGGAGGAGTCATCGGACTCATCCTCTGCATCATCTTTGTTGCATTCTTCTCCAACCTTTTCATATCATATGGCGGAACTTTCGGATCGGGAGACATACTGAGTGCCAACCCTACATTCAGAATGATGCTAAACTTTAAAACATTCGGCATTGCTCTGCTTCTCTGCCTGATTCTTAACCTTATAAGCACGGGGATGCCGGCATGGCGTGCGTCCCGCATAAACCCAGCCGAAGCAATCTCCGGTAAAAATGATTAAATCATGAATAGAAATCTTTTAACTCAGATAAAGAATGAATGGCGCGACAATCTCTGGCTCGTGATAGAGCTGATGGTTGTATCAGTGGCTGTATGGGTTCTGGCGCTTACCTTATATATCGCTCTTCGACCCAAATTTGAAGAGAAAGGGTTTGACAGCGAAGATGTGTACAAGATCGCTATCAAGACACTCGACTCTGAAAGTCCGGAATATGTGGATATGGGGGAAGAGACGGAAAACAACAATATTAACGACATTCGCATGTTGCTTGCGAGAATACGCAAATCACCTTACGTTGAGGTAGCTGCCTTATCATGCAATGCTCTCCCCTATCAATCCGCCTTCTCGGGCAACGAACTCAAAGTGCAGGGCAATGGAGATTCCGTAATTTATCATGGTAATCTGCGTATGGGCAGTCCTGAAATCGCACGTGTGCTCCGGCTAAAAAGTCGGGAGGGATTATCCGTAGAGAAAATAGAAGAGATTTTACGGAGGGGAGAGATACTGGTGTCCAATGGTGAGGTATATGCCCTCTCAGGTCTTGATGATGTCAAGGATCTCGTTGGCGGCACTGTTATGTTCATGGATACGGTCAATCCCAAACGAATAGGAGGCGTAATAGAATCCGTAAAACGTAATGAATATGAAGTGAAATACGGCACCATTTTCATGGCTCTCGATGAAAATGACAACAATAAGATAAACAACAGCAGGGAAATCGGATTAAGAGTCAAACCCGGCATGGGAAAGAAATTTGAGGAAGAATTCAACTCTTCTGCCGACATGCGCAGATTACGGAATGTCTATCTGACACAACTTACCGATATGGCAACCGCTAAAAAACTAAGTCATAATTACAGCGAAAACCAGGTGCGCCTTTGGACAGCCGGAATTGTTTTCCTTTTGGTGATAATTTTCCTCGGATTACTTGGCACATTCTGGTTCCGTATCAGACAAAGGTCAGGAGAAATAGCCCTCCGCAAGACTTGCGGCGCAACTTCTGGCGACATCTTCCGCAGAACCATCGGCGAAGGTTTGCTCCTGCTGTCGATATCCATAATCCCGGCAATCGCACTCGAATGGGTGATAAACCATTATTTCAATCTTATTGAAGATGATACGTACTATACCGCTGCGGTAGTAGCCCTCATATTCTCCATTTTCATCATGGTTCTGATGATAATAGCAGGAATTGCCTTCCCTGCCCGGAAGGCAATGAAAATCGAACCTGCAATAGCTTTAAAAGAGGAGTAATCCAACACGATAGCTCTAAAAAGGGTAATCAAATATGAAGCTGAAACAATTTTTCTTATACACCGCTCTTTTCGTCTCCGTGCCCTTATCAGGCGCGGAGGCTGAAGAGCTGCATCTCACTCTTGAAGAGGCGATCTCAAGAGCGCGGGTAAGCAGCGTGGACGCGGCGGTGGCTCTCGACGAACTAAAAACATCCTATTGGGAATATCGCTCCTATCGCGCGGAACTTTTACCGGAAGTTAATTTCTCCGCCACAATACCGGCATACCATCGTCAGTATTCTCCCTACATGAACGATACGGGAAGCTACAGTTTCGTGCGAAACAATTATCTTCAAATGAATGGAGAGGTATCGCTGAGTCAGAACATCTGGTTCACGGGCGGTAAGATCTCGCTCAACACATCACTTGATTTCTTCCGGCAGCTCGACGGAGAGAAATACAACCGCTTCATGTCGATACCCGTTGCCCTCACTCTTTCGCAACCAATATTCGGCGTGAACAATATCAAATGGAACCGACGCATAGAACCGGTAAGATATACCGAAGCAAAAGCGGCATACCTCAGTGCATCGGAAGATGTGGCTGTAAAGGCGATTGCCTACTATTTTCAGTTGCTCATGGCGGATGAAAACAGACTCATCGCATTGCAGAATCTCGAAAATGCACGCAAACTTTACGACGTTGCGAAAGAGAAACGTGAGATGGGACGCATCAGCGGCAACGATCTGCTCCAGATGGAACTAAACCTGCTGAACGCCGAATCAGAATTGACCGATTGCGAAAGTTCACGAAAAAGCTGCATGTTTCAGCTTCGCACGCTCCTCGACCTGAATGAAAACACCAACATTATCCCTGTTGCACCATCCGATGTTCCCCGAGCTGACATCACTTATGAAGATGCTCTTCAGAAAGCACTCGAGCGCAATAAGCTCGCCGCCAATATCCGCCGCCGCCAACTCGAAGCGGATTATGAAGTGGCAAAGGCAAAAGGGAATATGCGCCAGATCTCGCTGTTTGCCCAGATAGGTTACACAGGCACAGACCGACGTTTCGGAGGAGCCTACTCCACGCTCAAAGGCAATCAGGTAGTGGAAATTGGTTTTGAGATACCGATTCTTGATTGGGGGCGCCGCAAAGGTAAAGTAAAGGTAGCGGAAAGCAACCGAAAGGTAACTGAAAGCCGGTTGCGACAGGAACGCGCCGATTTCGCACAGAATATATTCATTCTTGTGGAGCGTTACCGCAATCAGATGCGACAACTCGAAATAAGCCGGCGCGCCGACGAGATAGCGGCACGACGATATGCTGCCAATATCGAGACCTTCATGATCGGAAAGATATCCACCCTTGACCTCAACGACTCCCGAACAAGCAAGGATGAGGCACGCAGGGAATTCATCAACGAGCTCTACCTCTTCTGGAATTACTATTACCAGATCCGGAGCCTGACCCTCTGGGATTTCTCCGCTCAGTCAGGAATCGATGCAGATTTCGAGCGAGATATTCAAAAATAATTGCTAACTTCGCAACACAATGATTTTAATTGTAGATGACGACAAAGCCATAAGGCAATCTCTTGCACTTATCCTCAAGCGCAAAGGTTATGAGACCCTTCAGGCGGAGAACCCGCAAGAGGCGCTATCCTTTCTGCGCGAACGCAAGTTTCAACTTGTGATCATGGATATGAATTATTCCCTTTCCACCACAGGCGAAGAGGGTATACATCTTTTACGTCAGACAAAGATATTCCAGCCTGAAACGCCCGTAATTCTCATCACCGCCTGGGGAAGCATCGAGCTTGCCGTGGAAGGGATGAGATATGGAGCTTTTGATTTCATAACCAAACCCTGGAACAATCTGCTGCTGTTGCAAAGGATTGAAACCGCCATAAGCCTTTCTTCCGAACCGGATAAACCGAACGTCGACTCCTCTCATTTTGACAGATGCGGCTTTATCGGTAAGAATCCTCAGATTGAGGACTTGATGAAAACCGTAGAACGAATCGCGCGCACGAATGCTCCGGTTCTTATCCTCGGTGAAAACGGCACCGGAAAAGAACTCATAGCAAATGCCATACACAGAAACAGTCTCCGCAAGGATGCTCCTTTCGTAATGGTGAATCTTGGTGGCATCTCCACATCACTGTTTGAGAGCGAGATGTTCGGACATTCCAAGGGGGCATTTACGGGGGCGGTAAGTGAACGCAAGGGACGTTTTGAAATGGCAGACAAAGGCACTATATTCCTCGATGAGATAGGCGATCTCAGTCAGGATTGTCAGGTGAAACTGCTTCGAGTGTTGCAACAGCACACATTCGAACGTCTTGGCGAAAGCCGCGCACGAAAAACGGATATCCGTGCCATCTGCGCCACCAATGCGGATCTGGTGCAAATGGTAAAGGAACATACTTTCCGCGAAGACCTTTACTACAGAATCAACCTCATAACACTACGTATTCCTCCGCTACGCGAACGACGCGATGACATTCCACTCCTTGTCCGTCATTTCATTGAGGCTGCGGCATCCTCTCATAATATTCCACAACCGGAAATATCTTCTGAGGCTATGGATTATCTTGTGCGCCTACCCTATCCTGGGAATGTGCGTCAACTTAAGAATATGGTTGAACGGGCAGTTCTGATGTGTATCGACAACAGAATCGAAAAATCGGATTTTGAGTTTTTAGGAGAAGAGCAGCCAACAATTCCCACCTCTCTTTCCGGTGCGACCCTTGAGGATCTTGAGAAAACAGCGATAACGGAAGCTTTACAGAAATATGACGGCAATCTTTCAAAAGTTGCCACAGCCCTTGGCATCACACGCCAATCCCTTTACCGCAAAATCGAAAAGCACGGTCTTGCTGCAGACAGCTAATGCAATCCCGCAGCAACCAATAAGCATGCGATATAATTGATCATGAAACCAAAATATCTTTTAAGCTTTTTAGTAATCCTGATTATGACCCTCGCGGTTTTAGCGTTTGCAACCGGAGGGGAAAGTGCGAGATGGCATATCGTTGGGATTGGCGGAGTTTCCCTTATTGTGTGCGTGCTCCTCTACAGAAGCGTTGTGAAACCTGTCACAGCTGCCCGACGCGGTCTGGAACTTTTGGCTGCCCAGGATTTCAATAACCGTCTGGTAAAGGTTCATGAACCTGGAGCCGACAAGATAGTGGCTCTTTTCAATGATCTTATCACGCGCCTTAAAAACGAGCGGCTGCGACTTCGCGAACAAGACACCTTTCTGCGTCTACTCATCGAGGCCTCTCCAATGGGGATTATCCTCCTCAATCTCGAAGGGAAAGTGACAATGGTGAATGATGCTTTCCTAAAGATTTCCGAAATTGCAGGAAAGGATATAATTACGGGGAAGCCACTCAAGGAGGTTGACACAACAATGGTTAAATCCCTCCTCTCCCTTCAGCCGGGCGAGAACAAGGTCATAAGACAGGATGGATCGCGTATGTTCAGGTTATATCACCTCTGGTTTATTCAGGAGGGATTCCGACGTCATTTCTATCTTGTGGAAAGTCTTACAGATGAGCTCCGCATTGCCGAGAAGGAAGCCTACGAGAAAGTGATACGCATGATTTCTCACGAGGTCAACAACACGATGGGAAGCGTACAGTCGATATTGGAGACTCTTGCGGATGAAACGCGAGAAGACTCCGAACTATGCGACACTATCGAGAGCTGTCGCGAACGATGCGAGACGATGTGTGGTTTCATCGATTCTTTCGCGGATCTCGCCCGCATTCCCGAACCGGTGTTCTCCTGCGTCAACATCGACAATGAGCTTACAAAAATGCTTCCGTTCCTGCGCCTGATGGCTCCTGAGTCTATCGAAATATCTTTCAACAATGAGAATGCAATTCCTGCCGGTGAAAAAGATAGAAAAATTATCAATGCGGACATGACGCTTCTCCAGCAAGCAATCGTGAATATCGTAAAGAATGCTGTTGAGGGCATTCTGGAAAAGCCGGATAAAAAAAACCGGAATGGTGTAACGGGGCATATCCGAATCGTCACAGAGAAGGATGATTCGGGCGTGCATCTGACTATAGCCAACGACGGAGAACCGATCTCGGCAGAGACGGCTTCTCACCTTTTCAGTCCGTTCTATTCAACAAAAAAGTCAGGACGAGGGCTCGGCCTGACTCTTGTATCTGACGTGTTGCGCAAACACAACTGTTCATTTAAACTCCGCACGGACGATGACTCAATCACCCGCTTCAGCATCGGCTTTCTTCGGTAAGGTGAAATGAAGGGCTGCCCAACCGAGAATACCGGCAAGGAGCGAGCCGACAAGTATGCCGAGTTTGGAATCGTTAAGCAATTGAGAGGATATCGGATCGCCGGCACCAAAAGAGAGGGTGGCGATAAACAGCGACACAGTAAAACCTATACCACCGAGGAGCGACACGGATGCAAGACTTCCCCAATTTGTGCCTTCGGGCATCGGTGCCCATTTCAACAGAATGCATATCGCCGCAAAGAGGAATATACCTAAAAACTTACCGCCTATAAGGCTGACGATGATGGCGGGAGCTATGCCGTGGAAGAGCTGGCTGATCTCCATGTCACCGAAGAATATACCGGCATTAGCAAAAGCAAACAGAGGCACTATGATATAGTTCACCAACGGATGGAGAGTATCTTCCATATCCTGGAGAGGTGAAATAACCTTATCTGATGCCGACTCTATCTCTTTCAGCTGGTTCATCTGCTCTTTGCTCAGGATTGTGCGGGAATTAAGATTCTCGTCATTTTCATGAGCGAAGAAGGATATGTTCTTTCGGATGGTCTGAATATATTTTTTTGGTGCGAACACCGGTTTGGCTGGCACACAAAACGCTACCAACACTCCGGCAATCGTGGGATGTATTCCAGCATTCAGGAAACAGAACCATACGAACGCTCCCAAGAATACATAGAACATCTTTGACTGAATACCGGCTTTTCCTCCCAAGAAAAGGAGCAACAGACATGCAGCGGCATAAAGCAGAAGCATATAGTCGATGTGAGTGCTGTAGAATATGGCGATAACAAGAATACCACCGATATCGTCAACCACTGCCAAGGTGGTCAGGAAGACTTTCAGACCTATGGGCACGCGGTTGCCGAGCATGGCAAGCACACCTAATGAGAATGCGATGTCGGTAGCCATCGGAATTGCAGCACCACCGGCATAGGGAGTGCCTTTTGCCATAAGATAATATATCAGCACCGGCACGCACATTCCGCCGATAGCCGCCACAATCGGCAGCAACGCGTTGCGGAATGACGACAACTCACCAACCAACACTTCTCGCTTGATCTCCAACCCTACCGAGAAAAAGAACAGAGCCATCAGTGCATCGTTGATGAATGCCATAATGGACATCGGCTGTCCGTGATGACTGAAAAGATTGAAATCCCCTACCCTCAGTTCGACCTCATTGAGCCATATCGACTCATAGATAGGTCTCGTGAAAGGGAGATTCACCACAAGCAATGCCATGACAGTGGCAAAGATCAGCACATTGCCACCGTTAGCATAATTCTTTATGGTTTTTTGCGCAGTAAAAAATACAGAAGCCACGTTGTGTAATTTTTTAGGTTTTAGGCTTTAGGTATTAGGCTTTAGATATTTGCTTACCCGAATGGTTCTAAAGCCTAAAGCCTAAAACCTAAAGCCTCATTATCATGCCGGATTCGGGTTGAAACGATTGTCGAGGATGGCGAAGAGCTGTTCGGAAGCCTCTTTGGTCTTAACTTTCTCTATCACATCGGTTACCACCCCATTCTCATCTGTCACGAATGTGGTGCGCACGATGCCCATATATTCCCTGCCTGCCATCTTTTTCTTCTGCCATACTCCCGCCAATTCGCAGAGCGCATGCTCCGTGTCTGCCACAAGAGGAAAACTCAATGCAAACTTGGCTGCAAATTTATTATGACTTTCGGGAGAATCTTTGCTGACTCCGATAATCTGATATCCCATCTTCTCGAAGATAGAATAATTATCACGGAAATTGCAAGCCTCGGCAGTGCATCCGGGGGTGTTGTCTTTCGGATAAAAATATATTATAAAACGTTTGCCGGGATAATCCGACAATTTAACTTCTTTACCTTCGGCATCAACGCCGAGCACATCAGGGAATTTATCACCTATATTCATAATCCTGTAAATTAAATAATTTCTATCGTATCTAATAATAATTTTATAGCTATAGAGACCGGTGGTCTCTATAGCTATAACAATTTATAAAGTGTTTTTATTAATCAAGTTTCAAAACTGCGAGGAAAGCTTTCTGAGGCACCTCCACTGAACCGATCTGTTTCATTCGCTTTTTACCGGCTTTCTGTTTCTCAAGTAGTTTGCGTTTACGGGAAATATCACCACCGTAACACTTCGCTGTCACATCCTTACGCACAGCCTTGATCGTTTCGCGGGCTATGATCTTGGCTCCGATTGCAGCCTGGATGGCGATGTCAAACTGCTGGCGAGGAATCAGTTCCTTAAGTTTCTCACACATGCGGCGACCGAATCTCACGGCATTCGCCTCATGCGTCAGCGTGGAAAGCGCATCCACGCTCTCGCCGTTGAGAAGGATGTCCAGCTTCACAAGCTTGGATTCCCTGTAATCGTGGATATGATAGTCGAATGATGCATACCCTTTGGAGATGGATTTCAGCTTGTCGTAGAAATCTATCACGATCTCGCCAAGCGGCATATCGAAAGTCAGCTCCATACGGTTGCCCGATATATATTCCTGCTTCACGAGTTCACCGCGCTTGCCGAGACACAGTGTCATTATCGGACCGATGAAATCGGCTTGCGTGATGATTGTGGCGCGGATATACGGTTCTTCGATATGATCAATAAGCGTTGCCTCAGGGAGTCCTGACGGATTATGCACCTCTGTCTTGTTTCCCTTTTTGTCGTAAACGAGATAGGAAACGTTAGGCACGGTGGTGATGACATCCATGTCAAACTCTCTTCCGAGACGCTCCTGCACAATCTCCATGTGCAGCAGACCAAGGAAGCCGCAACGGAAACCGAACCCTAAGGCTGCAGACGATTCTGGCTGGAATGTCAGGGAAGCATCATTGAGCTGCAGTTTCTCAAGCGATGCACGAAGATTCTCGAAATCCTCCGTCTCGATAGGATAAACACCGGCGAAGACCATCGGTTTCACCTCCTCGAATCCGGCTATCGCCTTGTCGCAGGGACGGTTCACGTGCGTGATGGTGTCACCGACCTTTACCTCTTTCGAGCTTTTTATTCCGGAGATGATATAGCCTACATTACCTGCCGACAGCTCTTTACGGGGAGCCATATCCAGTTTCAGCACACCAATCTCGTCGGCATGATACTCCTTGCTGGTAGATACGAATTTCACAAAATCATCTGTGCGGATTGTACCGTTCACAATCTTGTAGTAGGCGATGATGCCGCGGAAAGGATTGAACACGGAATCGAAAATAAGAGCCTGTAAAGGTGCCTCCGGATCTCCTTTCGGTGCGGGCACTCTCTCAACAATAGCTTGCAGGATTTCATCCACACCCATACCGGTCTTGCCGCTGGCGCGAATAATCTCCGACGGGTCGCAACCCAACAGATCCACGATTTGATCTTCAACCTCCTCCGGTTTGGCGCTGTCGAGGTCGCACTTGTTGATCACCGGGATAATCTCAAGATCATTGCCGATAGCCATGTATAGATTGGAAATCGTCTGCGCCTGAATACCCTGCGAGGCATCCACAATCAGTAGGGCTCCCTCACAGGCAGCGATAGAACGCGATACCTCATAAGAGAAGTCGACGTGTCCCGGAGTGTCAATAAGATTCAGGGTATATTTCTCGCCATTGAGCTCATAATCCATCTGGATTGCATGGCTCTTGATTGTTATTCCTCGTTCACGCTCGAGATCCATGTCGTCAAGCACCTGAGCCTCCATATCCTTCCCCGTCACAGTATTGGTGCGTTCGAGAAGACGGTCAGCCAAAGTAGACTTACCATGGTCTATATGCGCTATTATACAGAAATTCCTTATATTCTTCATCTATGTCAAAGAAATTGCTTAAAACAAATTCAAACACAAAATTAGTCATAAATTATGGAATTTACAACCATCCGCCGATATCTCAAGTCGTAGCTACATGATAGCTACATGTAGCCGCCTCAAGTCGTAGCTGCTGTTGCTCGTAACTGCAGCACAAACAAAGGATAAAATTCCTCTCCATTACCAGCCGCAATTCTGCAATTGCAAGCAAGCCGGAGCCCGCCACCCACATGCAGCTACGATTTGACACTCACATGCAGCTACGATCTGACATTCACATCAGAGGCAATTTAAATAAATATCGTATCTGCCCTTGAAGAGGGCAAATAATTATAACCCCGCATCGACCGGGAGGTTCCGCAGGAAACGAACCGGTCGGTGTGGGGATCAGACCTCTTAGCGTCAAACGGCATCGGAGATGTCGAATAGTACTCGACTCCTATCTATTAATCACACTCTTCGAGGGTTAGCCACATAATCATAACACAGAGGCGCAGAGGAACAGAGGTTTAAAGTAATGTGAAATGTTGAATGTGTAATGTTGAATTTTCAGGCGCGTCAGGTCGTAAACGACCTGACGGAGACACAGAGCCCGATTCGATAATGTGAACTGTTACTGATGGTGACCTCCGGTATAAAAGGCGAGGTCATGCAGTAAAATGCATGACCTCTTTTTACCTTTTAGAGTGTTGGCATTGAGCATTAAGTCAATACCGGCACTATTTTTTACAAAGGTATTAATTCTTTCCAAGAAAACAAAATTATCTTAGAAAAAGTTGAATATTTTTATGAAATCTCTAATAATTTCTAATAATTAAGTAGTAACAATCCACTTACTTCTTCAAGAATTTGCCGTACCATTGGATAGCTACCATATCTCTTTATTAAAGTCTCAATTTCCATTTTATATTCATTGTAACGATTTACAGAAATCTGCTTTATAATGTAAAGTACGACATGAATGGCACCATTAAGATTCTGATTTTCGCCTATGCCCCTCATCATAGCAGGACCTCTTCTTATTGAGTGTTCAGGACCAAAATCAAATAAAACACGACCATGTGCACATGTATTCCTAAGGTTGCGCAAAAGCTCCATATAGTTTTCAAACACTACAGGATAATTAATCCCGAAATGTTTTGATATATCAATTCTCAAATCTTCGATACGGATTGCCTTATAAAGGGAAAGCATCGCTCCCATGGTCATATTCTCTATCGTTTTCCATGCAGGAGCATAGATATCATTAAGATACTTGCGATGATGACGCGCTATTTCAGGAATGCGCTTAAATGTTTCGTTATAAACTTTTGTCGGGAAAGTCTGAACATATCCTCTGGACACTATTGCAGGATCAGCAAACCATGTAGGTTTGGTTTCATATGCATTAGACACGACATATGTCATATAGGTTCTTACCGCTATTTCTATACGGCTTAATGCTTTATATAAAATATTCCTTAAATTGAAATCGAAATAATACAATTTTACAGCATCATCAAAACTTGCGTTTTGCTTAAAATCATGCGTTCTATTCTCAAAATTAGGATAAGACTTTTCAAACGGAAACCAATAAAATCCCAGTCTATAATACCCAACATCAAGAAGCACTTCTTTTGCTTTCTCAATATCTCTAATAATTAGACCTCTGCTTTGCAACAGGCTAATCTGTTCTTCTAATTTTATGGCTTTACGACCCATATTGCAAAGTTATGAAATTATTTCTAACTTTCCAATCTAAATCTACAGAATTCCTATGCCTCAAATAGAGCCTCCAATAGAGTAGTTTCTATAACATTTGTTGTAGTTTAGGAGTTTCAACAACATTTGTTTCATCAAATCCTGCTGCGACAGATAAAATTGACAAACCTCAACAACCTGAATCAACTTAATATTTAGACGCCAAGGCGCGAAGGGCGAAGTTTGACTCGAATTCTCTGAAGGTCGCTTCGCTCCTGCAAAGGTGCCGAGCCATCCGGCGAAATGTTCACAACCACTCTAACACCAGAACCTCTTTTTTTCTAACATTAGAACATTAGTAACATTAGCTTTTAAGCCATCATATGCAACTCCTTAAATTCGAAGAATTAGCTACTGTCCTATCGTTCTATTGTTAAAAAAGTACATCCTTTAGCTCCTGCTAAGTCGCCGAGCCATTCGGCTAAATATCGCATCAGCCCTTGAAGAGGGCAAATAATTATAACCCCGCATCGACCGGAAGGTTCCGCAGGAAACGTACAACCGTCCGGGATGACAGGTAGGTCGTAAAAAAGATAGCCGTCCAGATAATGGGCGGCTATTTCTGCGATTTGTTCCACCGATCGGGAAGCAACTCCCGGTAGCTTTCAA
>CABUVO010000053.1 GCA_902495075.1 uncultured Porphyromonadaceae bacterium
GGCTACCAGACCCAGCAGGTTAAGGTCGCCGCAGGACAGAACGACCTCAGGATCGTGCTCAAGGAAGACGCGCAGACCCTTGAGGAGACCGTGGTTATCGGCTACGGCACGCAGAAGAAAGTGAACCTCACCGGCGCTGTCGCCTCCGTCGACGGCAAGAGTCTCGAGGACCGTCCCGCAGCCACCATCTCCAACATGCTCCAGGGATCAGTAGCCGGTCTGAATGTTACCACATCATCCGGTGTTCCAGGTTCCTCACCGACACTAAATATACGTGGTATGGCATCAATCAACGGAACAGAAGGCAATATCCAGCCTTTAGTTTTAATTGATGGTTCAATCGGTGAGATCGACAATGTGAATCCCAATGATGTCGCTTCAATCTCTGTTATCAAGGATGCCTCTGCAGCAGCCGTATATGGTGCGCGTGCAGCATTCGGTGTGATTCTTGTCACAACCAAAAACGGTAGTGAGAAAGAAGGTAAAGCAACTGTCCGTTATAATGGGCGTTTCGGATGGGAAGAGCCTACAACCTCAACGGACTATGAAACTACCGGCTACTGGTCGGTATATTTGGTAAACAAGTTTTGGGAGGCTGCCAATGGCGCCGGCAAGCAATATATCCAATACAACGATCAGGATATGCGCGAACTTCTTGCTCGTGTGAATGACAAGACTGAGAATCCCGATCGTCCTTGGGTTGTGACGGAAACTGTTGGTGGAAAGGAACGTTGGAAATATTATGCCAACACAGACTGGTATCACACTCTTTACAATGATAAATATTTCCAGCAGCAGCATAATGTCTCCTTGAGTGGAGGAATCAAAAAAATACGTTACTATCTTTCAGGAGGATTGAATTTTCATGATGGTATTATCAAGATAAAAAATGACAAATTCAAGAAATACAATCTCCGTGCAAAAATTGATTTTCCTGTCAATAAATGGATAAACGTCCAGAATAACACATCGTTTTATGGTTCAACATATAATTACCAAGGTGGTATTGAAAGTGCAATGCAGGGTACTGCCCGCCATGCTCTTGCTTGCTATCCGTTGACTAATCCTGATGGATCATATATATTCTCGACTCCGTATCAGAATTATAATCTGGCGAATGGTCGTCATATCCTGTATACGGAGGCTAAAAGTCCATCGACTGAGCGTCGCACTGACTTCACCAATACAACGCGTGTAAATTATTCTCCGATTCCTCAATTGACATTCAGTGGAGACTTCACTTATCGTTTCTATCAGAACAGAAATACAACTCGTCGTTCTAACCTTCCGTATCGCACAAATCCGGGTGAAGAAATGTCTTATTATGTTACCGGTGCAGGTCAGAACGATTTGCAAGAGAGTGTAGGGACTTATAATTATTATTCAGCCAACGGACTTGTAACCTATAAAGATACTTTCAAAGATGCTCATAATCTCACGGTTGTCGCCGGTTATAATTACGAAACACGCAATTATAAAAAGGTATATGCAAGAGCCGAGAATATAATTACTAACGATCTGAGTGATTTCAACCTTGCCGGACCCAATGATGATGAGCAGATTATATCATCGGTTGAAGGAGGACAAAACCAATATTCTCTTCAAGGTATCTTCGGACGTATTAATTACGACTATATGGGTAAGTATCTTGTAGAACTTTCAGGCAGATATGACGGTTCTTCTCGATTCGCAAAAGGTAATAGATGGGGATGGTTCCCTTCTGGTTCTATCGGATGGCGATTCTCTGAAGAGAAATTCTTTGAGCCATTGCAACCAATATGGAGCAACGGAAAGATTCGCGCTTCTTTTGGTAGTCTCGGAAACCAGAATGTGTCCGACTACTATACGATGTATCGGTTGATGTCAGTAGGAAAACTTGACAAATATACCTTCACGGAAAATCAAGCTGCATCATATTTGACACTTCAGTCGCCTATCGAAGATGGCTTGACATGGGAGAAGACAGAGCAGTGGGATTTAGGTCTTGATTTGGGATTCTTTAACAACAGATTATCAGCAACCCTTGATCTTTATATCCGTGATACAAAGGATATGCTTGCTCCTGGTGTAGCGCTTCCTGGAGTCTATGGCGCAAATTCTCCTAATATGAATGTTGCTGACCTTCGTACAAAAGGTTATGAACTGACTCTTAACTGGAACGATTCATTTAAACTCTTTGACAATGAATTTTCCTATGGCATAGGATTCAATATTTCTGATTACAACAGCAAAATAACCAAATACGATAATCCTAACAAGACTTTTGCAAAGGATTATTATGTTGGAATGGAACTTGGTGAAATCTGGGGATTCCGCATAGGAGGTCTATTCCAGAGTGAAGAAGAAGCTCAACAGTATGCAAATGACGTGGATCTTTCATACGTAGCCAATAGAATTGGCGATGGATGGACAGCAGGAGATGTCAAGTATCTCGATCTTGATGGCGATGGTAAAATAGGCATAGGCAAGAATACCGTCGATGAACCGGGAGACCGCGTAAAATTGGGTAATAAACTTGCGCATCTTCAATATGGTTTCCGTGCTAATATCAACTACTTCGGTTTTGACGTGAGTGCATTCTTTCAGGGCACCGGTAATCATTATTGGTATCCTGATGGACATAATATGGATTTCTGGGGATGTTATTCTTATCCTTACACCACATTCATCCCGACTGACTTTAAAGACAAAATCTGGAGGGAAGACAATCCGAATGCATATTTCCCCCGTCCAATGGCTTATGCAGCCACCTCGGGAACTGTCAGAAGCGATAAATTTGTGAATGACAGATATCTTCAGAATCTCCGTTATCTTCGCTTTAAGAATTTGACAGTGGGATATACGTTGCCGAAGAAATGGACTAAAAAGGCATTGATGGAAAAAGTTCGTATCTATTTTACGGCAGAGAATCTGTGCTACTGGTCACCTCTTAAAAAGAATACTAAATATGTTGATCCGGAGGGTGCAGGAACAAAAAGTGGAGACTCTTCAGAAAAATATTATCCATGGTCGAAGAGTTTCATGTTTGGTCTGGACGTAACATTCTAAAACTTTAATTTCAGAAATAATGAAAAAGTTATTATATATTATTCCTTTAATGTGCATGGTTGCGCTCTCATCTTGTGATGACGCGCTTGACCTTGAACCAAAGGACAAGATTAAGATTGAAGATGCGTTCACGACTGAACAGCAGTTGGAGCTCTTCACCAAGCAGTTTTATGAAGCAATTCTCGTAAACGCAATGGATAATAATCCATGTTTTGAGGAGCAAGATGACTGTAAAATAAACGATGTATTATCAGCAGTGATGAAGGGTGGAACGTATCGTAATGTACCCGCCTCGGGAGGTGGGTGGACTTGGAGTCCACTGCGCAGAATCAACACCATGCTTGAGTATGTGGATCAGTGGCCAAAAGAAAATGTGGAATATTACACAGCTGTGTGTAAATTTTTCCGGGCATACTTCTATTTCCAGAAAGTAAGAAGATTTGGCGATGTTCCATGGGTTGACCGTCAACTTGATAAAGGAGATCCACTCCTCTATGCACCCCGCGACTCACGAGAGTTCATTATGACAAAGATGCTCGAAGATATAGATTATGCAATTGAGCATCTTAATACAAAAGAAAAAGAGAAACTTATCCCCTATAGGATTACCCAAGGAGCCGCACTTGCATTAAAATCAAACTTCTGTCTTTTTGAAGGAACTTTTAGAAAATATCACGGAATATCTTTAGAAGGTCACGACTGGCAGTATTACTTAAAGCAGTGCGTGGATGCGTCTGAAAAACTAATGAGCGGTAAATACGGCAAATATAGTCTATATACAACCAACAAGCCGGAGGAGGATTATATGATGCTGTTTGCAGAACAAGATGCAAATCCGGATGAATTCATTCTTTCCGTAAAATATGCCCAGGGAGCAAAAGTGCTCCACAATGCAAACGCCCATACTCTTGTATCAACGCAGGGACAGCCAGGATATACCCGTAAATTCGTTTGCACTTATCTTATGAAGAATGGCAAACGCTTCACGGATATCCCCGGATGGCAACAAATGCAGTTTGGCGAGGAAATAAAAAACAGAGACCCACGTTTGACTCAATCCATTAGAGGATACGGCTATCATAGGATTGGAGCAAAGACTATTCTTCCGGCAGACTTGTCAATATCTTTGACTGGTTATCATCCGATAAAATTTGTGGGACAATCCAAAATGGGTTCCATCAATATGGATAAGAATAATATGAGTTCCAACGATCTCCCCGAATTCCGCTATGCTGAGGTTCTTCTTAACTTCGCTGAAGCAAAAGCCGAACTTGGGACGCTTACTCAGACAGATATAGACAAGACCGTTAATGCTCTTCGCAAACGTGTTGGAATGACAGGAACACTGAAAATGACAGATGCGAATTCCAATCCGGATCCCTATCTTGATGGAGATATTTGTCCGGAATCCGGATATTTCAATGTAACCGGAGATAATAAAGGAGTGATTCTTGAGATTCGTCGCGAGCGTGCAATCGAACTTGTTCAGGAGGGTCGTAGATGGTATGACCTCATGCGTTGGAAATGCGGCAAAATGATCGACCAGCCTCTTCTTGGACAATATTTCCCCGGTCCGGGAGAATATGACTTGTCAGGTAATGGTAAAGCAGATGTAGTGTTTAAAGCCAATGGTGCCGCTAATCCTAAAGTGCCGGCTGGTGCCAAGTTGTATGAGATGGGCAAAGACAGATTCTTTACTGATGGTAACTCAGGCTATCTCGACAATCATAGGGGGCAGACACGTCAGGGATTTAATGAAAAGCGCGACTATCTCTATCCTATTCCTACAGATGAGATTAGCCTCAATCCCAATCTTGAACAAAATCCAGGCTGGTAAGTTTACAGCTTTATTGCAAATCTATAGAATGTCAATAATATGAAAAAATTTAATATATTTGTTTTCGCCATTGTCGCCTTGATGGGATGCGTAATTACATCCTGCAAGGATGACGAGACTAATTTGTCGAGAGCAGTACTCACCAGTGTTTCAAATCTTGACTTTACATCCGAACCGGGCGAATATGGACAGATGTTCACCGTTACATCAGATGGCGACTGGGTGTCCGAAGCTCCTGAATGGATTACTGTAACTCCTGCTACCGGACATGCAGGACAGACAGAAGTAACAGTTTATGCGGCTCCAAATTATAGAGATAACGCGGAGGACAAGCCAAGAACCGCAGAGGTGATATTTAAAGGTCGTAATATCTGGAGTGTTACCAAAGTTAAAGTCAGTCAGGGTGGTGATAAATTTCGTGATTTGGAGGACATGACTCTTAACCAGGCTTTGACAGTTGACAATGGCACTGTTGTCTCTGTGAAAGGGTTGACCGTTGTCTTAAATGGGGGAAAAGGTCTTGTAGCAACCGATGGTAACAGCTTTGTATATATTAAAAATCCGGTATTGCCAGTAACAGTGGGGCAGAAATTCAATCTGCAAGGCGAAAAGGCTACTGACAATATGAAATTCTCTTTCCTCAATGGAGAGAGGATGACCGATGCTGGAATTGGGACTGTTCCTACATTAACGGCTGTAGATATTACAGAGAATCTGGACAAAACGAAATATAACACACTTACATTTGTATCTGTAACAGGTTCATTTGATGGTAGTGTAATTTCTGTTGAAGGTCAGAACTGTGGTGTCTATCCTGAAGATGCCTCATCTGAGCTAAAATTGAATAAACTTGCTGGACATAAAATACAAATGACCGGATTCTATGCAGGAACAGCAGCCCCTGTTATTAAAGTTATTCCTTCTGAGGTTGTAGATCTCGGTGCTGAGGGAGAAGAGACAAATGAAGAAGTCTATTTCTTCGATGATTTCGAATATCTTGAGCCTTGGTCAGCTCTGGGAAATGAAAATGGAGCAAAACCGGCGGCAGATATAGTTGGATCAGATATGAAATCAACAACACAACCTCAGATTACATCTGAAAAATGTTTGATTGAAGGACGAACCGCTGAACAAGAACTTAAAGAAAGAGGATATGATTTCTTAAGGTGGCACGCTGCTGGAGAGCCTGATGGTGATTGTATATATATTCAGCGTAATTATCTTAAGTTTGGTAAAGGTAAATATCAGGGAGGAGTTGTTTTACCGAAACTTCAATCTCTTGAAGGAAAAGTAGAAGGAATTTCACTATCGATGGATTTATGCACTCAAAGGCAGGGTAGTGGAGTTTTCGATCCCACAGAGTTGGTTGTTGTGCTTGAAACTGGTGGCGAGAAGACAGAATATGAAGTTCCAAGTTTTGCATTACCTGACAATTCCCAAATGGCATGGACTAATATAAAGATAGAATTTAAAGGTAAATCTTTAGATAAAGATAGCAAAATCACCATTAGAAATGCGGATTCGCAACTTAAAAGTACCAAGACATACCGCTGGCACCTTGATAATGTTAAACTGAGTAAATTAATAAAGTAATATCGGAAACCAATTCCTAAATAAAAGGAGGATGTATCAAATTTTAATACACCCTCCTTTTTTATGTTTTATGCAATCAAGTATCCTAAGAACGAATGTCAATAAAGTGCTCTTATGTTTTCCTCTGTCAGGTCAGTATTCTATATCATTTGAATATATTCTTATTCCCCCTGCTTTAAGTTCAGGTGTGTTTATTCTTATATCATATCACAATCTAAAACAAATATCGTTCCTTTATCAGAGCATATAACATTTTCATCGTGCATGTCACTTAAATAAATCGAGGGTGTAGAAAACGTCCAATTCCGTCTGTTTTTTAATTCAAATCCAAGATTAAGAACAAATTTTTCAATTTCTACATCAGTCATTCGATGCCCCTCTATAAAGGGTTGTTCTACAATTATCTTAAATAAACCATCTGAATCCCTACCGAATCCGATTACCGCAAGACGCGTTTCTGGGAAATATGTATTATGTAATGTTATCCTATCTAATGCCAATGCTGGCAAAATAAAATAATCCAACCCGATACATTTAATAAGACATGAACCATTATCATATACTTTAGCCTCCCCTCCTTCTGCAATATAGTCTCCTAACCCATTCCTAAGACTAATATCGACATTGGGAATCCAGCACCCGGTCCTTTTAGCCCAAGTCTCTATTATTTCAGTTTGGATCTTTCCAAGTTTGAGGTCTCTTTTGAAATCGGAGATTCCCTTAAGCTCTGGATCTGTCGAATCTTTTGAGCACGCGAGAATGGTTGCAATAACATGAGCCGTGCCTCCTGCTGCGCAGCCATGCTGTTCATTCGATGAAAATCGTTTAAATAATAATTTTCCATTAATCAAATCCTCCGCATATTTATTAAGTGCGTAAACCTTCAGGCGAAAATTTATTATTAATTATATGCCTGACATTATCCCAAAATTCATAGGTGGTCACAATAAAAATTTAAAATAATAAACCAAATAGCGAAATCTTGGAAACTCAATTGAGATCTTTGAGGTCTTCCTCAGTCAGGTCGGTCACTTCCAAGATTGCTTTGTTGTCAAGACCCATTAGACGCATTTTCTGCGCAATCTTAAGGGCTTCCTGCTTGCGTCCCTCAGCAAGACCCTCGGCACGTCCCTCAGCACGACCCTCTTCCGCTGTCTTGTTGAAGGCACTCAGCAGAACG
Source organism: uncultured Porphyromonadaceae bacterium (assembly GCA_902495075.1). Classification (GTDB taxonomy): domain Bacteria; phylum Bacteroidota; class Bacteroidia; order Bacteroidales; family Muribaculaceae; genus Lepagella. The sequence continues at coordinate 7,659 of CABUVO010000053.1, forward strand.
CGGTAGCTGTTCAGTGAGGATTCGTAGACACGTCTTTCATCTCGGTCCATGGAGCCGACATCCGCAACTACCTCGAAATCCGCCCACATGTCGCTCACTTCCTTGTATGGTATCTCCTTTAGTCTGTCCATGTTCTTAAGTATATAAATCCAACGTTCAAAATTATCGTTACACTCCACCTCAAGCTTGTCCATCGCATTGAGGTTTATAAATATCATACGGAATTTGTCGGAGAAAAGTTCATTCGTCTTCATGTCCATCAGTCCAACATCACGGCGCAGAAGCTTCTCCTCCTTCGTTATGTTGAACTCCATCAGCACTATGATGTAGACCGGTACCAGACTGAAGTTCCAGTCGCGCCCTCGCTCTCCCTGCGTCGCTATCAGCGATGACTCGTAGTAGATGCACCGGTCCTTGAAGTTGCCCTCGTCCTTGCGCTGCATCTCTACGATGAACTCTTCTCCGTTGTCGGAGCGGCACAGGATGTCGTAGAGGATGGTGCGGTCATCGTAGGAGCGCGGCACACGCTCCTTGTCCATGAACTCCAGTTCCGTTATCTGACGCTCTCCCTTTAGGATCTCGTTGAGGAAGGATATGAGGAATTTCTTTGTCTCTCCCTTCCGAAGAGGTATTTGAAACCGAAGTCTGTGTGCGGATTGACAAATCTGGCTGAGATCATAATGCTTAGGAATTGATTTCCAAAGGTAATTAAAAATTCTCAATCTGCAAAATAGTGCTGCTTACTACACCTGAGATACCTATCGAACAATATATTTATCAAGATGCTCTCTATACAATCACAATTATAGCAATGACTCATTAAAAATCATCATTACAAAGATGATTTTGATAAAATGATTATTACAAAGATGACTATAATATTCGTGTAAGCGATCCAAACAAAGAAATCCCCGTGAAACGATTTTTCACAGGGATTTCCTAATTATTTGATGTGTATATTAGTTCTATTACTGAGCTTGCTTAACCTTAATATTATCAAGGAAGTAACGAACAAGACCGGTCTTGCCGTATTCACCTTCGAGTGGCCAATGGTCATCAATATTTCGAATACTTATTTTTGTATCAGGAGTTATGTTAACACTTCCCAAGTCTATTTCGACATGCTGCCATTCCATTGCAACCTTGTCGGTAAGTGTATCTTCAGGAACCGGGAATTGTGTGGATTCACCTCCATTCTCCACTATTACGACAATAAGTGTATCATCAAAATTCTGCGAGCCCGAGCACATTGGAACCCAGTCAAACTGTAGAAGAACATGATCTCCTGCTTTGACACTCTCAAGCTTCGGCAAAGTAATACCTGCATAGTATCCGGTCTTACCAAGCTTTATGTAATTAGCTTGCAGGTATGTGCAATCTTTCGCAGTCTTATCCTTTGATGATTTCATATCGCTGCCCATGAATAGGAATTTATATCCCTTTGCTTCAATAGCATCAAATGCAGAAACGTCTTCATAGATACAGCTCTGCAACTGTGGACATTTATCACCGCTATTAAACTTACCCACCTGGTCACCGGCACCGGATGCCGCTACCCAAGGAGCCAACCATTCGAAATCATCAAAGAAGTAGATAACCTCATTTACACCAAGATCTTCAATTTCGGCAGGAATGATATTTACCACAGGAGAAGCCATGCCTGCAAAATATCCTGTTACCTTGATCTTGTGACCTCCAAGCTTCCCAAGTTCAAGATTCTGGGGAGCATCGACCGGATATGCCTTGCATGTCATTTCTCCTACAGTAATGGCTGTGCCGTCAAAGTCACCGGTTAAAGTCACATATTGATATTTTTTTCCATTAGTTTTATCTAATGTAGCAGTTATGTCAACAGGTGTTTTCTCAGGAACTGCCGCAGTTCCTTCGTCAGTCATTCTTTCACCAAGGACATATGCCATCTTGATCTCATCTGTGAATTTTTCTCCGACAATAGATACTTTTTTACCAACGGATACGGAAATGGCGGGTTCTTTGACATATACATAATCAGTTCCATCTGTTGCTATGAAACCATTACCTGTAACAGTTGTTACAATCATATTTGGCAGACGGACAACAGTCTCGTCCTCTGCCGCCTCCATGGCTTCAATAGTATAATCAACAGGATCACGGAATTTGTCTCCATCCTGACGGATAATTACATTGGCAATACTCCAAAGGTTGCGACCCTTAAACTGAATAGTTGTCTTTCGTGGATTATCTACAGCCGCATCTCTTGTATTCTCAGATACAGAGATTTCGACTTCAGTCTGTCCTGCGTGTCCGGAAGCCGGGGAAATCGTAACCCATTCAGGAGCCTCACTTACCCAATCAGCATCAGAAGTCACAGTGATGATCTGCGGTCCTTCGGGTAACGCCTCATACTCAAGAATATCAACACTCGCGAGAACCGCTCTCGAAAGATTTGTCTCCTCATCGCTGCAGGATGTGAACACACATCCTATTGCAGCGACAAGAGCTATGAGATAATAATTTATTTTTTTCATTGTTACGTCAATTGAAAGATTTACTTACCTGAAGCAGCACCCCATCCGGGATTCTGAGTGAGGTTAGGATTGAGGTTTAAGTCATCTGTTGGAATCGGATAAAGATAATCCCTGTTTTCATTAAATCCCTGACGATCCTGTCCTCTGTGATTATCAAGATAGCCTGAATTACCATCAGAAAGATAGATATCCTTACCTATCTCGTAATACTGGGCACTTGATGGACCAGCCGGTTTTGCAGTGCCTTCTGCATAAAGGTAAATATCTGCAACACCGTCTCCTGTAACATCATATGCACCCGGACCCGGGAAATATTGACCATACATTGGCTGATCAATCATCTTACCGCATTTCCAACGGAAAAGATCATATATACGGCGGCCTTCCTGAACAAGCTCTATAGTACGTTCACGTCTGATTTCAAGAATTACGCCTTTGTTGGCACCTGACACATTGAAATATCCGCTTTCCGGATTGATTGATCCATCAAGGTACGGATCCGGATGCGCATTGGCTGTTGCCATGTCAAGCATACCGGTCATACCCACGCGACGACGCAGCTCATTAATTGTGTTATTAATGTCGGCCTGTGTCAATGTTTCAAGTTCAGCCTTTGCTTCCGCAAGATTAAGAAGAATTTCTGCATAACGATATTCGGGAAGGTCATTTGAACTCATATTGTTTTTGTCCATATTAATACTCCCCATCATTGATTCTCCTACAAATTTTATTGGCTGATAGCCTGTTCTTGATGTAAGGAGATTGGCACCTTCAATAGTTTTGCTACCTATACGATGATAGTTCAATCCTCGGATTGACTGGGTAAGACGCGGATCACGATCTTTTACTTCATCAGCAAATTGCATTGTCTGCCATCCGGGTTTGTCGGTGAAGCGGCTTCCATCTTTCATCAGATACGAACATATGAATTTTCTTGTGTATCCCGGCTGACCCTGAGTTGGAACCACAGTGTGTGCATTTGCATTATGAAGTATCTGCATACCCTGGTCATATTTAACGGCGAGAATATACTCATTCTTGTTTGCATCCTGAGCAGCAAACATGTTCATGTATGCGTCTGTACCTGTAACCAACGAATATTTGCCATATGTGCCACTCATAAGTTTCTCACTCGCATCCACGCATAAGCCAAGATAATACCTCCAGTCATGACCACCTTCGATATTTATTTCATGATACTTACGGTATGTGCCTTCAAAGAGGCAGAAATTGGATTTAAGAGCAAGTGCAGCTCCTTTAGTAAGACGATAAGGAGCAGAAGACTCGGCAGAGATAGATGGAAGAGCTTCTATTGCAAAATCAATATCCTCAAGCATCTTGGTCATAATCAACTCACGAGAATCACGCGGTGCATACAATTGTTCATCCGCTGATCCAAGCTGACGGTCAATCCATGGCACATCTCCGAAACGTTTAACCTTTTCAAAATAGAAATAAGCGCGGAAAAAACGTGCTACTCCGGTATATTGCTTTACAGCTGCCTTGTCCGGACATCTGTCAATGTATTCCAGAAGTGTATTGATTCGTCTCAACACTCCCCAACTCCAGCCACTTCCAGATGCGGGAACAGTTCTGTATGTGCCTCCTTTAAGAACAGCCGACAAGTTTTGATTGATCTTGACATCATCCTGGTCTAAAAGTGTAGGTTCATTATCCATAGCCTGCGACAGCAGATTGTTATAAAAATAATTACTGAACATCTGCAAATCGGTAGCCGTGGCTGAGTTAAAAAAGCCCTCGATATCTACTTTGTCTTTAGGCTCCAAATCAATGGCGTCATCACACGATGAAAACGCGCCGAGACAAAGCAGAGGAACTATATATAATAATTTTTTCATTTTTATCGGATATTAGAGTTTAGAATGTCACGTCAATACCAAACATAAAGCTCTTTGACCAAGGATAGAATTTCTCGTTAGAATCTGCTGATTTTCTATTCATTGCACCCTCGGGGTCAATATACTTGGTATTTTTCTTAAGAGGAGACCAATAACAGAGATTCTCAGCTGTGAAATAAATTCTCAATTTCTCAATCAGAGCTTTCTTAGTCCAATTGGTCGGGAAAGTGTATCCTACCGTAAGGTTCTTAAATCTCAGGTATCTAATATTCTGTAGATAACGGTCATTTATACGTGTCTCCTTACCATCGTCATCTGTTGAACCAATTGTACCACTTGTAGCAGCATAACCCATAGGACGGGGGAAATATGCATCCGGATTATCAGGACTCCAGATTTTGTCTTTAAAGTCTGTAGGAATGAATGTGGTGTAAGGATAAGAATAACATCCCCAGAAATCCATGTTATGTCCGTTAGGATACCAGTAGTGATTACCAGTTCCTTGGAAGAATGCGCTTACATCAAAACCGAAATAGTTAATATTTGCGCGGAAACCATATTGGAGATGTGCCAAAGAATTACCGAGTTTTACGCGGTCGCCAGGATTGTCTACAGTATTTTTCCCGATTCCAATAACACCATCACCGTCAAGATCAAGATATTTCACGTCACCGGCAGCCCATCCTGAGCCAATACGTTTGGCAACGTAAGAAAGATCAACCTCACTTGCATATTTCTGTGCTTCTTCATCGCTCTGGAATAAACCACCCATGCGGAAGCCCCAAATTTCGCCGAGCTCCATTCCTTCGTAATAATCTTTGGCGAATGTTCTGGTTGGGTTATCGTATTTGGTAATTTTACTGTTGTAATCTGAAATATTGAATCCTACTCCATATGAGAAGTTATGCCCAAATAATTTGAATTCGTCATTCCAGTTCAATGCGATCTCATAACCTTTGGTGCGCAAATCAGCAGTATTCATCTGCGGGGAAGTCGCTCCGTAAACAGCAGGAAGTTGTATACCGTCTGTAAGCATATCCTTTGTATCGCGGATATAAAGGTCGATTGTCGCAGAAAGTCTGTTATTGAAGAATCCAAGATCAAAACCGAGATCCCACTGCTCTGTCTTCTCCCAAGTCAGGTCTGATGCGATTGGAGATCCCAGTGTTGCGTATGGAGCTGCTGATGAACCTTCACCAAAAGAGAAATGATTCAATGTTCCAGAACCCATCAAACGCAAGAAGGTATAATAATCATCGACATTCTGATTACCCAATGTTCCGAAAGATGCACGGATCTTACCGTTGCTCCAGATTGGCTGTAAAGGCTCAAAGAATTTTTCTTCAGAGAAACGCCAGCCAAGTGATCCGGATGGGAACCAACCCCAACGATGACCCTTGGCAAAGCGAGATGTTCCATCATAGCGTCCGGAAAGTTCTACAAGGTATTTACCCATGTAGTCATAATTGATACGTCCGAAGATACCCTGCAGAGAATATTGGTTCTGACCACCTTCAACTGCTGTAATAACATTACCTTTGCTGTCGGTTCCAACAAGATTCAGATCCGCGAGATCATCAACAGTAAGATTCTGCCCTTTTGCATACACCCTCTTATAGTTCCTCGTCTCATAATTATATCCGGCGACAACTGTGAGATTATGCGCATCCTTAAATGTGTCCTTGTAGGTTACAAGTCCGTTGGCAGAATAATAGTTATATGTTCCGATTGTCTCTTGCAGGTCGTTCTGACCGGCACCGGTTACATAATACTGCATATCCTGATCCGGATAAGTCCTGTAAGGAAGATTAACACGACGGGTGGTGTTGCGATTCTGGAAGAAACGATAAGTGAAATCACCACTGAATGTCAATTGAGGAATCGGAGAATAATTTACACGCGTTGTATTGGTGAAGTCTGTACGACGTTGAGTCGAAGGACTCTTAGCAACACTATAGAGTATATGGCGTCCGTTGGCAAGGTTATAGCCCTGATATGGTGTCGTGAAGATAAAGGAACCATCCGGATTCTGCAATGGATAGCAGGCGAGTGCGTGTCGTGCAGTTCCTTGCATGGCAGACTCATTACCACCCTGGTATTCATAAGTAGAACCAAAGAAAGATGTGTTGTTGCTTACATTGATCCATTTGTTAATCGGGAAATCGATCTTCGCACGAAGATTATACTTCTTGAATTTATCATTTGCAATCTTCTGAATACCATCGTGGAAATTCAGACCTCCTGAAAGATAATAACGGATTTTGTTAATACCTCCGCTAAGAGAGATGTTGTGTTGTTGCTGGAAATATTTGTCATTGTAAAGTGTGTGATACCAGTCTGTATTTGCATAATATTTCCAAGCCTTACGACCGTTATAAACTGTCTCAACAACCCAAGGGCGATCAGGATTTTCTGTCTTGTCGTTTACGCGGGCAAGAAGTTCCTGCATATCGTTGGCATCATACTTTATATACTGAGACCCTGCACCATTCGTTGCTTCCCAGAATTTATTCACCAGGTATACTGACCAATATCCTGTGGTCTCATAATCTGTGGATGTTGTGGGTTCCTCCCATCCGAAACGACCATTGTAACGGACAGTAGCTTTTTTACCCTGATCGTTACCGTTCTTGGTAGTTACCAAGATTACACCGAATGCGGCACGAGCACCATACACTGCAGCTGCTGATGCATCCTTGATGACAGAGACCGACTGTACATCATTAGGGTTTACATTGTCAATTTCTCCAATGGATCCATCAATAAGCACGAGCGGAGATCCTCCATTGATTGAGGCTTGTCCACGGATATTGAGGGCCGGGGAAGATCCGGGCACTCCTGATGAGGTGGTAACATTCAGACCGGCAACCGCTCCCTGGAGCATGTTGGAGATGGTGGCTGCGGGACGGTCCTCGAGGCTCTTGCCGTCGACGGAGGCGACGGCGCCGGTGAGGTTCACCTTCTTCTGCGTGCCGTAGCCGATAACCACGGTCTCCTCAAGGGTCTGCGCGTCTTCCTTGAGCACGATCCTGAGGTCGTTCTGTCCTGCGGCGACCTTAACCTGCTGGGTCTGGTAGCC
>CABUVO010000054.1 GCA_902495075.1 uncultured Porphyromonadaceae bacterium
ACAAACCGCTCCTTGAGACCATGCATGAGGAGGAGCTGCATGAAAGCGCGAGACTGCGTCTTCGTGGCTTCTATGGAGTACTGAAAGAGAGCGATGAGTTCATCCGTTTCGCGATGCTGACAGGGGTCACGAAGTTCGGGCAGGTAACTATATTCTCTGGACTTAATAATCTCAATGATATTTCCATGCTGAAACAATACAACAACATCTGCGGTATCAGCGAATCGGAATTCAGAGACAATTTTAAGGAATCTGTGTCAATTTTTGCCGGAAATTCGGGAGAGAGCGAAGAGAATGTATGGGAAGAGTTCAAAAAAAACTATGACGGTTATCACTTCTGTTATCCCGGCGAAGGCATATATAATCCATTCAGTGTCCTGACGGCGTTCGCCAATTCAGAGATTGAGAGTTATTGGTTCCGATCAGGTTCACCAGACTATCTTATCAAAATATTCAAGAAGACTGGATTTGTCTTTTCCGACATCGAAGGACAGCGCAGCAGTGCGGACGATCTCAAAGACATGACGAATCCCGAACGAAATCTAATTGCGTTGCTATATCAGTCGGGATACCTAACCATCAAGGGCTATGACGCGACATTCAAGGAATATACGCTCGGGTTCCCGAATATGGAGGTAAGTTCGGGATTCTGGTCATCGCTGTATCGGAATTACGTTTTCCAAGGCGACAGACAGTCTGCATTTGACATGTCACGATTTGTCAGGGATGTTTTCGACGGGAAGGTATGCGAGTTCATGGAGCGACTCCAGGCTCTCGTTGCCAGCGTCTCACCGGGTACGTTAAAAGACAAAGAGATATATTTCCAGAACATCCTGCAGGTAATCTTCAGCATGGTTGGCTTCCATACACAGACAGAGATAGCAATGGCTTCAGGACGCGCCGACATGGTTGTAAAAAGCGCAAGATTTATCTATGTGTTCGAGTTCAAGATAGACTCTACTGCGGAAATAGCTCTACAGCAGATTCTCGACAAAGGCTACGCCGAGCCTTATAGGGCGGATTCAAGACCACTCTTCCTAATCGGTGCAAACTTTTCTTCGGAGACAAACACACTCTCCGACTTCGTCATCGAAAAGCGACATTAAACAACTTCTAATACGTAGTAATCCGCAGCTCCTGAGCTGACGGATGAGGTAGGTATGCTAATTACTTATCTCTAAATTATTACGTATGAGAAAATTGTTTTTAATCTTGATGACGCTGATGGCGTGCAGCTGGAGCCTGACGGCACAGACGTCGCACACCTATCACGGCACGGTTGTCGACGGAGCCACCAACGAGCCTCTGATCGGCGCCACGATCATGCCTGTCGGCGGAGGCCAGGGTGTCGCCACCGATGCAGAAGGTAAGTTCACACTCAGAGCCCCTGCGACCGTTACAAAGATCAGGGTTACCTACGTGGGTTACAAAGAACAGACCGTTTCTCTCCAGCCCAATATGGTGATCCATCTGCACTCCACATCCTCCAACCTCGACGATGTGGTTGTCGTGGCTTACGGTACAGCCAACAAGGAGTCTCTGACCGGTTCTGTGGCTGTCGTGGGCAGCAAAGATATCGAGGATCGTCCCGTGACTTCTGTTACGGCAGCTTTGGAAGGTAATGCCCCGGGTGTACAGGTTAATAACTCGGTAGGCTATCCGGGATCATCTCCTTCAATTCTTATTCGTGGTTACAACACAATTAATGGTGTGAGCAGCCCGCTTTATGTTGTTGATGGCGTCGTTTTTGAAGGTTCTATTTCAGATCTTAATCCTCAGGACATAGAATCAATGTCTGTGCTCAAGGACGCGGCATCAGCAGCACTTTATGGTAACCGCGGTGCAAATGGCGTAATCCTTATAACAACCAAGAAAGCAAAAACTGTTGGTAAGGTTGATGTTTCTCTTCAGGTTCGTCAGGGTATGTATACCCGTGGTCTTCCCTTCTATGAGCGTATGAATGCGAACGAATGGATGCAGACATATTTCGATGGTATGGTGAACTGGGATATCACAGATTATGGCGATTCCCGTCAGGACGCAATCGACTATATGCGTCAGTATTTCTTCGAATATGCAAACTCAAATGTCTATGGCAAACCTGCTACCGAGCTTTTTGATTCCAATGGTAAGTTTGTTGGAGGCAATCCTCTTGCCGGTTATACAGATCTTGACTGGTGGGATGCAGTGTCTCGCACTGGTTACCGTCAGGAATACAATGTAAACGCAGCAGGCGCAACAGATAAGTTCAATGTGTTTGCATCTGCCGGTTACCTTAAAGAGAACGGCTATATGCTTCAGACTGATTTTGAACGTTTTAACGGACGTATCAATGCAAACTTCCAGCCTGTAAGTTATTTCAAGATGGGTTTGAACCTTGCCGGTATGTATACTAAGTCAAATGCGAATATTACTTCTAAGGATGCTGAAGGATATGTAAGCAATCCATTCCTTGTTCAAGATAAGGCACCTGTTTATCCTTATTACAAGCATAACGAAGAAACAGGAGAAGTAATGTATGATGAGGTAACCGGTCAGCCTATATGGAACACATCTTCATATCTTGGATCTGATGGTGTGAACGTTGCATGGACTAACCGTCTTGATAAAAAGGAAACCACAGCAGCTGTCATTGATGCTTCACTTTTCGGCACAGTGGTCATCCCTTATGGCTTTGAGCTTACTTTGCGTGGTAATATCCACCGTGACAAGACCAATATGTGGAACTATATGAATAATCTTAATGGATCCGGTCTTGCTCCTAATGGACGTCTGTATCAATATGATTATGACTACAGGAACCACACTTTCATGCAGACCCTTACATGGAGTCATGACTATGGTTTGCACCATGTCGATGCCTTCCTGAACCATGAAAATTATAAATATACCGTAGGATACCATTCCGTTAATGTACAGAATCAGGTGCTTCCTGATATTTATTCTCTTTCAAACTTTACTGAAACAAATCCAGCTTCCCAGAACACTACCCAGCTTACACAGGAATCATATCTTGGTCGCGCACGCTATAATTACGATCAGAAATACTTCCTTGAGGCTTCTATCCGTCGTGACGGTTCTTCGTATTTCGAAAAAGACAACAGATGGGGTACATTCTGGAGCGTAGGTGCCAGCTGGACGATTTCCAAAGAGAAATTTATGCGTAATCTTACGTGGGTTAATTTCTTGAAATTACGTGCTGCCTATGGTTCTGTAGGTAACAATGCGTCAGCCGGTGCATATGCATATTATAACAGATATAGTCTTGAGAACTATGGAGGAATAGCATCTGTGCTTCCTTCTACACTTGCTTCAAAGAATCTTAAATGGGAAGCTACTAAAACATTCGACATCGCTTTGGAAGGTTCATTATTTAATGATCGTTTCAATTTCAGCGTTGGCTACTTCAACAAGCGCAATACAGATCTTATCTTTAATGTGGTGAAACCTCTTTCAGGTGGAACAATTTATGACCCGGACAATGCATTTGGTCTTAATCCGTCAGAGTTGCAGAATATAGGAACAATGCAGAATATCGGCTGGGAGCTTTCTTTCGGAGTGGATATCATCCGCAATCAGGACGTTAAGTGGAACTTCAATGTTGATGCCACATTCATGAAGAATAAGATTATCAAACTTCCTGAGAATCACGATATGGCAAGCAATGGCTGGTTCCTTGGCAAGAGCCTGGGTTCTATCTATACCACCACATGGAATGGTGTTGACCGCGTTACAGGTCAGTCTCTCTATGAGATTGATCCGAATGCCATCTCACTTACATATTGGGATGAGAACGGTGTGCAACATCAGAATGAGAGCCAATTCCTGAATTATCTTGCCAACGCTGCAAATACCGGTGCTCTGTATGCTGTTAAAGAGGGTGATGGTTACAAATATTACACCACAACTCCTGCTTATGCAACTCGCAAAGTGCAGGCAGACGCGTTCCCGACAGTGTATGGATCTTTCGGCACCAACTTCTCTTGGAAAGGTATTAACCTCGGTCTTCTATTCACCTATAGCCTTGGTGGAAAGGTTTACGATACAATTTATGCCGGTTTAATGGGTGTAGGAACTTCCCCGGCTGCCGTTCATAAAGACGTTGCAAATTCATGGACACAAAAGCCGGAAGGAGTGGCTGACCACACTGTAGAGGCAATGCCTATCGGTAATTACGGCACATTCCCGGTATACATCATAAACAACGATGATATAGATCCGACTCTAACACCTCAAGTGAATGCTGCTAATACAGCAAACAATAATGCTGGGTCATCACGTTGGCTTACAGACGCGTCTTACCTTGTGTTCAAAAATCTTAACGTGTCGTATGACCTGCCTTCAAAATGGGTGAACGCACTCAAGATGCAGAATATTAACATAGGTGTATCTATCGATAATATCTTTACAGCTACAAAACGCAAGGGTATGAACCCACAGTATAGCTTCGGTGGCGGTCAAGGTAAGTATTATGTTCCTGCACGTGTGTTCTCATTCCAGTTGAACGTGAAATTCTAACCAATAATACAGAATAATTATGAACAAAATATTTAAAGGATTGACAATATCGGCAGTAGCGCTGGGCATGACTGCATGTTCTGCGAACTATTTGAATGAACCGCCGATCGATTCAATCACTGACGAGCAACTCGGGGAATCGCTTGAAGGAATGAAAGCAGCGATGAATGGTGTGGCACAGACCATGTATATTCTATACAATCCGAATGCGACTGAACGCTATGGTAATGGAGAGGGATATTTCCAGACATACTACGGAGATTCTCCAAGTCCTGACTATGCGAACATGTGGCTTTGGGGATCACAGGCACAGTATCAGCCGTGGACATTCATGACTCGCGATACGGATTCCGGTGGATCGTATGCCTGGATGTATGCCTACACACTCATCAATCAGGCGAACACAATTCTCCAGAAGATAGATGGAGTAGCAGCAGAACAGAGTGAAAAAGATAATATCAAGGCTCAGGCTCTTACAATACGTGCACATGCATACGTAAGACTCATGCAGGTTTATGGTCCCCGTTTCGAAGATCGCAAAAACGGAGATGAACTGACTGTAGTTTTGCGACTGACTCCCGGCACAGATCCAATGCCGCTTTCAGATTACAAAACTGTTGTAGGTCAAATCTACAAAGATCTTGATGACGCAATTGCCCTCTTTGAAAGCTCAGGTATTACGCGTGTAAAAGGAGAAGGCTGGTTGCCGAATATCGATGTTGCGAGAGGTATTTATTCTCGTATAGCCCTTATAAACCATGACTGGGCAAAAGCTCAGAAAATGGCTCACGATGGTCGTCAGAATTATCCGATCATGAGTGCTGATGACTATGTTGCAGGCTTTGCAGATCCTAATGATGAATGGATGTGGTTCAACAACCGTGACCGTTCAAACAATGGTTATTATTCCTGGGGTGCAAGCTTCTCTTGCAATGGAGGATATTCAACGAATTATAACTGGGCTGGTTCCGGTGGTCAGATGAGTTGGCGTCTTTACAAACAGGTATATGACAAATATCCTGATGCTGACGTTCGCTGTGATCTATACTGGATGCCGGATAAGGTCAACTGGTTTGCAGATTATGGTTTCACTGAGGCAGATTTTTGGGATAATACAATCGTTGCACCTGCATATTTGAACATGTGGCTTGTCGATCCTTATATGACTGCCGCCATATCGATGTGGACAGCATCCATGACACCTGAAGGATATTCAGGAGCCTTCAATATCTGGCTCGGATTTAGTCCCAACATGTCTGATGCGGTTATCCAGCAATATTTTGGACTCCTTAAGCAAAACGGGTTTCAGGATCGCGTTCAGTTTGGTGCACAGCTTAAATTCTGGTCATCAAAACCGGATCTCGGTGATTCAAACCACGCTTTCATGCGTGCTTCAGAACTTCTGCTTAATGAAGCAGAGGCAGCTCTTGAACAGGGAGATGAAACTACAGCACGCGAATGTCTGAAAGAACTCAACAGCAATCGAATCAGCGGCTACACATGCACAGCTACAGGAGATGCGTTGAAAGAGGAATTGAGATTGTATCGTCGTATGGAACTTTGGGGAGAGGGTGATACCTGGTTCTCATTCAAGCGATGGAACATTACCGCTACCCGTGATGCCTGGAAAGCTGGAGATCCTACATCAGGTAATTTCAAAGATGCTTACAAGGGCTCTTGGGATCCATCTTATGGCAATGGATGGAGATATCAGATTCCACGAGCTGAGAAAGATTATAATCCCTATATCAACTCTCAGCTTAATCAGTAATCTTTTCAAATACGCTTTAAAGAAGACCGCAGTCGATTTCGACTGCGGTCTCCTTTTTTTTGATAAAGTGTTTTCGATGGCTAAAGAGGGGTGTTTGTTGAATGAGGTATGGGATTTTGAAATATTTTTGTTAAATTAGCAAGCTTTTTTGATGGGGTGGGGTCGATTTGTTTAAACAGCTTCTAAGTTTAGTTAAGACAACAATGAAAAAATATTTACTTATTGCAGGTTTTGCATTGACGGCAGCCTCCATGGCGTGGGGTAAGCCGGCTCTGCGGATTCCTTTGACTGTTACACAACCTGATGGTTCTAAACTGACAATCGTGAAACGTGGCAACGCCGCGTGCAAGAGCATCTATACACTCGACGGCTATCTGCTTAAGCGAGATGACCATAAGGGATATGTGTACGCATTGCCTAAGGATGACGGTTCTTTCGTGGCTTCGGATATTTTGGCGAGAAATGCGGAATGCCGCACGGATTCGGAACTCAGGTTCTTGTCTACTGTTTCTCGAGAGGAAACGAATGAGGCTGTTGCCGCAATGAGTATGAAGGCGGTTAACAATAACCGTTTCATGCTTAAGAGTCGTGTGCCCGCATTTGCACAAGGCGATCGGAAAGTGACTCGCGGACCGGGTCTTTATGACTATTCTTTCCCTTGCAAGGGAAAGCAGAAGGTGCTGGTTATACTTGCTGAATTCAAGGATGTCAAATTCAATTCTAAGAACAAATCTCCATATAATAAGATTGATTCCAAAACCTATTTCACCGAGATGCTTAATAAGGATGGATTCAACACTTATGGTGGAACCGGTTCGGCTCATGACTGGTTTATACAGAATTCAAACGGTCTGTTTGACCCCGAATTCGATGTTTACGGACCGGTGACACTTTCTCAGAACGTAAGATATTACGGAGGAAATGATATAAACGGTGATGATAAGGCAGCGCATCAAATGGTGATAGATGCCTGCAAGGCACTCGATAGTGAAATCAATTTCACGGATTATGACCGTGATGGTGACGGATACGTAGACAATGTATATGTGTTCTATGCCGGTTATGGTGAGGCTGACACGGAAGGGCAGGAGAATACAATATGGCCGCATTCCTGGGAAATATCATGGGCAACAGCTCCGAATAATAATGTTCCGGGTGATCCATTGGAGCTTGATGGAGTATATATCGACCGTTATGCTTGTTCGAATGAGACCTGTGGAATTATTGGAGATGATGGATTTAACTATGTATACGCAAACCGCCCGGATGGAATAGGCACGTTCGTGCATGAGTTCAGCCACGTGATGGGCTTGCCGGATCTTTATTCCACTGCCGATTATTCCAGTGACGATCATTCCGGCTACAAGAAGGTGCCCTTTACCCCGGAAGAATTTTCTGTTATGGATTATGGTCCATATAATAATGATGGCATGACTCCTCCCAACTATTCGGCTTATGAGCGTTATGCCCTTGACTGGATGACACCGGATGTGATGACCTCCGGCAGCCATAGCCTGGGGAATTTGGGAGACACGAATCAGGCGTTTATTGTAAAGACTGACAAGGAACAGGAGTTTTATCTTTTCGAGAACCGCCAGCAGACAGGTTGGGACAAATATATTCCGGGTCACGGGATGCTCGTATGGCATGTGGATTTCGACCAGACTGTGTTCTATAACAATGAGGTTAACAATGACAAGAATCATCAGTATGTAGACCTCGTAGAAGCCGACAACATTCAGGATTATCCCACCGGTGAGGATTATGACGGGTATTATATTTATCCTGTTAGTACCCGTAAAGGGGATCCATTTCCCGGCAGTAAGAATGTACGCACATTCGGAGCATCCACTAAGCCTGCCTTGAAGTCATGGTCGGGGAAAGCTCTCGGAGTTGAGTTGACAGGGATCACTGAGAGCAATGGCAAAATTTCGTTTGTTGCTGCTGTCGATGGAAGCGCGGTGAGTGATATTGAGACCGACACAACAATACTCTCTGGAGATGTCTATGATCTCAGAGGTGTAAAGGTCGGCACAGTAGTTGATGGTAAGATACCGGTGCTTGATGCCGGAATCTATATTGTCAGATCAGGGAATAAACTGAATAAAATTGCCGTGAGATGATGTTTTGAGGTAATTTTTGATAGAATCAAGATTTTGCCGGGCTTCCGTTATTGAAAACGGGAGCTCGCGCATTTCTGACACTTTCGCTCCGGGAATTACAGCTGCTTTCAATTCTGCTGAGGACGGCACTTTTTTCAGTTTGGAGTATTCCGAGAAAGTATATTTTGTGAATACCGATTTCGCGGTAATGCCTTGGTTGTTGAGCCACCATCCGTTGCCAAGATTTGTAGGTGCGGAGTTTGCGGAAATGTCGCTTGGATCGGGGAAATATGCAAGAGATCCGTCGGCATTTAGAGTTATCGCCACATTGTTGGCGTAATCGCCCGTCATGCGGAATGCCGTTGCTTTAGGGATGGCATTCACAGGTTTGGAATTGCGATAGCCGATTACGGTGCCGACATGGGCAACACCCTCTGAATATTCCATATCGTTTTTAGTATTCTCGGTTTTATGAGTGCATGCCGCCGCAATTATAAAGAGCGGAATTGCTAACAGTATCTTTTTCATGCGCCAAAGATAGGAAAAAAATCGTGTATTCACAATTAAAAATTGTGAATACACGATTTTTAAGGTAAAAGGGGAGAGGTAAAAGGTAACAGGGGAAAAGTAATAGGTAAAAGGTAATAGGGAAGAGGTAAAAGGAGAGTTGGCGGGACTCTAACACGGATGACAAACCGTAGCCGCTGTTGCTTGTAACTGCAGCTACGACTTGAGACGCAATTCACATCTCACTTTTGACTTTTGACTTGTTACTTCTTACTTTCTCCAATCAGTACATCGGGGTGAAAGGCGCGGAGGGTTTGAGGCGATGTGTTGCGTCGCCCACGAGGTCGGAGGTCTTGGAGGTGTCGAGTTTCATGACTTTGGCACCTTTGCGGAGATTCACTTTGTTCAGGTCTACGTAATAATATCCCGGATTGGTTACCATCTCGAAATAATAGCGCAAATTGCAAGGCACGCTATAAGTGCGCCATTGTGTTGAACTGAGCTCGGGCTGTCCCTCTATCTCATAGGTGTAGGGTACGCATGAATTCACAAGTATGCTTCTGCATATGCTCACTGCAAGATCCGGATCCTCAACCTTCTTTACATGGTGGGCAAAATAGTTTGCGCGAACACACCGGTCGGGACTCGACACTGTGCCGGGAAGCATATTCTTCCCTCCGATTTTCTCCCAGTAGTTGATGATTGCTGTCATCTGAGGCCAGTTGGGATCGTTTGTCATGGCTCGATAGTCACCCATGTCGTAGATGTTGATTTTGCCGTGATCAAATTCGAAAATGACGCTTTTCCCCGTTTTATCGGTAACGCCCCAGTGGAGTGCGGAGACAGTGCCGCCATCGAATGTGGCTCCCTGGATAGCGAAAGACGTATTGTCAAGAAGCCTCACCACTTCGTCTGTTGTGGCACATTGATCGAGCATCCATGCCACGAATACCGAAAGAGACATCTGCGGCTTTTTTGCGGCATTGTCATCATTATATATAGTTCCTTTGCAGAAGAGTCCATTGATCACAAGTCCCTCTTCATTCATCCCTTCTGTGATGCCTCCGTCATAGCTCACGGCATATACCGCACCATATTTTGAAGTCCATGATATATGATTCGCCTGATCGGAGCTGACTTTCTTCATGCCCCGGGGATAGATGTAAACATTAGTCGGGATGGGTGTTTTCCAATCGAGGGAACGGCCTATCACAAATAATGAGTCTGTGCCTTGGTAAAAAACGCGGGAGCATGCTCCGGCATGAGGAGCGGAAATAACGGCTGCAGCAGATGCGGCGGCAGCAATCAGATATGGTTTAAGTGTTTTCATAGTTGATGCGTTAAATAAAAGTTGCATTTTGCAGCTTTTATTTATTTAACGCATCCGGTTCTATTTTGTTCTGCCCGAAACGCCATATGGCTGACAGTGAGAAGGAGAATGGAGAATTTGCGCCATATCCAGGTATGAACCAGGGGGTGGATGATGTTTTTGAATTGACCTTGAATTTCATATGGTACCTGGCATTCCATCCGAGTGAAAAATTGCCTACTATCTTTACTTTTATGCCGGCAAGTACCTCTCCATAGATGGCGGATGCCTTCAGCCCTTTCATAGAGAAAGACTGAGTCTCGTCCCAGTATCCGTTGGAGATGCTGACATTATCGATGTCATATTTGAAACTCGAGAAACCGACCCTGAATCCTGCAAATACCTGATAAGCGGGATCGCTTTTGTACATGAAATTATAGTTCATGCCAATCTTTGCATAGAAGGATGGTTTCGTCTTATAGGTGAAGTTTGAATCTTCAGGTGAGTTCTTGGCAAATCCCATGCCGGCTTCCACTACCGGGAAAAACCAGTTGTGGAGCGATACATCAGCCCAGACATCAAAGCTTGCATGTTTCTGTCCTGCCGCCATCAATATTGCGTCCGCGAAGTTGACACCTAATGTCCAGCCGTTATAAATAGGATATATTGGTTTGGATTTAGGCTTCGTAACAGTGTCGAGCACGGCAAGGAAGCGCACCGGTTCCTGAAGGGCGTTCCCGTGCTTATCGTAGAAATGAAGGGTCTCCACCGGTTTGTTGTCGTCGATATCCACAGGAGAGGATTTGCGAGGAGCTCGAGGTGTCTTTGGAGCTATGGAATCCACCTGCATTTTTACTGCCACAGAGTCTACCGGCAATATTGTTGATGTTGAATCGGTGGGGATGGTATCTGTTGCGATCTCTTGCGCCGATGCAGAAAGCACCGGTAAAAGGAGAATGGCTAATATATTTATTAATCTTGTCATTATTGCTGGGAAACGCGGAAATAGATGCTGAGATTCTCAGAATCCTTATTGGTTATCTCACCCATAGGACATGTCACCGAGTCTATGAGCAGCCCTGTGCTTCTGATTTCTTTGATGCCGAATACATAGCTGACACCACAAGCTGATGAAACAAATCTCGGATCGCGGGAATAGATGAAGGTGACGGTATCTCTGATATTTTGCTGAGCAAGCTCTTTGTGAAGATAGCGGAAAACATATCTGGTGGTATCGGAATCGAGCCGGAAGGGGAGATAAAGTTTAGACAGCGCTTGAGTCCCGGGGGAGAGGATTGAATCTCCGGGTGCACCTACGCCATAGACTTCAAGAGAATCAATTGCTACGGTCTGTGTCGGTTCGAATGAATTATAAAACCCGGCAAGAGGAAGAGCATTCCTGTTTTGCAGACATTCGTCGCTTGAGCATCCCCATGTTAGGATGATAAGAAACAAGACTGCTCCCAATAACGACCGGAGATTTCCAGCCGCTGCGAATCTCAGGAAGCGGAGGCTTCCTTTCCTGCTGATGTTGTTATTTGAAGTGTTATCGGTCAAAACGATTCGGTTGAGATTTAGAATTCTTCAGCAAAGGTGATTTCAGAATTCTTCAGCAATGAGATAATTGTTTCTTTCCGCAGAGTTGCGGGTGATGAGTTCTCCGATCAGTCCGGTGCAGAAGAATTGCACTCCCAGCACCATGAACGCCAGGGAGAGGTAAAAATACACTGAATTTGTCAGGTAGAAATGGTATGAATCGGAATTCATCGAGATTATCTTGAGGATAAGCACCGTAACGACAGCGATAAAACCGATGAGAAACATCAACGATCCGAGGAGCCCGAATATGTGCATGGGTTTGATGCCAAACTTCGACTGAAACCAGAGGGTGCCAAGATCCAGGTATCCATTTACGAAACGGTCAAGGCCAAACTTTGTATGACCATATTTGCGAGCCTGATGGTGAACGACCTTCTCCCCGATCTTTTTATATCCGGCATTTTTTGCAAGATATGGAATATAGCGGTGCATGTCGCCATATACCTCAATATGTTTTATAACCTCGTTGCGATAAGCCTTGAGCCCGCAGTTGAAATCATGAAGATTCTTTATGCCGCTGACCTTACGGGCTGTGGCGTTGAAAAGTTTTGTGGGGATTGTTTTTGAGAGGGGATCGTAGCGTTTCTTCTTCCAGCCAGACACAAGGTCGTAGCCATCTTCCGTGATCATGCGATAAAGCTCCGGAATTTCATCCGGACTATCCTGCAGGTCTGCATCCATGGTGATCACCACATCGCCTTCAGCGCGGCGGAACCCTTCGTTGAGAGCCGGTGATTTGCCATAATTGCGGGAGAAAGAGATGGCATGGATTGCAGGATTGTTTTGTGCGAGCTCATGAATCACCCGCATGGAGCGGTCCGTTGAGCCGTCGTTTACAAAAATGATCTCATAAGAGAAGCCGTTTGCGTCCATTACGCGTTCGATCCACTGCGCGAGCTCGGGTAGCGACTCCTCTTCGTTATATAAAGGTATTACAACTGAAATATCCATATTCTTATTATTTGATCCGCGCCAGCAAAAGGAAAATTAAAGGCGGGCGGATGTTTTTATATCTTTAGGTGTAAAAGACGTGGTGAAACTGTCTTTCAGTGCAAAATTACGAAAAAAGAGGGGGAATTGAAAAATTTTTTAAGAAATATTTGGAGGAATCAAAAATTAGTTGTAATTTTGCATCGCTTTTGAGGGAGAAACCTCAAGGCAAGATGATGATTCGCTAGCTCAGCTGGTAGAGCACAACACTTTTAATGTTGGGGTCCTGGGTTCGAGCCCCAGGCGGATCACAAAATTAAGCTTCAGTAGCTCAGTTGGTTAGAGCACCTGACTGTTAATCAGGGGGTCGTTGGTTCAAGCCCATCCTGAAGCGCCAAACAAGAATTCTTAGTCAAAATTTCGACTGAGAATTTTTTGTAAAAGCACATATCAAATCTGCTTCAGTAGCTCAGTTGGTTAGAGCACCTGACTGTTAATCAGGGGGTCGTTGGTTCAAGCCCATCCTGAAGCG
>CABUVO010000055.1 GCA_902495075.1 uncultured Porphyromonadaceae bacterium
AGTATCTCTTGCGAAGAGATACTTTTTTTGTTTGTGTGGATGTTTGCGGAGAATTGGCGGATTGAAATTTTTAGATTATATTTGCGGATGCTATGAGGTAAATAGTATTTTCCTGTCTCATTAAACATTACTCATTACACATTAAACATTAGCTCAAGGTGATAGACAAATATTTTACGGATCGGGTGACGGTCAGAAATTTTTCTGACCGGGAGGTGGAGGATCAATTGCTGCGCGAGATGCTTGAGGCGGCGGCGCATGCGCCGACAAATGGGAATATGCAGCTGTATAGCGTTGTTATTACTCGCGATCCTCTTAGGAAGAGGTTGCTGACTCCTGCTCATTTTAATCAGCCGGCATCTACGGGCGCGAATGTGTTGCTAACATTCTGTGCTGATTTCAACCGTTTCGTGAAATGGTGCGAAGTCAGCGATGCGAAGCCAGGTTATGATAATTTCCAGTCGTTTATGTCTGCCGTCTTCGATACGGTGATTCTTGCCCAGCAGTTCTGCACTATTGCTGAACAGCAAGGTCTCGGTACGTGTTATCTTGGCACTACCGCCTATAACGCACCGCAGATTGCGGAAATCTTGGAACTTCCGTCGCGGGTTGTGCCTGTGATAACTGTGGCGCTGGGATATCCTGCTGGTGAACCGGTGAAGAGCGATAGGATCCCTTCATCCGGATTTATCCATGACGAGGTTTATAAGGATTATACAGAGAAGGATATCAAGAATATTTATGCTGAGAAAGAGGCGAGGGAGGATAGCCGTCAGTTTATAGCTGAAAACGGGAAAGAAACTCTCGCTCAGGTATTCACGGATGTGCGTTATCCGAAGGAAACGAATGAGGTATTCTCAAAGATATATCTGGATTTTATAGAGAAGCAGAAGTTTCAGATAAGGTGATTTATATTAGTCGACCTCTTCGAGGCCGTTGTGGCGCTTAGGAAACAACCCCATACCAATCAGCTTACTTCTTTTAGAAGCGGCTGATTGATATGGGGTTATAACTATTTGACCTCTTCGAGGTTATTTTTCAGCTTCATCGGATTTGCCGAAACCGAAGATGCCTTTGCCATCGGTTTTGTCTTCGACAAAATCTTCAAGTTTATCTTTTGCTCCCCCGAGGAAGTCTTTCGCCTGGTTTATTTTTTCCTGTACATCAGGGTTGTTTAGCAGTTCCTGTGCTTTGCCCTGTAGCTCCTCAGCCTTTCCTTTAAGCTGATCTGCTTTCCCTTTTAATTCTTCTACGTTCATAATAAAATGTTTTAATAATTCTGATTTCTATGATTTATAAACAAGCGGAGAATTTGAGGGGTTGGAACAAATTGCTCTGTTTTAACAATATTTATGCTAAATCACTGATGCTGATGAGAGATTTATGAGCATATATTGATGGCATATGGGGCACCAAGGTGCCTTCACTCAACCGGCTTCGCCAAACCGAGTTATTAAACAAAAGAGAGCAATGAGCATTGCGTACAGGAGAGATGGAATTATTTCGCGTATGTGCGACGGCCAGTGCGTACAGGAGAGATGGAATCATTTCGTGTATGGGCGACGGGCATCGCGATAGAAGAGGAGGATGCGATGTCGCATCAGGTATTCGTAATGTGCTTGGATACGCGTGATTTCTGTGCGGAAGAGGTTGTTTTTTGCCTGCTCATAGTCGGCTTGGGTGGCTCTTCCGAGATTGAAACGCTCGCGTGTGGAATCAAACGATAGCTTTGTCTTTTCCAATGTCTCACCGGAGGTGAGGTAGCGTTCGCGTGCTCCTTTTGCCTGATAATATGCCAACTGGATGTCTTTGTATAAGTCATATTGGCGCTGATCGAGATCGAGTTTCGCTGTGCTTTTCTGCAACTTGGCGCGACGCACGCTGTTGCGCGTATTGAATCCGTCGAAAATCGGAATTGAGAGTGAGAAGCCAAGATAGGTTGAGAAATTATGCTTCATCTGTTCTTTAAATGATTCGTTGTCGAAACCTCCCAGTCTATAATAGCTCGATCCCAGTCCTGCATTAAATCGTAAGGTCGGTATATAACCCGATTTGGCATAAGAGATGCGTTCGTCGGCAACTTCAATAGCCTGACGCGCGCCAAGAATGCTGTTGTTGGTCATCAGTGCTTCCGAATATACCTGATCAGGAGTGGGTATCGTCGGTTCACCCTGCGGCAGAGGTAGGATGTCAAAACCTTCTACGGAGGGGAGTTGTAGCATGTTTGCAAGATTTACAAGAGCAGTCTGCGTGTCATTGTCGGCTGTAACAACCTGAAGACGATCCTGGGCGGCAACAGATTCCAGATCATAGATTGTGGCTTCCGCTACCTTTCCGGCATCAATCAGTGCTTTCTGACGCTCAACTTCGAATGCTGAAAGTTCCGATTGAGAACGTGCGCTTGCCGCTACTTCTTTACAATAGAGCACTTGCAGATATTGAGAGATGACATTAAGAGCCACGTTGTCTTTAGCTGCTTCAGCCTCAAGAAGATATTGTTTCAGAGACAGCTTGGAGAGTTTGAGGTTGCGGTATTCCGCCATCCCCTGAAAAAGAGGAAGGCTTAAGCCTGCGTTCCAGCCAAACTGAGAAGTGTTACGGTCTGCATAAGTATTTTGAGCTGTCAGTCCTCGTCCGAAATTGAAGTTCTGCGAAGCAGACGCTTCAAGAGAGGGGAGGAAACGGTCTTTTGCCTCTACGATTCCTTGTTCTCCTTCGCGTATTCTTAATTCCTGCTGCAAAACATTGATATTATGAGTCACTGCATATGAAACGCAACTATCGAGCGACCATGCCTCTGCAAATGCTGAGAAGGAAGTGGTAAGCAACGCTGTAGCGATGGTTAATCTATATATATTTCTCATATCGTTTATTTCTTTATTACACTGCCTCTGAGAGGTGTTTTCTTGTTGAGGTTGCCTGATTTGACCTGAACCATAATACCATCGGATATACCTGCCTTGAATTCCTTACGTTCGAATTTCTGTGTAGGTACTGAGTCTTTCAGCACATATACATAGGATTTATCGCCTTCGTATTCAACTACGCTTTCAGGAACGGCAAGTGTGTTTTGTGCGCTCTCAAGAATCACATTGGCATTGGCGCTGTAACCGGCGCGGAGTTTAGCTTCGCTGTCAAGATTGAGTGCTGCTTTCACTTCAAATGTGTTCGTGCCATTGTCATCGGTAGCCATCGGCGCGATCTTCTCAATAACTGCGGGATAATCAGAATCCGGGATTGCTCCGACAGTGATCCTCACATTCATACCTTCGTTGATAAGGTCAACTTCGGTTTCATCCACTTTTCCCTTGAATATCAGGTCTGTCATGTCGGCTACTTTGGCTATTGTTGTGCCATCGTTGAAGGTATTTGCCTGGATTACAGACGATCCTACTTTTACGGGCACTTCAAGCACTACACCTGTGACTGTGGATCGAACGAGTGTGTTTGAACCTTGTGCGTTCGCTGCAGAAACGCCATCGCGCACGATGGTGAGTTGGTCGCGAGCCTGATCGAGTTCTTTCTTGGCGCGCTCATAGGCAGCATAGTCTGTTTCATATTTTTCACGGCTCTCATATTTCTTTTCATAGAGCTGTTTGGTTCTTTCGAAGTTTGAACGTGCCTCACTCAATGAAATCTCGGCAACTGCTACTCGGTTTTCTGCGGAAGAGAGCTGCGCTTCTTCAGGGATTACCTTAATCTTGGCGATAATATCGCCATTGTTGACATGGTCGCCGGCTTGCACGAGAATTTCGCTGATGATTCCGGAAATCTGGGGTTTGATGTCGATTTCATCGCGCGGTTCGATCTTACCGGTGAGCACGCTGACGCGTTCGATTGTTTCTTCGGAAGGATATTCGATTGAATATACATCTTCCTTTTCTTTGGAATTCTGATAGAGGTAGAAGAAAGTGCCGACGAAGATGAGGGCAACAACCACCCAAAGAAAGATTTTGAAAAATTTTTTCATATATGCTTATTTTTTGAATTTATCTAAAAATATGGGGAGAAAGGGGGCTGGATAGGGCTGAATGGGGAGGGATGGGGTTTATAGGGGGGGAGAGAGGAATTTAGAGCGATTATTTGGAAATTATTTTGAATTTATGGCTTCGATTGGTTTGATCTTCATGGCTTTGATGGAGGGAATCAAGCCGGCAAGGATGCCGAGGATCATGAAGACGGCGAGGATGGAAACTGCACGGGTGAAACTCATCTGAAAACGCACTACGGATACAGCATCCGGAGGATTGTTGATGCTCTGCATCACTCCGAGTATCAATGCCGCGAGGCAAAGTCCTGCCATTCCCGAAATTATAGTCAATGCCGCTCCTTCACTTAGCACTTGCACGATTATGTCTCTCGGTTTGGCACCAATTGCGCGACGTATGCCTATCTCCTGCGTGCGTTCTTTTACGATCACCCACATGATGTTGCCAATGCCTATCACTCCGGCGAGAAGTGTCGAGATTCCGATAAAGAGGGCAAGGAGATCTATGCCGGTGAAGAGTGTGTCGACTTGTTCGAACTGTTCAGCTATATTGATCGCCCATAACGCTCCTTCATCATTGGGGTGGATGTCATGTCGCCGATAGAGCACGCGTCTCATTCTGGGAATCACTTCTGACAAATCAACCTTGTCATTAGCAACCATCATAAGGAAGTCTACTTTGTCGCCATATCCGTTGGCTCTGCGGAATGTAGATGACGGCACAACAATGCTTTCATCCAGGCTTCCATTCAGCTTAATTTCTGAAGCGTCTCCAATCACTCCAATTACGGAGTAGGCGCCTCCATTTACATCGATTACTTTTCCTGTGGGATCTTCTACTGATGGAAAAAGTTGTGTCGCAACCTTCTTTCCGATCACAGCAACCCTTCGTTCGGAGCTTTCATCCGCTTCATTGATAAAGCGACCGTAGTAGAATTTAGGGTTCTGCATTGTCATATAGTCAGGTCCGGCACCTATAAGCTGTCCTGAAAATGAATTTTTACCGTATTTAAACGATGAACCCCATTTCTGGAAGGTCGGTATCACTGATTTAAGTTCAGGGAACGATTGGCGCAGCATCTCCACATCTGTCATGTCAATGCTCCAGCTTCTTCCTTTCTGATAACCATGGAAGGGGATTGTGGTCTGACTTGGCACCAATCCTCCGCTATTTGTGGCAAATCCGGCGAAATTTCGTTTCAAGAGATCTTCTCCACCCGTGGCACCACACATCAGGAGCGCAAGCATTGCTACGCCCCAGAATATTCCGAAGCCGGTCAGGAAAGTCCGCGTTTTATTTCGCGCGAGTGTTGCTCCGATTTCTTTCCAGTTTTCTTTATCTAATATGGTTAAACGCACTTTTAATAATGTTTAATGGGTTAATGGGGTAGGCTTTAGGCTTTAGGCCTTAGAAAGTTGCTGCTAATATCATAAACTTATCTCTAATTGCTTCAGTTACTATTTAATCCTAAAGCCTAACGCCTAAAACCTAATGCCTAATAAAATTACTCATCACGGAGGGCTTCGACGGGTTTTACTTTCAGGGCTTTCAAGGCTGGAAACAGACCTGCCAAAGCTCCGGCTATTACCAGCACCAATGTCACTTCGAGTGCTATCGAGAGGCTTACAGTCGGATTAAGCAAAGGTCCGTCCTCGCCAACTACTTTTGCGATAATCTGCGTCACAATCATCCCCAACACAATGCCGATATATCCGAACAAGACTGTGATTGAGACGGATTCTACAATCACCTGATTCAAAATCTTGCGTGGGCGTGCACCGATTGCGCGACGTATTCCGATTTCATGGGTACGCTCCCTGACTGTCACAAACATGATATTGCTTATGCCGACTATTCCTGTGAGAAGGGTAAGAATACCCAATATCCAGACGCAGGTGTCAAGTATTCCGAGGGCTTTTTTGCTCTGCAACGAGTTTGTGAAATAATTGGAGATATAAACTGCATTATCGTCCTTGGGATCAAAATCATGATTTGAAGCAAGTGTGTTTCTGACCGCTGATTCTGCATCGTTACCATCCTGTTCGGTGTGAACGTTCTTAAGGTTGATCGAGAGCGTGCGAAGATCTTCCTTGTCGGATGCCATCATTCGGGCGGTGGTAAAGGGAATGTATACGTCACGGTTCCATCTGCTTTCATATATTCCAATCACAAGAAAGGAGAGCCCGTTGCAATTGATGCGCGATCCAAGAGCATTCTTGCCGCCAGGCGGGAAGAGCTGGGTGGCATAGCTTTGGGGAATAACCATAACTTTGGCTTTTGATTTCAGATCCTTGTCGGAAATAAACCGACCCTCAATCATATCTCCCATATTTCCCGATGAGGTGAGTTCATTGGGGTAGACTCCAGTGTATGACTGGCTGATCTGTGCTTTAGTGGAACTTAGTTTTTCGCCACCGCTGATACGGGAAGTAACTTCCTCAACATATTCAGGAGTCTTTTCCGGTATGCTGGTCAAGTCTTTGTCTTTCATGCGGATTCGTCTTCCCTCGCGATTTCCATGATATGGAAGAGAGGTCGAACCGCTCCACACCATCAGTCGGGCATTATTGCGCGAAACCATATTTTCATTGAAACTATTGGTCACGCCGCGCGCCATACTCAGGAGCACTATAAGCATGAAGATGCCCCATGTCACAGCGATCCCTGTCAAGGCAGTCCGCACCTTATTATGGCTTAGCGTTTGCGATATTTCACGAAAAAAATCTAACATAAATTTGTTTTTTGACGATAATGGGGCACCAAGAGTGCCTTCACTCAACCTGTTTTGTTAAGTCAACCGCGAATCAGACTATTATGCCATCTGAGATGCGGATTAGGCGGTCGGTTTGCTCGGCAACGCCCGGATCATGAGTCACGATTACGATTGTCTTTCCCTCTTCTTCATTGAGTTTTCTAAAGATATTCATGACATCATGAGAGGTTTTGCTGTCGAGTGCGCCCGTTGGTTCATCCGCAAGAATTATCGAGGGATTGGTTATCATGGCTCTTGCTATTGCCACCCTTTGTTTCTGACCTCCCGACATTTCTCCGGGCAGATGGTGAGCGCGATCAGCGAGTCCCATTTTTTCGAGTTGTTCCATTGCGATGCGGTTGCGTTTCTTGCGTGAAACTCCTTGATAGAAAAGAGGGAGCGCCACATTTTCCACAGCATTCTTATAATTGATAAGATTGAATGACTGAAACACAAATCCGATCATGTGGTTTCGATAATCAGCAGCCTTGTTTTCACTAAGATTCTTTATCAAGGTGCCATCAAGATAATACTCTCCCGAATCATAGTTGTCGAGGATGCCGAGGATATTCAGCAAAGTGGATTTGCCTGAACCGGAAGCCCCCATGATCGACACGAGCTCTCCTTTCTCAATCTCAAGATTTATACCTTTGAGCACGTGCAGAGGTACGGCTCCTGGATAAGTCTTGTTTACGTCTGTGAGTTTAATCATTTCCATAGCACACGTCTTATACCTGTTCGAAGATAAAGAGAGGAGCTAAAAATGAAGCAATTGCGATGAGGGAGAGAATCCCTATGATTATGTATGTTGAGGTTTTGAATCTCATAATTACTGATAGTTTTCGGTTAAATAATTTTGATATTCTTTTTTCAAATCATCCGGTGATATTCCCAGATGGTTCATAAGTTTGAAAAGGGGAGGCAACTGACGCTTCATCAGATCTTCGCTTTTTTCTTCAATTATTTTCTCTTTTGCATCGGGAGAAACGAAGAAACCGATTCCGCGTTTGTTGAATATCAACCCTTTCGCAGTAAGCCGTTCGTAAGATCTCATCACTGTGTTGGCATTGACCTCGACAGATGCTGCATATTCTCTCACAGAGGGAATCCGGCTGTCGGAATCGTATTTGTCTTGCAGGATGTCATCGCTGATGCGGTCGGCTATCTGCAGATAGATTGCTTTATTGTTTTCTTCAAATATCATTACCTGGGTTTTATAGGGTGGTTACCAGCGTTCAATTGATTCGCTTTCCTTGAAACGCTTGTATGTAAGGAGATATGTGCCTATTGTGATAGCGATTGCCACAATATAGTTGATTGTGATGAACGTATTGAAATCCAGATTTTCGAAATGGGGCTTTTTAGGCATGAAATGGTCATATGGGAAACATATCTTCATTGAGATGTAGAACATTAGGTTCATACCTATGATTATGCATATTCCAGCGAGTGTGCCTCTGATTTTAGCATTTTTAGGCCATATTGATGCAGCGAGAGCATAGAAAGCCTGCAAAATGATAAGACTTGAGAATGCAACCATCTGGAGTGCTGCCACTTGTTCTACAGAATGTTTTGGAATCTGAAGACCTCCATCCAAATTTCCGAAAGTAAAGAAATATTTCATAGGCATGTGTGCGATTTCTGCACCCGGAACGGCATATATTGGAGCAGTAAGCACTCTTGCGTAGTCGGCTACTATCACGGCAGCAAAAAAAACTATATAAAATCCAACGATTGAGAAAAGAAAGACGGTGAGAAATTTTTCGAGATTGGATGCCGGAAGAGTGAGGAGGGAGATGCGTTTACTTTTGCTATCCATGTTGAAGAACATTGAAGCTGCAGTTGCCGCTGCCATCACAAAAAGCAGGCACCAGAATATTGTTGTTTCGAAATCCCACATACTGTCTATATCAGACGGATATGAATAAGAGCCCTTCAGGAACGGAATGATGGTTGTCAGAAGAATAAACATGCCAAATATTGAGGCTGCCATCTGTAATAATTTTTTCCAGTTTTCACCGGCATATTGCTTGATGTAAAGACCAAAGCGGCGGGGTGAGAATATATTGTTCATATCAATTTATTTTTAGATATTTAAGTCGCGAGCAGAGCTCGCTAAACGAAACCTCATTAACGGACTATAAATCCAAATAATTTAAATCAAATTTTAATTAATTAAATCAAACTCAATTAAATCAAATTCAATTAAATCAAATTCAATCGGATATTATTTGAAAAGTGAATTTAATTTTTCGGGATCGGAGATTGCGAAATCAAACAGGAGTTCGATATTGAGTTCGGAATCATCGCCATCTTCGTTCGGTAAAATTACCGAGGCTCCTCCAAGACCTTTTACGGCATAGAGCGCGGTGTTGATAAGTTCGTTGTTGACCGTCTCGGTGAATTTCATTTTGTCTTGAATCTCTGAAACAGTGCGGTCAAGAAGAACTTTCTGTTTGTCCATGATAAGGATATGGTCGAGAATCTGGCTCACATCTCTTACCTGATGGGTAGAAATCACAAAGATGCGGTCATCGCTCATTGATTCGATCACATATTTACGGAATGCACTCTTTGCAGGGATGTCCAGACCGTTTGTCGGTTCATCCATAAGAAGGATTTTTGTATTACATGCCATTGCGAAAGAAAGAGCGACTTTCTTTTTCTGACCCATCGACAGTTTGTCAAGGCGGATGTCACGTGGCAGACCAAATGTGTCGAGATGATGATACATCTCTTCTTTAGAGAATTTGGGATATAGCGCACCGTTAAGGTTGATGAATGTGTCAAGTTTAAGTGGCGGCAGATCTATCTCTTCAGGAACGAAAAATATTTTTTCGAGTGTGGATGGGTGGCGCAGTCGTGTATTCTCACCGTCAAGTGTCACTTCACCCGATACGGGTGTGAGCAGTCCGCTTATAAGTTGCAGCAACGTGGTTTTGCCGGCACCGTTAGATCCTAAAAGACCATATACGCCACCCTCTTTCAGGTTGAGAGAGAAATCGTCGATGGTGGGTTCCCCCTTGTGACGATAGTTGAATGTGCAGTTTTTGATGTTTAGCATATATTAGTTTGTTAGTGTATTAGTATATTAGTACACCGCAAAGGTATAACAATATTTTGGAACGGCAAAATATTTTTCAAAAAAAATTAGGAAAAATTTTTTCGGGCGCGTTATCTATATATATAATAAGATTAAAATGGATTTAGAATCAATAATATATAAAGACCCTACAATAGTGAATCCTAAGAAAGGAGATCTTTTGATTGCAGAGCCATTGCTTGACGAGCCATATTTCAAACGGAGTGTGGTGCTTATTCTTGAAGAGGATAATAATCAGGGACATATAGGTCTGACACTCAATAAACAGACACCTGTGACGCTTCAGGACCTTTTCCCCGACTGGAAATCTGGTGCAAATATACCAATATATAGCGGAGGACCAGTTGAGGCAGACCGATTGTTTATGTTGCACACAATGGGAGATAAATTCGACGGGTCGGTAGAAGTTGCTCCAGGAATTTTTGTGGGGGCAAAATTGGATGACGTAATTGATTATGTCAACAAGCAGGGATATGTAGAGGGAGATCTGCGTTTTTTCTTGGGATACAGCGGTTGGACGAAAGGGCAGCTGACTTCTGAAATTCTGCGCAATACATGGGCATTAAATCCAAACCCCGGACAGAATGATATTCTGACCGGGGCTGAAGATCTTTATTGGAGGCGGGAAGTTGAGCGGCTTGGCGAAAAATATCGCAGCTGGTTAATCATTCCCTCCAATCCGCAATTTAATTAATAATTAATTATTAACTTCCAAAAGGAGTACGCGGCTTGACCAGTCGGTCTCATTTTGTTTAGCAACTTTGTGATTTTGGGGAATTTCGAGCCCATTTTCCATCAGGAATTTTCCTGAGTATGTTTTGCCTTCAAAAGAGAGAGGTTTAATGTCGATGCGGTTAAGTTCACGTATGGTATAATTCTTGTCAGGATCAAGACCTGCCATCAGGACCCTTGGAAGCATGTCGTTGGCGAAAGTGCGTGTTTTCCACCAGTAAAACACAGCCTTGTCTTTGCTATCGTTCACATACATGAGCGAAGCAACGCCTTTATCATCATATGGAGAGAGCAGTCTGTAAAGATCTCCGAACTGCACAATCGGGCGTATTGACTTATATTCCTCAATAGCTTTTTTTGTCTGTTCCTTCTCTTTATCGGTCATGTTGTCGGGCTGAATCTCCATACCAAGTCTGCCACTCATGGCGACATCTGTGCGATATTTTATCGGGATAATGCGATGTGTCTGATGGTTTGGCGATGCACTTATATGCGAAGACATGCCAATTGCAGGGAAAAACTGAGAAATGCCCCACTGGAGATATATTCGTTGGAGTGCATCAGTATTGTCTGACACCCAGTATTCATCAAACCAAGGGAGGAAACCGTAGTTTACACGGCCGCCACCGGCGGAACATGCCTGGATTGTTACATCCGGATACTTTGAGCGAATGCGGTCAAGAACTTTTCTGAGACCTTTCTCATATTCAATGTAAAGATGACTCTGGTTGTCTTTAGTGAGATACTGGGACCCATGGTTGAGAATGTCCATGTTAGCGTCCCATTTGATATAATCAATTTCAGGATATTTGGTGAGGAGGGTGTCAACAACGGTATACACAATATCCTGAACTTTAGGATTGGCGAGATCGAGTACAAGCTGAGTGTTCCCACGCCCGGTGACAGGTTCACGGTTTGCAGGCTTAATTATGTATTCCGGATGCTTTTCATAAAGCTCACTTTTAGTGTTGGTCATTTCCGGCTCAATCCATATTCCGAAATCAATTCCATTCTTTTTAGCTTCTTTGATGAGACCATTAATGCCGTTGGGCAATTTTTTTGTATCTACGACCCAGTCGCCAAGACCGGCAGAACCGTTATTGCGCGGATATTTAGTGCCAAACCAGCCATCATCCATGACAAAAAGCTCGCCACCCATATCGGCTATGTTTTTCATCATGTTCGCCATCTCCTTTTCATTCACTTTGAAATATACGCCTTCCCATGAATTAAGCAATATCTTGCGTTCGCGTTCGCCATTGGCAAGTTTATGTTTACGTGCCCATTTATGAAAATTACGTGAGATCTCACCCGTACCGTTGGAGCTCCAAGCCAGTGCTAATGGAGGGGTAATGAATGTTTCACCAGGTGTAAGGATGTATTGAGAGTCTTCCTCGTTAATTCCGGAGAAAAAGTAATGATTGTTTGATTGGTCGGTGTCTATTTTTACCTTGTAATTGCCATTATATTCAAGAGCTGCTCCAATCACTCTTCCTTTGGCTTCAGCCGGTTTTCCATCAAGCGACAACAACACTTCAGAATGAGCATATCTGGAATTGCGGACACCGCTACGGTTTTTTATCACTTTGAGTCCGTGTTCGAGAGGGGAAGATTCCATGCGTGCCTCATTTTTCGCATTTCCATAAAAATGCGTAAGCCACACGTCTCCACCGCGGATTGGAAGATGACCCGAGGCAAATCTGGTGAGAGTGACATTTTTTTTGCCGTTATTCTTTATTTCGGTCCACGTCTCCATCACGTTTTCTCCTTGCCATGTGCGATAGTTCACTGTAACGATTATAGGATAATACGTATCCTTTAGGGTGAAAGTTGTTATGTTTGCACCATTCTCCTTTCGGCTTGAGACATTGTCTACAACAAGGTCTAATGTCATGTTGCCGTCTGGTTGGATCATGGCGATTGCCGTTTCAGGCAAAGTGATCATTCCATAATCAGGATATGCCAAATTTCCTTTCCCCAGAGCTTGGGTGATGTTGGCAGCATCTGTCTCAGAAATTTTGGAGCCATAATAAAGATGATGCAATTTTTTGCCATTTTCGGCATTAATGATAATCGACGAATTGTCGGTGTCAATCTTGACATTGCGGGCTGCAAGGTCAGTAACAGTGATCATTGATACTATTGCTGCGAATAGTAAAGTTATGGATCTGCAGTTCATAAATGATGATGATAACTATTAAAACTAATGAAAATTATGAGAGGTAATCTATTTTTTAATGTTTAATTTTTAATGTTGAATGTTTAATTAAGTATGACATCGAAATTATTTAATGTATTGATTAGTCAATGCATCTTTTTGCGTCTTTCCGGTGATTTAAGCGATTTCAGTCAGTCACAATGCCCGCATTGCTCCTTCCTGAATTCCCATAAATCCCTCGAAAATCCTCTAAAAATATGCATTAACTAAT
>CABUVO010000056.1 GCA_902495075.1 uncultured Porphyromonadaceae bacterium
ACGACATTTTGAAAATAAGAAGCGTTATGCTCATCTTGTAACTTGAAAACCTGAGAGCCTTTCAAATTTGATGCAAGAGATAGCATAGTGGTTCTCACGCATACGGCGTGGGCTGCTATTGTTATATCTTCATCATAGGCTTTCTCAGGGCCGTCAAGTTAGATTGACATAGATAGTCCACGCTTATGTATCTAATAACACGCATCATCAGACTGTGGTGCATTTGATATATGAAGAATATCGAAGCAAATAAAGAACTCATAGCGGCATGCGGCCTCTACTGCGGCGCGTGCCGTAAGTATCTGTCGGACAAATGCCCCGGTTGCCATAATAACCAAAAGGCTTCGTGGTGCAAGATAAGGTCTTGCGCTATAGGTAATGGTTATCACTCTTGTGCCGAATGCTCCAAGGATGTAAGCGAGTGTAAGATATATTCCAATTTCATAGGAAAGATATTTGCCTTTCTTTTCAGATCAGACCGTCCGGCTTGCATCCGCTACATCCGCGAGCATGGCTAACAAGCTTTCGTCGAGGAAATGACTAAACGTAAATGTCAGACAATTAAACGTAAATAAGACTATGTTTATCGCAATATTAACATATAAGAAACCGTTGAGCGACGTTGACCGCTTTCTTCAGGCGCATCGCGAATACCTTGCTAAGCATTATGCCGCAGGTGACTTCATTGCTTCCGGTCCGCAGACACCTCGTGTGGGTGGAGTGATTATGATTAAGGCCGACAACCGCGCAACGGTGGATGCCATCATTGCAAAAGACCCGTTCAACATCAACGGCATCGCCGACTATCAGATTGTGGAGTTTACTCCGACAATGTTCTGCGATGATACTCTCAAACCCATTCTCTGATTATGCCATACATATCAATCGAAAGCGG
Source organism: uncultured Porphyromonadaceae bacterium (assembly GCA_902495075.1). Taxonomy (GTDB): domain Bacteria; phylum Bacteroidota; class Bacteroidia; order Bacteroidales; family Muribaculaceae; genus Lepagella. The sequence continues at coordinate 896 of CABUVO010000056.1, forward strand.
AAAGCTGACAGCAGAACAGAAAAAACAACTGATTGAGCGGCTGACAGCAACAGCATCCGAGATAACCCACATCCCGGAACAGTTCTTCACTGTCACCATCAAGGAACTGCCAGACGAGAACTTCGGTATCGGCGGTAGATCCATTGACGATATTAAACGCGATTACAAACCATGAGTCAAAGGAATCTTAAAGATATGACTCTTGCAGAACTATGGGAACTATTCCCAATAGTGGTGGCTGCATATGATCCTGATTGGCCGGAATGGGCGAATGAAGAAATATTGGAGCTATCAGCATTGCTAAAAGATTACAGCCCGATTATCACCCATATAGGCAGCACGGCCATTCCGAATATTCAGGCAAAACCTATAATTGACATTCTTGTCGAGTTAAATCCTGATGTCGACTGGTCACGAATCAAAGGAAGAATGGAAACAGCGGGATATATCTGTATGTCAAATTCAGAAAATCGTATGAGTTTTAACAAAGGCTATACTCCCGCCGGGTATGCCGACAAGGTTTTTCATATCCATTTTCACAGAGCCGGTGACAATGATGAAAAACGTTTCCGCGATTATCTGATAACACATCCTGAAGTTGCTAAAGAATATGAGAAATTAAAATTATCACTGCTTCCTAAATACAGAAACGACCGCGACGGATACACAGAAGCTAAAACAGCGTTTGTAAGGAGTGTCGTTGATATTGCCAAGAAACACCGATGATAATCTTTCAACCGAGAGAGGAGTTGCGCTCTTATGTGCGCTATTACTGGGTGCTGGAAAGCAATGAGCCTTTCATCATTCTGACGTTCCCTATCGGTTGCCCTCAGATTATATTTCACAGAAAAACGCCTCTGTATATTCCCGAACTTGATAAAAGCCAGAGCAAATTCACCATTAGTGGTCAGGTAAATTTCCCGGCTCATATCCAGTCAGACGGTAGATTGGATATGATTGTGGCAGTGTTCTATCCTCATACTATCGGTATGTTTATAGATACACCGCCATCTTCATTCTACAATATGGAAATATCCGGATATGATATTGAAAACCGCCAGCTCAATGAAATTGCGCGAATTATCTTCGAAAGCGAAGACCATAATGAATGTATATCCGTTTTGGAGAAATACCTGATGTCAAAGATAAAACCGGTCTTGAATATATCTCGAATTGGCGAATCTATCAAGGCAATTTTCCACATACCTTCCATGACTGTACGCTCACTTGCTGACATTGCTTGTCTTAGTAAGAGGCAGTATGAACGGATATTTAGTGAAACGGTGGGTATGAATCCAAAGGAGTATTCTCGGGTTGTGAGGTTCCAAAAAGCATTGTGGCTAATGCAGAATGGCGAACTGAACTATGCCGGAATAGCTTCCGCCTGCGGCTTCTCAGACCAGTCGCATTTTATCAGAAATTTCAAGTCAATGAGCGGATATACTCCCCGGACACTCAATCAATACTGCAATCCTTATTCAGATTTGTTTACTAACCCGAGGTAATGTCGCTTTTGTTCTATTACAGAAGAAAAGACCGGAGTAACTTTGCATCAAAAAAATGATGCAAGAAATAAATCCTAAGGATACCACAAGGGCATACGCCTTTGAGATGTGGATGAAGGCACCGATGCCTATGGTGACACTTATCAAGACCCTCGATGTTACCCGGCTTCGCCACATAAGCAAAAAACGAGACTTGAAATTCAATATGCTGATGTGCTGGTGTATAGGGAAAGCTGCTACACAGATAAAGGAATTCTATATGCTGCCTGTCGGAGAGAAACTAATCCAGTATGATTCTTTGGCGGTAAATACGATTGTCACTAACTCTGCGGGTGAAGTCAGCTCATGCGATGTGCCTTTCAGCAAGAATCTCTATCAGTTCAATGAGGATTACTTACGGCTGACTGCACAGGTTGCCGAAACTAACGAAAATTATGACATTGCTGATAGAATGGTTATCGGCACATCCGCTTTGGCAAAATATGAAATAGACGGAGCCATCGGAATGTATAGCGGCATATTCAACAATCCCTTTATGATATGGGGTGGCTACCGAAAGTCTTGGTTCAAAACTCTACTGACAGTCTCCTTTCAGTTCCACCACACCCAGATGGACGGTGCGCACGCGGCCCAATTCCTTAATCTTCTGCAAAAAGAAATTGAAGAATTATAGGATAACGCCCCCGAGGGGGGAGTAGAGGCTTCTCTCAGTGGCGTTATTGGTTAGTGTAGTTCCGGCCCTGTGCGCCGTTGTTTGGCTTTGCGGTGAGTATTGATTGCTTCGCAACCGCATACCGGCTTCGCCGACTAATGCTTCAATCTCACTCGCGAACGTTGTTTCTGCTCTTCGCGATAACGGCTGCGGGCTTTGTCAAAGGTTAGACCGGGATGACGGCTCAACCACAATTTGAAATCATCCGGTAGGGCTGTTTCAAGAGTGAGGTCTTCATCTTGAATCTGTGCGCCACCTGTATCTCGCCTTGTCGCAGCCATGCGGAAAGAGCATAAGGATCACCTGCCTCAGCAAGGATGTCGGTGGCTGTTGATATGACCTTAACGGACATTCCGTCAAAGACGGTCTGACAGAATACCTCGCGTTGTTCCTGCGGCAGTTCGGAGAGAGCCACATCAAGTTCTTCTCACACAACCATAACGCCATCACTGCAACACCGGCTAATATGGTAGCTAACTGGTATAATCTTGGCGATGGTGAATTTGTAGGAGAGATGCATATTGATTATACCACAGCACTCAAATATACCGAGTGTTTAATCCATTACACATGGTACTGTTGTTGCAAAAAAATAAAGAGGCTATTGCAAGCCTCTTTATTTTGCTATATCATCGTTTGAATCAGTCAAGATTGGAATAACCGGTGCGGTCGATTTCCTCAACCACTTTCAGGAGGTAGCGACCGTATTCATTTTTTGCCATGGGGGCGGCTACTTCTTTAAGTTTTTCTGATGAGATCCAGCCTTGGCGGTAGGCGATACCTTCGATGCAACCTATCTTCAGACCCTGTCTCTTTTCAAGAACTTCAACATATATCGAAGCTTCGGCAAGAGAATCATGTGTGCCGGTGTCGAGCCATGCGAAGCCGCGCGGAAGAGTTTTCACTTTCAGTTTTCCACGGTCGAGGAATTCCTGATTTACGGTAGTTATTTCCAATTCGCCGCGGGCAGAGGGTTTTATGTTGGCAGCAACATCCACAACTTCATTGGGATAGAAATAGAGTCCTACGACAGCATAGTTGCTCTTTGGTTTCTGTGGCTTTTCCTCTATAGAAAGGCAATTGCCGTCTTTGTCGAATTCGGCTACTCCATAACGCTCTGGATCATCAACCCAATATCCGAACACTGTGGCTTCTCCATTTTTCTCAGCTGTTGCTACAGCATCCTTGAGAATTCCAGAGAAGCCGGCTCCATGAAATATATTGTCGCCGAGCACAAGGCAGGCACTGTCATCGCCGATAAAGTCTTTACCTATGATAAAAGCCTGGGCAAGACCATCGGGAGAAGGCTGCTCGGCATATTCAAGATGAACGCCAAAATCAGAACCGTCACCGAGGAGACGTTTGAATCCGGGAAGATCTTGAGGAGTAGAAATTATGAGGATATCGCGGATACCTGCCATCATGAGGGTAGATATCGGATAGTATACCATCGGTTTATCATAGATGGGAAGCATCTGCTTGCTGACACCTTTTGTAATCGGATATAAACGGGTGCCGGATCCTCCGGCAAGAACTATTCCTTTCATAAATGTGTAAATAACTGTCTAAATTTTCAATATATCTGTTAATCCTGCAAATATACTCAATTTCTTTATATCTTCACTATGATTTGTAATATTATTTTTTACTCACGGCGCGTTGCTGTGATGTAGATAGGGTGGTAGGTGATTGTGTGGATGCTGCGGAGGGCAGCAGGGGAGATGTGGGGAGAAGGAGCTGATCCGGCAACGCCGGTATGCTTCAGATGTATCAGCAGTTCGCGGGGGGAGGAGAATTCCAGGTGTATTTCTTCCGTGTGTATTTTAATATCATTGAAATATTTTTCCAACCACTCTCTATATTCAGTTTCAGTGTGATAATGAATTGGAGAGGGACGCAATGCATCTAATTCTCCAAGATTTCCCGGTAGAAAACTTGAAAGCACTACTACACCTCCCGGTCGTAACGATTTACTGCAGTTATAAAGAAACTCCGGAATATTGGAAAACCACTGTATGGTGGATGATGATAGAATACAATCGTATTTATCCCCGCATTCTCTCATCCATTTTTCAGCATCCTCGCAAAAATATATCTCCTTGTCAGCGACATTCATGGGGCGGAGAGGGGCAATGTCTACAAAATGCACTTCTGAGGGTTTCAATACTCTGGCATATTTGTCTGTAAACAGTCCTGTACCGGGACCAATCTCAAGGATTTTTGCCCCTGTAGGAATGTTAAGTGTTGACAATAGTCCTGTCAGAGTATTTACGATCATCCGTTGCGCTCTTGCATTGTCGTTATATGTGTTATGTGCGTCATGAAAGCGTTTTGCGATAGTATCATAATCCGGAATAACAGACTTGACGATATCCCGCAAAGGAATATAGTGGGCATTCGGCAGTGTTACAATTTCAACGCCAATTTTGTTCCAGCATCGTTCCATATTTGCCGGTGGAAAAATCTTGTCATCAGTGCCGATGTATGCTCGTCGCCAAGGCAACTCGTTGTTGGGAACATCAAGTAAGCCGATAAGGTATAGTTGTTTCTTTAGGGAAACAATCTCATCTTCGCTGAAATCAGTATCAAACACACGGCGGAAGGTATCAGCATCAGGAGCCATGCGACGTCTGAATTTTTTTAGATTCCGAGCATCGAGGTTTTCAGCCGTGCCATTATAGATCGCCACAGGTATTCCTTCCTCGTTATCAACAGGATTCAATGTGCCGTTGATTGCATAAGCAGCTGTAATTTTATTTGACGGAAGTGTTATGGCTGCTATTCTTACACCCAATGACCAGGCAAACACCCATACTGTGGAATATTTATCTAAAAACGAGAAATCAAGATTCAGGTTGTCATAATCGTATATAACAGCTACATCCCATCCGGTCATGCGCACATCTTCATAGAGCGACGGGGCTGTGCTCCAACCCGCAAAGATGAGAATCAGAGAACTGTTTCCAGGATTATGACTGATAAATTCAATCTTCATGATTTTTTATGACTTCTCGTATAGTTTTCAAAATATGTTCAATGGTTTGCACGCTCATATCGGCAGAGAGCGAGAAACGTATTCGTTCCCCTCCAAGTGGTACGGTAGGGCGCCGAATCGGTAATACGTCAATTCCTTTGACCGATAATCTTGCAGCAAGTTGCAGAGCTTTCCTTGCATCACCAATAACCAGCGGTACGATATGTGACCGCGATAAGTTGGGCGATCCCGATATATCCTCGATTCCTTTTCTGAAGAGGTCAGATATCTCAAGCAAATGTTTCCTCTCTTTCACCATCGAGAGTATATTGATGATCATAAACTCCGACCAAGCAGCATTGACGGGCGGCAACGCAGTGGAGAAAATAAAACTTCGTGAGCAATTCACGAAATAGCTTTTCAAAAGAGGATGAGTTGCCACAAATGCGCCGGAAGATGCTGCCGCTTTTCCAAGGGTGCCAACAAGGATGTCAATATCGGCAATCACACCAAGTTCTTCCGCAAGCCCGAGACCTCGATCACCCCTCGTGCCGAAAGCGTGAGCTTCGTCAACGTAGAGTATCATATTGGGATATGCCTTCTTTAATTCCACAATATCACGGAGGGGAGCGAGATCTCCATCCATGCTGTAGATTGACTCAAGCACAACGATGCATCGCGTAGAATTCTTATGTTTTTCAAGAAGCTTCTGTAGTGACGTGATATCATTATGTCGCCAACGCTGAAAATCGGCTTTGGCAAGCATAAGCCCGTCAATCATTGAGGCGTGAATCAGTTTGTCGCAGAGGAAGACTGTATCCGGAATGTTGAGAGCCTGAATGATACCGACATTCGCATGGTATCCTGAGTTGAACAGCAATACATCCTTGCCATATAATCCGGAAAGTAGATTCTCCAGGTGCCCATGATGGTTCTGTCTCTGCGACAGCAACCTTGAGGCTGAAGAGGAGAAAGAAGCATCGGGATAACGGCGACCGAATTCATCGGCATAATCTTTCCATTTCGCACCCAATCCAAGATAATCGTTTGAGGTCAGATCAATACGCAATGATTCAGACCGATCCGCCGGGATTGTCCTGAATCTGTTTTCGTTATCGAAACTTTCAAGTATTTTCTGATAATCTCTATAGGGCACCATTCTGAGTTTTAATGATTTTGAGTAGGGCATCGCAGAGTTTTTCAACCTGCGCATCCGAGACGGCAAGATATGGTGGCATTATATATGCGTTCTTGCCGAAGGGACGGATCCATACGCCTTCCTTAACGCATAGTTTCTGAAACTCTCCAACATTAACGTCATTTTTAAGCTGAATAACGCCTATTCCTCCCAACACTCTGACATCATCAACAAAATCCCATTCGCGGGCAATGGAGAGGCGTTGACGCATTATTTTTTCGATCTCTTGGATTCTTTGCTGCCAAGGAGACTCAAGAAGCAACCGAGTAGAGGCGAGTGCAACCGCACACGCCATGGGATTTCCCATGAATGTCGGTCCATGCATCATGCATCCGGATTGAGAATCCGAGATTCTGTCTGCAATAGCAGCTGTGGTTGCTACTGCAGCGAATGTCATGTATCCTCCCGTTATGGCTTTCCCAATAAGCATAATATCTGGTTCGACTCCGGCGTGTTCCCATGCGAAAAGTTTACCGGTACGCCCGAATCCGGTAGCAATCTCGTCGAAAATAAGTATAAGACCAAGTCTATCGCATGTCTTTCGTAACTCGCGTAGATACTGTGGATGATAGAAACGCATTCCGCCGGCTCCCTGCACGATCGGTTCGAGTATCACGCCGGCAAGAGTATCTGTGTTTTTTTCAAGAATCTCCTGCATGGGACGGAAATCATCCGGATTCCATTCGTCATCAAACCGGCATTGTGGTGCCGGTGCGAAATGACGTATAGGGAGTGCGGGACCGAAAGCCCCGTGCATACCTGTGACCGGATCGCAGACAGACATGGCGTTCCATGTGTCGCCATGATAGCCGGAACGTATTGTTGCAAAATTTGTTTTTTTCGGATTGTCATAAGCCTGTACAGCCATTTTCATAGCCACCTCCGTGGCAACAGACCCTGAATCGGCATAAAAAATATGATTCATCGAAGGGGGGAGGACAGACAGAAGAAGTTTGGCAAGGTCGATTGCCGGTTGGTGTGTGAACCCTCCGAACATCACGTGCGACATTTTTTCTATCTGTTTTTTTATAGCTTCATTGAGCACGGGATGGTTATATCCATGGATAACGCACCACCATGATGACATTCCGTCGATGAGTTCCGTGCCATCGGCAAGTGTAATCACGGCACCCTCTGCGTGATCAACCTTATATGTGGGAAGGGGATCATGGGTGGATGTGTATGGATGCCACAGGTGCAGGCGGTCGAAATTATCGTGGATAGATGTTGTGTCAGTCATTGTTTAGATTGAGGAGAGCTAAGATTGAAATTAATTCAATACAAAATTAGCAAAAATTATCATACGATTGTCATACCGGATCAACATCATAATAGATAATCGATGATTTTATTTGGGGTAGATGCGCAAGCCGGGCATGCACACTTCGCAAAATATCCTTTACTTTCTTCATGGATGCTCCCGCTTCGACTTTCAGCATTATCGACTGGATATACCATAACGCGACTCTGCTTACAAACGGCTTCTCCGGACCGAGCACGCGATCGCCAAATATATCGCGAAGTGCTTTGGTGAGTATCACCGCTCCCATGTCTGCATTTGCAGCATCTTTATTTTTAAGATAAATGTTGATGATGCGGGTGAAAGGAGGGTATGCATATTTGCGTCGTTCTTCCAACTCTTCATTGTAATATGCCATATAATCGTGGGCACGTACGTGTTTCAGCACCGGTTCATCCGGTTTGGTAGTCTGAATAAACACTTTACCCACATCTTTGCGTCGTCCGGCACGTCCGGCAACTTGTTCGAGCATATTGAACGCGCGTTCATTGCTCCGGAAATCAGGAAAATTCAATAATGTATCAGCATTGACAACGCCTACGACCCTGACTTTTTCGAAGTCCAGACCTTTCGATACCATCTGTGTGCCAACAAGGATGTCTGTCTCATGATTGGCAAATTCCTCTATGATTTCCTGATATGCATCCTTGTTGCGTGTCGTGTCCAGATCCATGCGCGCCACTCGGTAGCCTGGAAACTCCTGATGCACCTCCTCCGCTATCCGCTCTGTGCCGTAACCATAAACCTCAATGGAATTTTGACCGCAGGCAGGACAGAGTTTGGGTATAGGTTGGCAATAACCGCAATAATGACACTTCAGAAGTTCGGAATTTTTGTGATATACAAGAGATACGTCGCAATTATGACACTTAGGAGTCCATCCGCATTGCTGGCAGACCACCACAGGAGCAAAACCTCTTCGGTTTTGGAACATTATTGCCTGCGAGCCCTCTTTCAGAGCTTCGTTGGTGGCGAGACGAAGAGGTTGCGACAGAATGCCTTTGTTAAGTTTCTTTTTGCGCTGAGCCCGCATATCTATAATCTCCACATCCGGCAACTGTGAGCCTTCGAATCTTTCATTAAGGGATACGAGTCCGTATTTACCTTGCGTAGCCTTGAAATATGTTTCAACCGAAGGAGTTGCAGAACCAAGCAATGTATTGGCTCCATGCATGGATGCAAGCATTATCGCCGCATCACGGGCGTTATATCGGGGAGCGGGATCGTACTGTTTAAAAGATGATTCGTGTTCCTCGTCAACAATCACAAGACCTAATCTTGCGAACGGCAGGAATACAGAAGATCTCACTCCGAGTATTATCAAAGGGTCATTTGAATTAAGAAGACGTTTCCATACATCCACTCGTTCATTATCGGAGAATTTGGAGTGATATATCAGGAGTGTGTCTCCAAACACCTTTCGGAGTCGGTCGGTAAGCTGTGTTGTCAAAGAAATCTCCGGAACGAGATAAAGTACCTGGTTGCCCGAAGCGAGAGCCGCAGCAATCAGATGAGTGTAGATTTCAGTCTTTCCGGAACCGGTGACACCATGAAGCAACGACACACGATGATCTCTGAAAGTCTCTTTTATATCTTCAAATGCCTTTTGCTGTATATCCGAGAGAGGAGAAAGAATTGGTTTATGGATGCCGGGAGTAGGATTGAAGCGGCTGAGAGTTTTTTTGACAGTCTTAAGAATACCCTTGTCAATAAGGGCTCGAAGCACACCGGGAGAGACACCTGAAACTTCCAGAAGTTTTTCACGACTTACATCCTGCAAACCTGACTTCTGTTTCATCCATCCCGACAACTCAAGATAGGCTATAAGTGCCTTCTCCTGTTGATTTGACCGAGAGGTCTTGTTGAAAAACTCATGGAGACCATCATTATCATTACGATCGATTGTGAGTTCGATGAAAGTCATCTTCTTCGGTCGATATTTTTCCACAACCTTTTCATCAATCTCCACAATGCCAGCCTCCATCAGCGAATTGATAACGCGTGGAGCATTCTTTATCTCTGTGACGGATTCAATCTCCGATATTTTAAGACGCTTTTTATTCTGGAGAGCTTGAATGATGATTGCCTGATTTTCCGTCAGCTTTATCCCTTCCGGCATGTCGAAATCATCATTCAGACTGACATAGGTCTCACTTTCCGGTTTGAGCCCGGTTGGTACGGCAGCCTTGAATACTTCTCCCGGAGAACAAAGATAATACTCCGCGATCCAATGCCATAACTTCAACTGTGGATACCTGACGATAGGAGTTGGGTCAAGAAGCGCCATGATCGGTTTCACGTCATATCCCGCCGGCGGTTCGGAATGTATGTGCTCAACAATTCCTGTGTAATATTTCTTTTTGCCGAACTGCACAAGTACCCGCGACCCCTTCTGGAGATCGTGTTGCATCTCTTCGGGAATCACATAAGTGAAAGTTGAGTAGAGAGGCAGTGGTAATATTATTTCAGCAAACATGCTGCAAAGATAATCGAAAAATTTGAAAAAGTTTGTAATAAATCATAGCTGAGGTACCGGGTCTTTCAAGTTGAAGAAATAAAAAAGGGTTCCGGATGGAACCCTTTTTTGCGGAGCGCGAAGTGATTATTTCTTTGCGCGGTTGCCGTAACGGCTGCGGAATTTGTCCACACGTCCAGCTGTGTCGACGAGCTTCTGTTTACCTGTGAAGAAGGGGTGAGAGGAGCTGGTGATCTCAAGTTTTACAAGAGGATACTCCTTGCCGTCGATCTCAATAGTCTCGCGAGACGCAACCGTTGAACGGGTGATGAATGTCTCGTCGTTTGACATATCTTTAAATACCACCTCGCGGTATTCTTTGGGATGAATGTCTTTTTTCATTTTAGTAAAATACTGCAGTTAATTTGTTAAAATTTTTCTTGACAGGTCGCGATCCCGTCAAATGGCTTGCAAAGTTAATACTTTTTTTTGAGATGACAAAAGCTTTTTGATAATGTGTAATGTGAAATGTGAAATGAGGAATGTTTAATTGGGAAGTAGGAATGAGGAATGATGGTGGCACCACAACTTAAAGCCGAGAGGCGATGCACACAGCCGGGCATACAATCAGTCAGCTCCAAAGATTCAATAGTTGCGGAATCGCAACATCGTTATCAATCTTCACTATCGCCGTTTCGTCGGGCATATCGTCCAAACGGGCTTTCCGGGATATTCTTCTATAATACCCCGATTCTCACCATCAATAATCACATGGATTGATGTCGGTTTAGTCCAAACCCGACATAAACCGTTAATCAGTATATTGTTTATGCAGAGAGTTGAGTCAATAAGTTCAACTTTCTCAATATCGTGTTCCTGCAACACCGGCATCGCTTCACATATCAAAGTCTCCAATGAAACATCATCGAATGTCGATTATTATTTGTAACTTTGCGTATGGCAGCACTCTATAAGATATTGATTTTGTGTGTTGGCTTTGCTCTCTCCTGTAACCTATGGGCGCAAAGCCATCTTGACCCAGCTAACGATAGCAGAGAGTTCTTAGAGCAATATAGCTATTCTTTGCTCACAAAGGAACGCAAGGGTGGAATAGTTGTTGAGCCATCTTTCTCAAATAGATATGGGGTCAGTTTGTCAACGAAATGTGATAGTCTGACACTGATTGAAAAACGGTCGCATGGAATGGTCTATCTTGATAGTATTAATGTCAAAGAGATTCCAGTGGTAAAAGTAGCCATTGATTCTGTATTTGGCAAAAGCCTTGCCGAACTTATCGATGTTGCTGTTGAAAAGGCAATGCCAACTTTTTCTGCCGGACTGGATGGTGTGATGTATTATTTTATCGCATCAAATGACAGCATTGGGAAAACATGGTCGCCTTCGGATGAATCCTCTAATTGCGGTGTGCTTGTCAATATTGTAGAGGCGTTAAAAGATGCAATACAAACAGGAGAGTTGCAGAATTTTATTGATGATTGGTGGTGCTCAATCGACAAACTTCGGTTGTCATTTCA
>CABUVO010000057.1 GCA_902495075.1 uncultured Porphyromonadaceae bacterium
AGAAGAGATTCAGGTGATGACAGCACAAGGGCTCCACCTCTTCCCATTCCGAACAGAGAAGTTAAACCTTGTCACGCCGATGGTACTGCGAAAGCGGGAGAGTAGGTAATCGCCGCCTTGAGAGGACCGACAGAAATGCCGGTCCTTTTTTTATGCCTAAAATGTTACTCCGATGGTGAGAAGGGAAAGACGAGTTGTGGGTGAGGCTTTCAGAATGGCTTCTGCTGCACTTGTGAGGGTCGATCCTGTGGTGCAGACATCATCAAGCAGGAGGATGTGCTTGTTGGCTATTTCTTCCGGCTTAATGAGGCGAAATAGATCGTTTGTGTTGGAGCGTCGCTGTTCAAGGGTAAGCTTGGTTTGTGTTTTATGCGGGCGAACAGCTTTTAGATTTAATTTAACCGGAATGCGTGTGATCTCATTTATGCCTTTGGCTATTTCTTCGGTTTGATTATAACCTCGTCTCGCCTTCTTAAGAATGTGCATTGGCACAGGGATGATATAGTCTATATCGGTCAGGAACGGCGTAGTTATTAATTCTCGGGCAACAATTGATCCCATGCGGGCTGCTAAGCCGCGATAATGTCTGTATTTAAGGTCTTGCATCAGAATTGAGAGATCCGAGCCGCTTGCATAGAAGAAATACCCAGTGGCATGTTCAAAAGGGAACAATCCTGCAAAGCGTTGCTCCATCGGGTTCATATCATTCCTGTGATATAATGTTCGTGGTAGCCGAGAGATGCATCCTGGACAGAGATATGATTCATTGCCCGATAGTTTTGCTCCACAAAGATGACAGGTTCTCGGGAAAATGAAATCTATCATGCTGCGAAGAGCATTGTTGAGTGATGATAAAGGTTTCATTCCCTCAGCTTTTTTAGATACGCTATTACCTTTGTTGCCAATGATGATTCATACCCACGCGAGATTAGATGACGGTATAACTTTGCGCGGTCATCATATTCATTAAGATCAAGATTCTTGGCTTTTGTTGTAGCAACTTTCATTAAAGAGGTCCGATATTCCTTTTCATCGATTCCCTCCAGTGCTTCAGATATAAATGATGATGGAATCCGTTTATAAGCCAGCGCCATTCGGATCTTGTTGCGCCCCCAGCCTGAGAATCTTACCTTATCGTTTGTGAAGCTTCTTGCATATCTTGAGTTATCGATAAATTTCCCATCGATGAGGAAGTCAATAATTTTATCGATTTCAGCTGGGGGAAGCATTTTCTTTCTGAGTTTATCCCTTATCTCGTGTTCACACTGCTCTGAGCGGGCACAAAGGTCAGCCATTTTTAGTCGCAACGCTTCCGGGTTAGCTGGTTTTCTATTTATCATGATTTAAAGGGCTATTTAGAATCATAATGATTTGCGACATTTGATGAAACGGTCTTTCCCGTTAATGTCTTTCACAATCGACACGTCTGTGAAACCTGCTCGCTCAAGATAGGATCTGAGTTCGTAAGCGTGGCGGGGATTTATCTCAAAATATAGTTTGCCATCTTTCTTGAGTGAATCTAATGCCATCGTGGCAACGCGGGTATAATAAATGAGTGGATTGTCATCGGGAACGAATAAAGCAGAATGAGGCTCATAGTTGAGAACATTGCTATCCATGTCATTCTTTTCCGAATCATCAATATATGGCGGATTGCTCACTATTATGTCAAAAATATTTGAGCCCGGTTCATATTTAAAGACATCAGCCTCCAAGAAATTGATTTTTGCATGCAGGTCTTTTGCATTCTCTTTTGCGACAGTAAGAGTCTCAGCGGATATGTCTATTGCAGATACATGAGAGAAAGGAAGATTTCTTGAGAGAGCGATAGCGATAGCTCCAGATCCAGTGCCGACATCAAGCACTGAAAGATCCTTGCAATCATTATTCTCTTTAACAATCAGATCTACGAGCTCTTCGGTCTCAGGGCGTGGAATTAGCGTGGATCTGTTCACCTTCAGGTTCATGCCATAGAAATATGCCTCGTTGAGGATATACTGTATGGGCTCATGTTTGAGTAAGCGAGAAAGGATTTCTTCTGTTTTGACAACTAAGTATTCCGATGCCGTAGTGTCGGCATGGATCAACATGTCAGTCAGGTTCCATCCCTTTAATGAATGAAAAATCAGGCGCACCATAGCTTTTGCTTCCCCTTCACCATATATGGGAGTAAGTTTGGATTGAAGTCCTCTTGAAAGCTGCGCTATATTGATATGTGGATTCTCCATGATCTTCATGCTTTATAGACTACAAATTAAATACTTTTTTCCAATTGAACCAAATCATTTCCCTTATCGATCATAGAAATGCAATTAAACTGGGAAGCGGATTATTGGAAATGAATGAAATTATAACTAATTTTGCTAAGAATCTAAGAAAGACTCATATCGGTTTATGAAAAGGAATATTATTGATAGAGGGATAATTGGGGTACTATGCCTTTTAGTTGCTGTGGAATTTGGAGCCTTTGCCGGAAAGGTGAAGGCTGCTGATTTTGCCAAGACGGGGAATTTCGTAGTGACGGATTTTGGTGCGAAGGGTGATGGCATTGTGGATGATGCGGCAGCTATTCAGCAGACGATTGATGCGTGTAACGCATCAGGAGGCGGAACTGTGCTTTTCCCGGCAGGGAAGACTTTTCTCGCGGGTCCGCTGCATATGCGTTCGAATGTGAATCTGCATCTGGAGCCAAATTCCATGTTGCTTGCCAATCCGGATGAAAGTATATATCATGAGAGTGCTTTCGGAGAGAATGAGGGGGAGGGTATGATGTGGCTTTCGGGTAGGGATATCCGTAATTTCTCGATTTCCGGCACCGGACGCATTGATGGCAATGCCGTAGCATTCATGGGTGCGGAGCTTGATGATTCATTCGAGCTTAAACCGGTCACGACCTTCGACCCGCGTCCACATGTGCTGACACTGATAAATGCGAGCAATGTCAAGATTTCTGATGTGACCATAGCAAATTCCGCCTACTGGACGGTGCATCTTGTGGGGTGTTATGATGTAGCCATATCGGATATTTCCCTGCTGAATAACCTCAAGGTGCGTAATGGCGACGGAATCGATATCGACCATTCACGGAAGGTGCGTATCTCGAATTGTTTTATAGAGAGCGGTGACGACTGCATCTGTCTGAAAAACCGAAGGGAATATGAAGAATACGGACCATGTGAGGATGTGGTGGTGACCAACTGCATCATGACTTCCCGCTCCTGCGCGGTGAAAATCGGGTCTGAGAATATGGACCGCATAGCGCGCGTACTTTTCGATAATTGTATCATTACCGCCTCAAACCGTGGCGTCGGAATCCAGAACCGCGATGAGGGCACAGTGGAGGATGTGACATTCTCCAATATGATTGTGGATTGCAAACTTTTCTCGGATGTATGGTGGGGAAAATCGGAACCTATCTACATCACTTCCTATCCTCGTGCGCGCGGAAATCATAAAGATGCCGGCTGGCGCTTTCCGAAAGGTGCTACCAAAGGTGCATGCGGAGACGTGAAGAATATCCGTTTCATCAATATTGCCTCCACTTCCGAAAATGGTATTTTCATCGGTTGCGACACACCCGGTAAAGTTTCCAATATTTTGCTCTCTAATGTAGATCTGACTCTCAAGAAGCAGACTTCTTTTGAGGGAGGCGTCTATGACCGCCGTCCGTGTGAAGGAGAGGGGTTTGTGAAGAGTAAGGTATTCGGCATTTTTGCCGAGAATGCTTCCGGAATCACAGTGCGCGATTTTAATGTTTCCGCTACTGATTTCCCTCTTTACGCGGCTCCAACGAATTTTGTTGATTGCTCGGATATCAAAATAACTGAATGACCGGAGGAAATCCTATGAGAAATTTTTTTCTGACAGCCGTAGCGCTGATAGGTCTGACGGCAAAGGGGGAGACCCCGTTGGAGCTCGTGGATACGCGTGTTGGCACGGATGCCGCCGTCACAAAAACGGCAGGGCTTTTCGGTAAAGGATCGGAGGAACACGGGCAGACTCTGCCCGCAGTGGGAGTGCCACACGGGATGAATCTCTGGACACCGCAGACACGCGATACGGAGCAGAAATGTATCGCTCCGTATTACTATTCCGATTCGAAATTACAAGGTTTTCGCAACAGTCACTGGATTGTTGGCGGTTGCACGCAAGATTATGGTTCGATGACTCTCCATGCGATGGGAAATGCACTGCGCACAACTCCGACAGCCCGCGCCACCCGTCTTGACCGCTCTTTTGAAATTGCTCGTCCGGATTATTATTCAGTCTATCTTCCCGATGAGAATTTGAGGGCAGAGATTGCCGGGTTGTCGCGTTCGGGTATATTCCGCTTCACGTATGATAAAGACGGCATAGGGCATCTTGTGGTCAATCCCAACTCCGATGAAGGGGAGGGGAGTATAGAGATAGATATGCAGAAGCGTGAGATACGTGGACACAATCCCGTTCATCGCATTTATCAGGGATGGGGTGAGCCGGCAGGCTTCGCCGGTTGGTTTGTGATCTCTATCCCGGAGGATCTTGAGATAACAGATTCCGGTGTCTTCCGGAATGATACGATATTTTCCGGAAAAAACTCCATCAAAAATAGAAAAGGGATTGGTGCTTATGTCTCTTTTAAAGCACACAAGAACAAGCCGGTGATATTTAAGGCGGGAAGCTCGTTTACTTCTATTCAAGGAGCTTGCGCTAATCTGAAGGCAGAGATTCCGGCTTGGGATTTCGACAATGTTCGCAAAGAATCCGCCAATCGCTGGAACGACCGTTTTTCCCGTATAAAGGTTGAAGGTGGAAAAATTGAGGATCGGGCAAAGTTTTATGGCTCGCTTTACCGCTGTTCGCTTCTGCCTCGCGTGGTTAGCGATGTTGACGGAAGTTATCCCCGTTTTGCGGGAGGACAGGAGATTCTGAAAACTGCTGGGGGTGATTTTTATGATGATTTCAGCATGTGGGACACCTATCGCGCATTGCATCCGCTGCTGACCCTTATTGATCCGAAACTCAGCGGAGATATGATGCAGAGCCTGGTGCTGAAAGGAGAGCAAGGCGGCTGGATGCCGATCTTCCCATGCTGGGGAAGTTACACGGCAGCCATGATCGGCGACCACTGCTCCGTGGCATTGGCTGACGCGGCTGTGAAAGGTGTAGATAATTTTGACCTCCGTAAAGGATACGAGCTGCTTCGCCAAAATGCGTTTGAATCACCGGCTACGTGGAAAGAATATACCAACGGAAAAGGGAGGCGAGGATTGAAGAGTTATCTGCATTACGGATATATTCCGGTTGAGGATGGAGTTAAAGAGGCTTTTCATCAGCGGGAGCAGACTTCTCGCACCCTTGAATATGCTTTCGATGATTTCGCTCTTTCTCGTATCGCATCAATATTGGGGGAGAAAGAGGATGAAAAGGCGCTGCTTAAGCGTTCGCAAAACTGGCGGAATGTCATAGACCCTGAACTCGGATATGCCAACGGGCGACATGCTGACGGCTCTTTTGTGAAAGGCACAGATCCCTTCACTTTCAATTCTGCCATCACAGAAGGGGCATTCTGTCATTATACGTGGTATGTTCCGCATGATACGGAAGGTTTGTTCGAAGCTTTGGGCGGTAAAGCGAAGGCAGAGGCAAAGCTGGATTCGATGTTCAGCGAGCATCGATATTGGCATGGCAATGAGCCGTGTCATCAGGTAGCTTATCTTTTCAATGACTTAGACGCACCGGAGAAAACACGCAAGCATGTGAGACATATTATCGATACGGAATATTTGAACGTGCCGGGCGGATTGTCGGGTAATGACGATGCAGGGCAGATGTCGGCATGGCTGGTATTTTCCGCCATGGGATTCTATCCCGTGGCTCCCTCCACTCCCTGGTATTACCTTTCATCTCCCCTTTTCGAGCGTATCACGATACATCCAGCCGAAGGGAAAGAGTTTGTGATAACGGCATCTCCCGAAACGATTTCGCAAGAGTGTGAATTGAGGGAAATTAATTTGAATGGCAAAAAAATCACATCTCCACGCATAAATCATATCGACATCACATCAGGGGGAAAACTTGAATTCAGATAATGAAGCCGAATTCAGATAATAGAAATTAGATAATATTAGATAATAAAAAAGAGGTGTTCCTCATGGAGCACCTCTTCTGTCACTACTTATCTCTGTTATCTGGATCCGCCAAACAGCCATATATTCTCAGTAAAGAGATAGCTGCCGGCTTCATTACCGGATCCGAATGCAGCCGAAACGTTGGGATTTGAAAGCACATCGCTGTTTCCATATGGCAACCGTAGAGGCCACTGGTTACGACCGCCTGCGGTGTTGTTAGGATTCTTCAGCTTAATGAACTCTTCGCCCTGTGCTTTGCAGCGACGGAGATCGTTGTACGTGTAGAGCTGACCGTCGCGAGCTTCCGATAGATATTTCTGAACCATAATTTCCTCGAGAGTGACGGGGAGTGTGGCAATATATGCATCTACATCAGCAGCTGCGAAGAATCCGGATTCTCCCGAAGCTTCCTCCATATCACTGAATGAAGCCTTGACACCTGCCTTGAAATGTTCGGCGGCATCTTTCCCACCACGTGCCAGACATTCGGCAAGAATGAAATGCAATTCGGATTCGCTGATGTAGTCGATTGTGGCAGCGCCGTTCTCAAACCATGCGGGAAATCCTACGGTGATGGTGGCTTGTGCAAGTTCTGCATCGCCGGCTGGAGCATAAGGTGCCGGATAGGATTCATCAAGCACAATTGTATAGCCATAATCATCATAACCATAGCAAGAATACAACGAGAGACGTTTGTCATTGCGGGCTTTCAGGAGGTCAACAACGGTTCCGTTTGCTCCTGAATACTGGCGGCTCCAATGGTAGGCTGCCCAGCTGTTATCAGTGCTGACACCATTGAAGATTGCAAGAGAAGCTCCGGCGAATCCTTTGTCGAAAGCTGTTTGAGCGGCAGTGGCAGCAGATGCATAATTCTCGGGGTAACGGAAAGCGCCGTCTACGAGTACCTTCGCTTTCACCGCATAGGCAAACGCAAGCCATTGGCTGAGATCTCCGTTGAATAGGATATCCTGCGAGCCGGCATTGGATTCACCTCCAAATTCGGGCACCGCTTTTTCAAGGTCTGCGATCGCTCCGTCAATGCGTTTGCAAAGATCCTTGTAGATGCTCTCCTGCTTGTCGATTGCAGGTGTGTAGTTGCTTTTATCAAGTGCCTGGGAATAAGGGATGTCTCCATGGAGGGTCGTCAAGGTTTCTGCAGTCAGAACCCAAAGCACTTCACCCATTGCTTTTATGTCGTAATAATCGGGACTCATGCCGCCTTCCGAACATTTCGCCATCAGCTGCTTGATATTCTGAAGGTTACTGTATGTGGCATTCCATTCGTTATTGAATGTGGTTGATGCTGCTGTTTCGATACGGTTGCGGAGTTCTGCCTTCATCAGCTGGTTGTTGCCAGTACCGAAGATTTGCTCTGTGTAGCTTCCAACATACCATGCATAAGCTCCCGCAAGAGTAGAGTATGCCGTAGAGGTAATTGCATCTGTAACCTGGAATTTCGCAGGCACCATATCCTCAGGCGGGTTATGGGTGTCTTTGTTGATTTTGTCCATTACCGAGTCTGTGCAAGAACCCAGAAGGAGCAATGAGGAGAGGGCATATGTAATATATCTGGTTTTCATTTCTTACAAGATTTAGAATTATTAAAAAGTAATTTTGAGACCACCACCGAATGAACTTGTGTTCGGCACGGAGAAGCGTTCGAAATATCCACCCATATTGGTATTGCCCTGAGATGATTCCGGATCGAAATTGGGCATTTTGCTCCATACGAGTATGTTGCGTGCGAATCCGAATATGTCGATCTGGAAAGCTCCAAGTTTGGGAAGCTGATAATTGAGAGTTATATCGCGGATTTTAAGGAAGCTTGTGTCGTAGATACCAGCTTCTGTAACATCATAATAACTCATATAATAATCCTGCTTTGAAACCTCAACAGTGTTTGGAAGCCCCGTTGCCTCGTCAATACCTTCGGCAATCATGGTTCCCTCGTGATAAGGAATTGACTCTTTGGTGGCACCGAAATAGTTGAGGGTGAGATTTGTGCCATGATACATCTTGCCACCTTTGTTCCAGCTCCATGTGGTGTTGAGCGACAGACGTTTGTAACGAGCACTCAGATTGAAGCCCATAACGAAATCAGGAGAACAGTTGCCAAGATCCTGACTGTCGGCAGTGCCCTGTGGCAGACCATCGGCGAGAAGAAGCTGACCGTTTTCATTGCGTTTAAAGGCAACACCATAGATGTTAGGGTATGTGCAACCTGCCTGAGCTCGTACCTGGGGCTCAACAAATCCGCCGAGCATGATTGATTCAACACCGGGAGCGAGCGATACAACCTTATTGTCGACGGCGGTAAAGTTTACTCCGAGATTGAGGTCATAATCTGCATGCTGCAGGATTGCGCCATTGATGCTGAACTCATGGCTCCATGTGCGCATCTGTCCGGCATTTGTGATTTTGTCAGAATATCCTGTGGATCCTGCCATAGGCACGGCGAAAATCTGATCCTTCACGTTCTGGAAAGAAGCTGTGTATTCGAACCGTAACCTGTTCTGGAAGAATGCAAGGTCAATACCGAATTCAATGTTTTCGGTGTTCTGCGGTTTTAGGTCCGGATCATAGAGCACGTAATATGGCACGAATGAAGATGTGCCACCCTTGATAGGATACGTGACAGGGGTATAGGAATACATACCGGAACCGTAGCTCGGTGTGTAGTAATAATTGCGCAGGAACTGTCCTGCCTGACCAACCTGTGCATAGGATAATCTTAGTTTACCAAAATTGAGAGCCGTGTTGCCTTTCAGCGGTTCAAGTTCGGTGAAGACCCATCCCAAAGATACCGATGGATAGAAGAAAGACCGGTTGCCGCTCGGCATAGTTGATACATAATCGTTTCGACCTGTCACGGTGAGGAAGAGCATGCTTCTCCAGCTCAAACCGAGTTGTCCGAAGAAACCTACAGTGCGTTCCTGTGCGGTATATTCAGAACTTGTGAAGTTTGTGGCGTTTCCTATGGTCGGGAGTCCATAGAAATTGAAATTTGAGCCATAGTAACTCCACCAGCGGGCATTGTCCTGGTTTATTTCACAACCGAGCATGGCGTCGAAATCAAAGTCTCCCCATATCGCATTGAAGTTGGCGGTGAGGAGATTGTTGAAAATATTGCGGCTTACCCCATAGTTGGTGATTTCTCCGTTGCTGTTTGCAGCGGAACCAACCTCTGCCATATCCGTATAATTCGAAGTATAGACATCAAGACCTGCCTGTTCGCGGAACCATAGCGAGTAATTGTCGCCCCAGTTGATATTCGGATGGTATTCAACATAGGCATTGCCGAACACGCGGTTGGTGTGTTGCAGGTATTCATCATTTTCTGCCCACCAGTAAGGGTTGTTGAAGTTAGTGGCACGGAAGAGCACCTGCTGAGTCGGATAGCCAGGCACATGATAGGGAGTGCCCTTGAGGTCGTATTCTGATGGAGCGGAGTATACCACATTCATAATACCTGAATTGGCACCCGGAGCAGATGTGATTTTCGAAGAGGAATAGTTTGCGGAGAATCCTGTTTTCCATTCAGTGTTGATGTTCCAGTCAACAAGACCTCGTGCACTCCAGCGGTTCATACCGGTGGAAGGAACGATACCTTTTTGATATGAGTTATTGAGACCGAAGGAATAAGAAGCGCGTTCTGTGCGCTGAGAAATTGAGAAGTTGGTGTTCTCGGTGAAACCTGTGTTGAAGAAATCACCAACATTATCGTGGATTGTCGGCACGCTCCATCCGTCAAGTCCTGCCATCTCGTATTTGGGATTGTAATACATTCCCGGATGTCCCTGACTGTTGCCACCGTATTTGGGATCGTTGGCAAGGTCGGCAATCTTGGGTCCCCAACTCATTGAAGACGAGGGATTGTATGCTCCAACCGAGTTGCCCTGTGCATACACATCCTGACGTTTGAATTTGCGTGAAACAATCTCACCCGAAAGATTGGTGGAAAGGGTCACAGTCGGTTTGTTGGAAAGCATCTTGCCCCGTTTTGTTGTGATGACGATCACGCCATTGGAGGCGCGGATGCCATATAGTGCGGAGGCAGCCTGACCTTTCAGCACATTGATGCTTTCGATATCATCTGGATTTATGTCGATCGAACGGTCGGCAATGTTTGCTCCTGTTACGGAATATCCAGTGCTGAAATCAGCCTGTGATTCGATAGGCATGCCATCCACGACATACAGAGGCTGGTTATTGCCATCAAAAGAACGTGCTCCACGGATCACAATCTGATTCGATGCGCCCGGGGCTCCGGACGAAGGACGAATATCAACCCCTGTAAGCTTACCCTGCATGGCTGATGCAAGAGAGGTGGTTCCATCTGTGTTGAGGTCTTCAGCTTTGAGATCCTGAACTGCATATCCGAGTCCTTTACGATCTTTTTTCATACCGAAAGCCGTGACGACAACCTGATCGAGTTGCATGTCGGTAGAACTTGTGAGTTTGATAAGCATAACTCCGTCTGCAGGAATGTCGACCTGACGTGTTATCATTCCCACGTAGGAGACATTAAGCTTCTTTACTGACGCAGGAACGGTCAGCGTGAATTTCCCGTCAATGTCGGTGGCGGCACCGCGTCCTCCGCCTACAGGGAGGATTGTTGCTCCGGCGAGCGGCTCTTCATCAGCCGCAAAAACTACTGTTCCGGTGATGGTGCGGACTTTCTGGGCATCCATTGTCAGAGCTGTAGCTGCAAGCAAGAGTAAGAAAAACAGCTTTTTCATACGCAAATTATTATTTAGTTAGAAAAAATAGTAGCTGCTATCCGCCATCAATACCTGCTTGTGGCAGGAAATTTCTGACGAATCTTCATCAAGGTAATCTTTGAATTTCTCAAACAGCGAGTCTAAGTCAAGACAGCAGGTTTCAAGGTGTAAAACAGGGTGTCGTTTTTTTATACGACTTTCAGGGTCATATTGCTATAAAAGCAGTCAAATACAGTGTGTGTTGCTTCTGAATTAATATAATTCGTTGGCATTTGTCAAGTGTTAATATGTGTTTAACGGCGGCAAAGGTATGTAAATTTTTTTAAACTTTATTAATACCCCCCCCCCATTTTTAACAAATATTAACAATGATCTATGTCACAATTCTTCTTTTGGTTCGTAAGCAGTGGGCTAACTAAGATAAAAATATTATCTTTGTAGCAAATTAGTATGACTCGGAAATTAGTTAATGCATATTTTTAGAGGATTTTCGAGGGATTTATGGGAATTCAGGAAGGAGCAATGCGGGCATTGTGACTGACTGAAATCGCTTAAATCACCGGAAA
>CABUVO010000058.1 GCA_902495075.1 uncultured Porphyromonadaceae bacterium
ACAAACCGCTCCTTGAGACCATGCATGAGGAGGAGCTGCATGAAAGCGCGAGACTGCGTCTTCGTGGCTTCTATGGAGTACTGAAAGAGAGCGATGAGTTCATCCGTTTCGCGATGCTGGCAGGTGTTACCAAATTCGGTCAGGTGACCGTCTTCTCGGGGCTAAACAACCTCAGAGACATTTCAATGCTTGACCGTTATAATGAAATATGCGGGATAAGCGAGACGGAGTTCAGAAAGTATTTCGCAGCATCCGTTAAAGATTTCGCAATGGCAAAAGGAATAACGGAGGAGAAAGTCTGGGAGCTGTTTCGCAACAATTATGATGGGTATCATTTCAGCGAGACAGGCTGCGGTATGTATAATCCTTTCAGTGTCCTCAACGCATTCAAGGACAACAGAATCAGCAACTACTGGTTTCGTTCCGGCTCGCCTGACTATCTCATTAAACTCTTCAAGCGAAATCATTACATACTCAGCGAACTGGAAGGACAGCGTCGCACCGAATCACAACTGCTGGATATGACAAATCCTGACCGAAACGTTGTCACTCTTCTCTATCAGTCTGGCTATCTCACCATCAAGGATTATGACCCGATGTTCGAAGAATATATACTCGGCTTTCCCAACAATGAGGTGCGTACCGGTTTCTGGTCATCACTCTACGATAACTATGTTTTCAACGGCAGCAACCGCACAGCTTTCGATATGTCACGATTCGTCAGGGACGTATTCGATGGAAAAGCTGCGGAATTCATGGAACGACTTCAGGCTCTAATAGCATCAGTGTCTCCAGGCACACTCAAGGATAAAGAAATTTACTTCCAAAATATCCTGCAGGTGGTCTTCAGCATGATGGGATTCCACACGCGCACGGAAATAACGATGGCATCTGGACGCGCTGATATGACTGTGGAGACCGAAAAGTATATTTATATTTTTGAATTCAAGATAGATTCTACTGCGGAAGCCGCACTCGCGCAGATAAAAGAAAAAGGGTACGCCACACCCTACAGTACCGGATCAAATAAGATCATACTGATAGGCGCCAATTTCTCGTCAACTACAAATTTATTATCCGATTATATAATTGAGGAGATAGGAAACAACTCACACTGATGAAGTACAGCGAAAGCATGATTAATAAACTTTTTAAATAAAAGCCGTCAGATTTTCTGGCGGCTCTTTCTTTGTATGAAATAACCTTTATTTAAGTTTTTTTGTTACTTTTGTATATTGATCTGAATTTAAACCAAAATATATGAAAAGAATTTTTACCTTTGCAGGCATCATGGCTGCTGCACTCGCGATGAGCGCGGCTCCTCTTACGCCTGAACAAGCACTAAAACGCGCACAAGCCAGTTCTGCCATGCGCAAGTCCGCAATCAGCGCCGGAGCTATGACTCTCAGCTTTTCAATGCAGACACCTGCCGGATCTCCGGCAATTTATGTTTTCGATCGTCCCGAATCAAAAGGTTATCTTATCGTCAGCGCAGATGACGCTGCGATTCCTGTGCTTGGATATGCCGACTCTGGCAGTTTTGACTCGGAAGAGATGCCTCCACAACTCGAATGGTGGCTTTCTGAATATGCCGCACAAATAAGTTCATCTTCCGCAAATGATATTTCCTCAAAAAAAATTACCCGCTCAGGAAAAGCTGCTGTTTCTCCTTTGGTAAAGACCACATGGAATCAGGGAACACCCTATAACAATCTGTGCCCTTCCGTAGGCAACTCCAAATGCCCTACAGGATGCGTCGCAACCGCAATGGCTCAGGTGATGAAATATCACAATTACCCGCCAGTAGGCATGGGGCGTGTTACAGCGACAATCCCAACCGGTGGAAGCGGGGACGGATACATAAATCTTGCCCAGAAGCCATTCGATTGGGATAATATGCTTGATGCATATTCAGGATATGATTACACCAATCAACAGGCAACCGCCGTTGCCACGCTTATGCAGGCTGCCGGATATGCCTCTAAAATGAATTATACGCTCACCGGTTCAGGCGCGCTCAGTCTTAACGCTGCCATGAGCCTTTCCAAGAATTTCAAGTATAACCCTTACATACAGTATCTGCAACGATCATATTTCAGTGCTTCGGAATGGGATGAAATTATCTACAATGAACTTGCTGCCGGCCGTCCTGTAATGTATGGCGGACAGTCTACATCTGTGGGTCATGAGTTTGTATGCGATGGCTATGATGGCAACGGATATTATCATTTCAATTGGGGATGGGGAGGCATGTCTGACGGTTATTTCCTTCTTGATGCACTCAATCCGGACTCTGTTGGCACAGGCGGAGGCGAGGGGGGCGGCTACAACTCCGGTCAGGACATTATAATAGGGGTTCAACCAGCTTCAGAAGAACTTAATCCTTATCTCACACAGTTCGGCAATCTTACGGGCAGCGTCAGTGGCTCAAAACTTAACCTCTTGGTTGACAATGGTTCCGGGCACTGGCTCAATGCCGGTATTTCGTCAATAAAGATAAATATCGGAGTAGAAATATCTCCTGTCGGCTCAACATCGTCAACAACCCGCTACATCTCTGTCCTACCCGGACTAAGCATCGGAGCCCTCACAGTAAACGGATATCAGGTATCATATGATGGTATTAAGGGAAATTGTTCAGTTAACCTTCCTTCCGATCTTCCCAATGGAACTTATAAAGTGACTGTCTGCTCACAGGATGCCAACAAAACAAATGCTCCCTGGACTCCCGTATGCACCACAAGCGGAGCACACAATTTCGTGTACGTGACAAAGAGCGGCAACAGCTGGAGCGTGCAGAGTTTTGACGAAGCAGAACTATCAATCATATCGGCAACTCCTACAACCCAGGTATATTATCAGAATGCCTGTCGCTTCAAGCTCTCTGTCTCCAATACATCCAATATCGAGATGACAGGTGGTTTTTATCCTGTTCTTTTTGATGGAACCAAAGAGGCGATGCTTGGTGAAGGAATTACTCTGAGCCTAAAGCCTAATGAAAAGACAGAAACTGAATTCTTGACAGTGTTTGAGCTCTTAGAAGGAGCAACAGTACCGACTACCCAGAAAGAATATACCCTTAAATTTGCTAAAAACGCGAGCGGCACGGAATACTACGACTGGTCCGCACCCCTTACAGTTTATGTGGTTCTTGGATCAATGAGCTTTTCTGTAAATGACTATTCTGTTACCGGCGCGGCGACACGCCAAGAAAACATCAACGGCACTGACCGCACGGCATTCGTTGTGGGTAATCCATCGGAAATACCATTCTCCGCAACTATAACCAATACCGGAGCGTTCTTCGGATCTCAGGTGTATACGCTAATTTTCAATGGAAATCTTTCCGGCTATTCTCTCACATCCGGTGCCATGGGACCGACACCAGTTCTAAACAGAGGTCAATCTGCGACAGTGAAAGGATCTGTAGACTTCACGGAAGCAGAAGCCAATGAAAGCTATGCCGCTGTAATGTTTTACATGGGCAAAGAGGGTTTAGAGCAAGCTCGCAGTTGTCCTATAATATACTTTGTCGTAGATCCTTCCGCATCAGCAATCGATGAAATTGCAAATGACAACAACGATACGGACGGCGAAATCTTCAACCTCCAGGGCATCCCCGTAGGCAAAGACCTCAACTCCCTCCCCGCCGGCACCTACATCCGCAATGGAAAGAAAGTGATGGTAAGGCGTTAGTCTTAGGCTTTAGGCGTTAGGCTTTAGGCTTTAGAACTTGACAACAATATAAAAGCAACCCGGTTCGAAATTTGATTCGAACCGGGTTACTTTTACTCTAATACCTAACGCCTAATGCCTAATGCCTAACGCCTAACCACAACCGGCTTTCCACTCAGTCCGATGTAAGGATATTGGGGATTTTCTTTGCGGAAGCGTTTGAGGAACGCGCGGGTTTCATCAATCGTGTCGAAACTGCCTGCGAGGATATACCATTTGTCGCCTAACGCGCGGGCTGCGCGGGCATCATATCCTTTATCTTTCAATGCCAATGCTCCTGAGCGAGCATTGGTATTCATTTTGAAAACACCAACAGCCACATTGTATCCTTTCAAAGGAGTCGAACCATCATCTACCTTTAAAACCTCATTTACAAAATAGAGAGTATCGCCGCCAACCACCTGTGAGCGCGGGGCATCTTCTGCTACCAAGCCATCAGCGGCAAGCGCCTCTGCAGCCTTTTCACGTTTGTTTACAGCCACGTCATATGCCGACCTATAATTCTTCTCAGTCGGCTTGCAAGCCGTGAGGGCAATCGCCCCAATCCCGGCAATGATCATTATATTCCTAAATTTTCTCATATTCTTGATTGATTTATACTCTCACCCAAAGAGTCCCAAATCCCCTATCCCCATTTATTCCTATTTCACCCTATCCTGCCCCATTTAAGCCCCATTAAATCACCGGAGTGAGCACCCTCACTTCGCGCGGAGCAAAGCGATATTTCCTCACAGCAGTAATAGGCTCAATTATCTCACCGGTCAGGATATCCTTATATTTCTTTCCCTCTGGCATGATTTCGAGATATCTTGTCATATCCACATCATTAGCTTCATCCCGACCATTCATCATAACGATAACCGTGTCATCTCCGGCTCGACGTTCATAAAGATAGATACCATTGGTAGGCATGAAATGTTTCATTGAGCCCTCCCCTATCGCTTTGCTGGTGCGACGCCAGTTGCACAACGTAGAGATAAAGTTAAATGCCTCATTCTGCAGTTTTGAGCGGCCCTCTTTGGTGAACACTGTGGTTTTGTCTCCCGGGAAACCACCGGGCATATCCTTACGCACATTGCCATCGCCACCTTCGCGAGTACCGTGCATCAGCAGCTCGGTTCCATAGTAAAGCTGAGGTATACCTGGAATCGTAAGAAGAAGTGTCAATGCCTGTTTCCACTGGTCGAGAGTTTCAGGTTCGGTCAATATGAAACGCTCCGTGTCGTGATTGTCAAGAAAACGCAACACATTCATAGGATCTGGGTATACATAGTCGAGCGCCAGATGATCATAGATTACGTTCAGCCCATTCCAGGGATCTGTCTGAGCCTTGAAAGGAGCCATGTCACGACTCTTTATCATCAGCGGGAAATCCATCACAACCGGAAGATTTGTATCAGGATTCTTAGTATTGGCAAGTGGAGAACCCTTCTGCCAGAAAGCCTCACCGGCTGTCTCGCCAAACCAGCATTCACCAACGATGTTGAAATTAGGATATTCCCTCATAACATCGGAAATCCAACGCGCCATCTCCTTCTCATCGGCATAGGGATACGTATCCATTCGTATTCCATCGATTTGCGCCTCCTCTATCCACCAGATGGAGTTCTGGATAAGATATTTCATAAGATGTGGATTGCGTTGGTTCAGGTCCGGCATGCTTTCCACAAACCATCCATCCTGCGTAAGCTTACGGTCATAATCGGTAGCATAAGGATCCGTGATGGTTGAAAGGCGATAGTTGGTCTGAACATATCCGTCCGGAAAATTAAACCAGTCGGACGACGGACGATCCTCAAACCAGGGATGTCCCGATCCACAATGGTTGAAGATCATATCCATCACAGTCTTGATACCATTGTCGTGAAGTTTCTCAACAAGTGCAGAATACTGGGCATTGCTGCCAAAGCGGGGATCGACACGATAATAATCGGTTGTGGCATATCCATGATAGCTGCCACCCTCCATATCATTCTCCAGCACCGGATTCAGCCAGACGGCAGTTATGCCGAGTGTGTCAAGATAATCCACATGATTCGAAATTCCCGCAAGGTCTCCCCCATGCCGTGTGTTGGGATTCTCTCTGTCAACAGCAACATGATGACGCAGCGACTTCACGTCATTTATACTCTCGTCTCCATTGGCAAAACGGTCGGGCATCACCATATAGAGCACATCGGCGGCTGTGAATCCTTGAGCCCCTTTCTGTTTACGACGTGCTCGCAATTCATATTCCTTTACAACTTTTTTCTTCCCTTCTTTCCATTCGAGTTTCATCACTCCTGGGCGAGTCTCCGGGGATACCGTGAGATAAACATATTGCCAGTTGGGAGAACCATCGAGACGCACCACAGAATCCACAGTGACACCGGGATAGGAAACCGAGAAATCTGCAGGACGGATGTCCTTACCGTGGATTTGAAGTTGAAGTGAGGTATCCTTCATCCCTGTCCACCAATGAGGAGGATGTATCTCATCTACAGAAAAGGAAGCTGCTGAAGCCGACAAGGCTCCCCCTGCCATAAAGCAGAAAAGGCCGCGGCACATACGCCGCGACCTGTTTATCGTTTTCTTTATATTTCTATTTTGCATATGCACTGCTGTTTATGCTGTAAACCGGTTATCAGTCAACCTGGATAACGAGATGATTTGTAAGGCTCCAGAAACGTGTGGGATTGGTGATCTGAATTGTCTTGGGTTCATCCTTCTCACCTACAATCTTATAACTGTCGGCTGGCATATTGCTCCAGATCTTCACCTTCTTTGAGTTGGTGGGGATAGCGGAAAGAGTGCGTTTGTCGGCTGTTACGAAATAAGATGCATCGAAATTACCCTTAAGTACCTTGGTTGCTCCGAGGAATTTCTTTTCCAACAGACCCTTCTCTTTAAGATTTTTGTTTGTGCCAATGGCATAATACACACGATTTGCCTCATTCTCCGCAGCAACAGCCTGCGCCTGAGCCTCTTCTTTGGCTGCGGTCTCGGTTTTCACTTGCTCCTGACCTTCGGCAACCTGAGTGTTCAGTGTCTCAATCTGACCTTTGGCAGTAGCCAGTTCGGTTTCAAGTTGATTAATTTTCTGATCCTGGGCAGCAATACGTTCTTTAAGCTGGGTGATGGTCTTGGCCATTATGCTGTTTTCATTACCCGATGCTTTGATCTTTTCCTCCATTGAAGTCAACAGAGCCTTATTCGCTGCAAGACGCGCTTTGATTGAAGCAAGGTTATTACGGATCTCTGCGCGACGGTCAGCATTCTCTCCATTACCCATGTTATAGAGCAATCCCTCCTGCATATTGATGGAATCGAGACCGGTGTAGATGTCACCCATAAGGAGCATCAAAGAATCATTGAATGTTGCAGCTTCCTGATATTCAGCTGTCAGATCTGCGATACGGATAGAATCCTCATCTATTTTTTTCTGATTTCCAGAGCAAGATGCCAGAAGCATAGCTCCGACACCGAGGAACAAAACACTTTTCTTCATATTCGTATAGTTTTATAATTTATAGTTTCCGCTTCAGGAAGAGATGAATTTATTTCCCTTCGATGACTATAACAATTTCTCCTTTCGCTTGGTTCGATTGATAAAATTCAGCAAGAGAGCCAAGCGTATCTTTGTTTATGGTTTCATGCATTTTGGATATCTCTCTACAAACAGCAGCAGGACGATCAACACCAAAAGCATCAGCGAGTTGGCGAAGTGTTCTGCCAAGACGCAAAGGGGATTCATAAATTATCACTGTTCTGGGATCTTCCGCCAATTCGGCAAGACGTGTTTGCCTCCCTTTCTTCACCGGGAGAAACCCTTCAAAAGCAAAACGGTCGCACGGTAGTCCCGAAGATACAAGCGCCGGCACAAAAGCTGTAGCTCCGGGCAGACATTCCACCTCCACGCCTCTGCGACGACAAGCCCTGGAAAGCATGAATCCGGGATCCGAAATCCCCGGCGTGCCGGCATCAGAAATAAGTGCCACTACGGAACCTGCCTCTATCTGTTCTGCAATAGCGTCACACGTCTGGTGTTCATTGAATTTATGATGGCTGCGCATCGGCGTGTTTATCTCGTAATGCTTCAGAAGTTTCCCGGATGTGCGCGTATCTTCGGCAAGAATATAATCCACTTCTTTGAGCACTCTGAGTGCCCGCAGAGTAATATCCTCAAGATTGCCAACAGGCGTGGGCACTATATAAAGCTTTCCGCTCATGCTTCAAAATACCCTTTAATTATTTCCATAAAATCCACAACTTCAGGATTCTCCGCATCCCACTCCAATTCACCAATGAAATACTCTTCAGCCTCATCGTAGTTATCCATCGCGGCGATCATATCCATGGCAGAAGAAAATTCCGCATCGGAATTGCCAAAAAGTTCGCGTTTGAACCGGAATCGATCGTTAAGGCAGAAAGCGGGCTTGTCAAGCTTATGTTTCTTAACTTCATTGTTATCATGCCTTTTTTCTTCTGTAACATTGGGCTTCTTTATATCCGCTGTTTCAGAATACAAAGAGTCATCAGGTTTCGAGATCTCCTGCATTTCAAGCTCTTCAACGGGTCGACTTACCGATTTCATCTCCGACTCTTCAAAAAGCTCAGAAATCGAATTTACCACAGTTAGTTCCAATGCCGCAGGATCTTCCATAGGCAGCGTATCCTCATCAGTAGCCAGACTGTCGGCAATTCTGTCGGCAGCAACCGCTACCACACTTCCTTTTTCCTCAAGAAGTGATTTTATTCTTCCGAGAATCAACGGTTCAAGTTCCGGAATCTTGTCCTCGCGAAGCTGAGCCAGCTCCAGAAGACCTTCTATCTCATAGATCTTGTCTTTAAGATCCTTTATTTCATCTATAGTCACCTTGTATAAATGTTTAATGTGTAATGTTTAATGTTTAATTCAATTAGGAATTACTTGAGACAAGATCTCAATATCCTAACTTTTTATTCCCTCTTCTAATTCCCAATTCGGTTTATTATCATTCTAATTTCTAATTCCTAATTTCTAATTCCTAATTTCTAATTCCTAATTCCCAATTCCTAATTCCTAATTCCTAATTATTAAAAAGTGCAAGGAGTGCCTTCTTAAGCCCCTCGCGTGCCGATGTCCGGTTTCCCAGATCGTTCATCATCACAACAATGATATGCGTGGGAGCATAATCATCATCAAGCTTATATCCGGCATAACATTGTATCCCTTTCATACTCCCTGTTTTCAATGCCACATATCCTTCCAATGGTGTGTCGACAAGAAAATTGCGTAAAGTTCCTTCCTGCCCAGCCAATGGAAAAAAAGATGCATAATACGGATTCTCTGACCTTTCGGAAAGGATATGAGCCATGAAGCGGGCTGTAACCCTGTTCTGCCGAGAAAGACCGGAGCCGTCAATTATATTAACGCCCGACATTGGTGCTTTATGCTTTCGCCAGTAATCTTTTTCCATTGACGCCGCCTTTTCTGTCGAGCCCTTATGTCCGGAAGCCACAGCATAAGACCTCAGCAAAGCCTCGGCATACTGGTTGTCACTGCGCATCATGCATGAACGCATTATCTCATCAAGAGGCACCGACACATGATCAACGAGCAATGCCCGCTCTCTCTCCCTTATCGATTCTCCTTCGATAGCAATCCCTCTATCGGCAAGAGCGGAACGCAACCTTGTGTCAAAAACTGCAGCCGGATTGGAAACCGAACGGCTGCCTGAAGCGTTATCCTCAAAGTTGAGTCCGTGAGAGCCAGTGCCGTAAGCATGCGGAAGATCTCCCGACATCCACGATGGCGGAATCGCCGGACCATCCCATATACCTTCATCCACAACAATCCGACCTTTTATGCTGACCACACCTCGATCCGCAAGAGCCGAGACAATCTCCCGGCAAATATCTTTCCCTCCTTCTACATGCCGGGAATTTAATGACGGATCTCCACTTCCCACTACAATGACATTACCTTCGAGCTCTCCATCTCGTACAGGTCCTGTCAAATATACCTCTGTATGGAAACTCGCATCCTCATCAAGTCGGGAAAGAAGGGTAGCGGTTGTAACACACTTCATGATTGATGCCGGTATCAGCGGTTTATCAGCATTCATCTCCGCAAGGGTCTCACCTGATGCCAGATCTATCACGAGCAATGATGTTTCATCCGGATTAATCCCCTTGCTGAGACTGAAATCTTCAGCAACATCCGCACGACCAACCAATCCTCCGACAAGGAGAAGCATAAGAAGTAGTAAGCGCATTCTCATTTTCATATTACAAAATTAATTCTTCTTGCTTCCACTTACAAATCTTTTTACTAATTTTGGCATATGAATAACTACGAACGCCAGCCATATACATTCGACAGAGTGGTGCGGATACTTTTTTCAGTATGCGCACTGTTGGCAACTCTGTACCTTCTTACCATTCTGAAAGGAGTGCTGCTTCCTTTCCTTGTGGCATGTCTAATTGCCTACATGCTCGAACCTATAGTGAAATGGAACCAGAAATGGATGCACACAAACAATCGTTTCGTGCCAGTGATGACAACCCTGATCGAAACATGCATTGTGATAGGTGGATTCTGCGCCATATTCTTTCCTTATCTCATTTCAGAATGCGCACACATGACAGAAATGGTCAAGACTTATGCTACCAAGCAAATAGACATTCCTTTCATTTCTGAGAGTATTCATCAGTTCATTCGCGACAATATTGATTTCAATCAGTTGTCGAAACTCCTTTCGCAAGAGCAATGGGAAAAACTTATCAAAACAAGCATTTCATCGTCTTGGAGCTTCTTGAGTTCCAGTCTGGCATTCCTTTTTGGTGTGATAAGTTGGCTGGTGGTTATTCTTTACGTCATTTTCATCATGCTTGACTATGAGAAACTGACATTAAGTTTCCGTCAGTTGGTTCCACATAGCCATCGCCGCCGCGTATTCCGCATATTTGATGACATTAAAAACGCCATGAACAGATATTTCCGTGGTCAATTCCTGATAGCATTCATTGTTGGAATTCTCTTCTCGATAGGCTTTGTGATTATCGGATTACCGATGGGGGTTGTATTGGGTCTATTCATTGGAATGCTCAATATGGTACCCTACCTCCAGCTTATTTCACTCCCCATCACTGCATTACTCTGTCTTGTATGGACTGTCAGCACGGGGGGCGACTTCTGGCTGATATTCTGGGAATCCATGGCGGTATACGTTATTGTGCAGTGTATCCAGGATCTTATCCTCACGCCCAAAATAATGGGCAAAGCAATGGGACTCAATCCTGCGATAATCCTCCTCTCCCTCTCCATATGGGGCAGTCTGCTTGGATTTATGGGACTAATTATCGCCTTACCATTGACAACCCTCGTGCTCTCCTATTATAACCTATACGTAATCCAGAGAATACAGAATAAACAGAGGCTTTAGGCATTAGGCTTTAGGCTTCAGAAGCTTCGCCGAAACCTAAAACCTAAAGCCTAAAACCTAAAGCCTAAAACCTAAAGCCTAAAACCTAAAGCCTAAAACCTAAAGCCTAAA
>CABUVO010000059.1 GCA_902495075.1 uncultured Porphyromonadaceae bacterium
ATAGTGTCTTTATCTATGAGTTCTATCAATTCAAGGAGTGTTTAGGTGTGTTTTTTCTCATTACACTTAACACTCCTTATTGTATTTTGTATGTTTAATATAAGTCAAGATGACTTCAGGTTCTAAAAATTTAAAAGATTGTAAGCTTTATGGCAATCTTTATTAATTTTACCATAAAATTTCAATTGAGAAGCGATATTGAATATGAACAATCCGTTTGAGTATACGCCGGAGGAGGCATGTGATGAGGCATTCAAGGATCTGGTTGTCAGGGTGGAGGCAATGAAGAAGAGTAAGAATCCTGATGACGTTAACTTCTGTCGAGAACTTGAGGAGGGGAAAATGCTGGGAGTGCTGATTGCTGCGGATTCTTGCGGTGGACGGCATACGCTATATGCCTTTTCTGGACAATTGGGAGATGGAGGGTTTTATCATCCCGGTTTTGTGGAGCCAGTGTTCGATTATCTTAAGCCTGATGGCTATTTCAAGACAAAGGAAGCTGATATTTCGCGTCAAAACATTGAAATTGCTAAGTTTGAAGAAGACGATTTAGCGAATATAAAGGAAGGCTATGAGCGAATCAAGGAGAAACTGAATGCAGAAGTTGCAGATTATAAAGAGAGGTGTCGCTTGTCGAAAATGAGAAGAGATGCCAAACGGGAATCTGGCGTTTGCAATGCAGAAGAATTGGCAGCCATGATACGTCAGAGTCAATTTGAAAAAGCTGAACTTCATCGGCTAAAAAAGAGATTGGCAACAATACTCGAACCTTATGCCGTCAAACTGAAGGATGCTCGTGCGCGTCTCGATGCTCTGAAAGAAAAGAGACGTTCGGATTCAGAAGCCCTCCAGACATGGCTCTTCACAAATTTCAGATTACTTAATGCCCGTGGTGAAAGCAGAAGCCTGAGTGAGATTTTCGCTGATACTTCTGTCGGTATCCCACCTTCCGGTTCCGGGGAGTGTTGCGCTCCTAAGCTATTGCAGGCAGCATATTTGCGAGGCTTGCAACCTGTGTCAATGGCAGAATATTGGTATGGCAAGCCGAAGGCGGGGGAGGTGAGAAGGCATGGCGATCATTATCCTGCGTGCAGAGGTAAATGCCTGCCTGTGCTTGGCTGGATGTTGCAGGGGCTACCGGTGGATCCTCCACTCAATGGAGACAGCCAACTGAGCGCAGTTCCGAATCCGGAAATCATTTATGAGAATAAGTGTTTTTGTGTTGTCAACAAGCCATCGGGGATGCTGTCTGTGCCGGGCAAAGGCTCTGATGTTTCCGTGCAACAATGGCTGATGGATAAATATGGGGATGACCGATATGTTAAAGTGGCTCATCGTCTTGATCAAGATACATCCGGACTGATTATCGCAACTTTCGGACAGCAATCTTTCAAGGTCATGCAGTCTCTTTTTGCCACGCGACGAGTGAAAAAGACTTATGTCGCGGAACTTGAAGGAGACTATGAATCACGAGGTATTTCCCGGCAGGGATGTATCGAACTGCCTCTTTCTCCCGATTGGCTTGACCGTCCGCGGCAGCGTGTTGACTTCGAAGGAGGGAAGAACGCTGTGACAGATTATGAATTCACCGGCATCGCAGAAGGTCGCAGTCGGGTGAAGTTTAGTCCGTACACCGGGCGCACTCATCAGTTGCGAGTGCATGCGGCTTCGGAAAAGGGTCTTGGAATGCCTATCGTTGGCGATCGTCTCTATGGTAGTCGTGTGGGACGAGACTCGATGCGTCTTTTACTCCATGCTGAGAAGATAGAATTTACATTCCCAGTGGATGGGACCCACTATATCTTCGAATCTCCTGCGCCATTCTGATAAAATTGTGGTGAGTTCGGAAAATTATAGTTATATTTGCGGAGGATATCCAGTATGACTGACGCATATTGTGTATTCTAATTCCATGAAAAATGACGGTGCTTGTGTGGCCTCGCCTGATATGTGTTTTTATAACTTCTCAACGTATGGATACGATTTTTAGCAACGTAGAAAAATTTTACAACAACGGCACTGTGCATCGATTTCACACCAATGTGCCGTATATCACGGTTGACAATTTCCCGAAATTAGGCAAATTGGCTGCTATGAGATTCCTTGAATGGGTCAATGACAATCCTGAGGGCGTGATTAGTCTGCCCACTGGTAAGACCCCGGAGTATTTCATTGAATGGGTGAGACGCACGCTTAATGGCTGGGATAGCGAAGCCGGATGTCGGATGCGGGAGGAGAGCGGTCTGTTGATTGACAAAAAACCGGAACTCAGGGGACTACGTTTTGTGCAGATCGACGAGTTCTATCCAATCGATCCGAGGCAGCACAATAGTTTTTATAACTACGTGCAGAAATATTATATCCGTGATTTCGGACTGGATCCTGCAAGAGGACAGTTTATAAACAGCAACGAGATTCCGCTTGCTGGCGGTCGTATGTTTGCAGAAGTATTCCCTGATGGCACGGTGGATCTCGGACTCCGATACAGAGAGCCTAAAAACCGGATGGGGGAGGTGCAGCAGCGGTCGATATTCATGATCGACGACTGGTGTGCTGAATATGAGCAACGCGTCCGCGACATGGGCGGTATCGGTTTCTTTCTGGGAGGCATCGGACCGGATGGTCATATTGCGTTCAACACACGCGGAAGCGATCCTCATTCAACAACGCGACTTACTCACACCAATTTCGAGACGCAGGCAGCGGCTGCCGGCGACTTGGGTGGCATAGAAGTGTCGCGTACAAAGCCGGTCATTACGATAGGTCTTGACACTATAACCTACAACAAGGATTGTGTGGCGATAATCTTTGCAGCAGGAGAGGCGAAGGCGGGAGTCGTAGCCGATGCTTTAGAGAAAAAGCCATCTAATCTCTATCCCGCCTCAGTTCTTTCGAAGCTGCCCAATGCACGCTTCTACCTCACCCGAGGGGCGGCATCGATGCTTCATGAATCTGTGTATGAATATTATACCGGTACGCCATGGACGCAGGAGAAGACCGACCGGGCGGTACTCGATTATTGTAACAGAGTCGGAAAATACGGAGACAAAGTTACTGCCGACGAATTGCGCAGCGATGAGTATTGCAGCATGATACCGGATTTAAACGAGAACACGGTGCAGTCTGTCATAGACTCGCTTGAGCACAAGATAGCACTGGGTACGTCATCGTGGAGCAACCAGATGTTTTTCCATACCGGTCCGCATCACGATGACATAATGCTCGGTTTCCTGCCGCATATCCACCGTATCTCACGCAACGAGACCAACAAGTCACACTTTGCAGTGATGACATCCGGTTTCAATGCCGTTACTAACACATTCCTTGTCAATGCCCTGACCGATACGCTGCGCTTTATCGAGGAGGGTCGTATACAGATGCTATCATACCCTGACTTCTTTGAAAAGGGTTATAAGGAAAAGCGAGACAAAGACACCTACCACTGTCTTATCCATGTAGCCTCCGGCAACACGGAAGAGCGGAAGCGCGGTTTTGCCCACCGTCTGGTGCGCGACTTCATCGAGATATGGGGTGTTGACAGCATAGAGGCGTTGAAGACGAAGATACGTGAAGTCATAGACGAAACGCGCAATAGCTACGCGGGAGAGAAGATGTCGGCGGAAATACGTCTGCTGAAAGGGATGATCCGGGAGTTTGAGGAAGAGAGGGTATGGGGATTCTTCGGAATCGAGAGTAGCAACATCCATCATCTTCGTTTAGGATTCTATACAGGCGACATCTTCACACAGCAGCCTACGCGCGACCGCGATGTGCTGCCGGTGCTTGAGCAGCTGCGCAAGATACATCCTACAGTCATCAGCCTTGCTTTCGACCCGGAAGGGAGTGGTCCCGACACGCATTATAAGGTTCTGCAGACCATCGCCGAGGCAGTGCGCGAATGGAGTGAGGAGGAAGATCTGAGTGAATTGAAGATATGGGGCTATCGTAATGTCTGGTTCCGTTTCCTGCCTTCGGAAGCCACGCATATTGTTCCGGTGTCGCTCAATGCCATGGGAGTTTTTGACAATGCCTTCAGCAACTGCTATGCCAGTCAGGTCGATGCTTCGTTCCCGAGCTATATGCTTGATGGCAAGTTCAGTGACCTTGCCAAACGTATATGGGTTGATCAGCTGTCGCAGGTTCAGCACGTGCTCGGCAAACCGTTCTTCTATCAGAACGCCAGCCCGCGAATCCGCACCACGCATGGACTCCTCTTCTTCAAAGAGATGACCGTCAGCGAATTCCTCAACTCCGCCCGCGATCTCCAGAAGTCGGTCGGCGGCGACTGACATGAACCATCGACAACAGGTCAAGGATTAATTTAACAGCTTCTAATAGAATTTCAATGAGCGCAAACAGTAACAACCAAGGCAGAGCATATGAATTTATATGCTTGCAATCTCTTTATTCTGCAATAGCAGCAATAAGACCCGTAGAGATTGTAAGAAACAGCAGTTATATGGCTGCAAAATCTGCCTGGACATCTCTGGATCCCAACAGTCAGAAAATATATGAGATGAGTGCAAAATCTACTATCGGGGTCTTGTTTGCTATGGAACCCAATATTGTGGAGCAAACCGATGATGTCTTAAAGATTTATATTCAGTCGGATAAACACGGCGAGGATGCTGATGTACGCGACATTATTATAGAGCGATCAGACATTGTATGGGAGATAGGTCTTAGCATAAAACACAATCACCTTGCCGTTAAACATAGTCGTCTGTCTAAAGATATAGACTTTGGAGAAAAGTGGTATGGAGTAAAATGTTCTCCGCAATATTGGAATGATGTGGATCCGGTCTTTTCTTTTCTGTCAGAAGAGAAAGAGAAGGGCACATATTTCCGAAATTTGCGTTCAAAGGCAGATCAAGTGTATGTTCCGCTCCTGAATGCTTTTATGAAGGAAATAAAGATGGCTATTCAGAAGGATAAAAGTGTGCCTCGGAAACTTGTGGAGTATCTGTTGAGTAAGTACGATTTCTATAAAGTGGTCAGCCTTGACAGTCAGCGAATCACCGCTATCCAGTCATTCAATATGTATGGCACATTGAATAAGGCAAGCAGAGTTAAAGAGCCTGAGATAAGTGTGCCTCGGATTGAATTACCCAAGGAGCTGCTGTACATTGGATTTAAAAAATCAAGCAAAACTACTGTATTGATTTGTTTTGACAACGGATGGCAGTTTTCTTTCCGTATTCATAATGCAGAAGGAAAGGTCAACACATCGTTGAAGTTTGATATTCGAATCGTAGGGATGCCTACAGATATCAGCTTGACGATTAAATGTAAATGGTAAGAAATGCGGTTAATAAGTCTTTTTTCAGGAGCAGGAGGGCTTGATCTTGGTTTTCATAATGCAGGCTTTCACACAGTAGCGGCAAATGAATATGATAAGAAAATCTGCCCGACGTTCAGGGCTAATTTCCCGGACGTAAACCTGATTGAAGGTGATATACGCAATATATCATCTGATAGGTTTCCAGATAATATAGTAGGGATTATCGGAGGCCCACCATGTCAGTCATGGAGTGAGGCTGGGACATTAAAGGGTATTGAGGACGCTCGCGGACAGTTGTTTTACGAATATATCCGAATACTCCGGGATAAAAAACCGTTATTTTTTGTAGCAGAAAATGTCTCGGGAATGCTTGCCAAACGTCATGCGATGGCAGTTAGAGGATTCATGGAACTCTTCGACGAAGCCGGTTATGATGTGAATCTCAAGATGCTTAATGCTAATGATTTTGATGTTCCTGAGGATCGCGACCGGGTATTTTATATTGGATTCAGAAAAGATTTAGGTATCCATGATTATACCTATCCGCTACCATTGAGACATAAACCTACACTACGTGAGGCAATATGGGATTTACAAGAAACAGCCATCCCGGCTCGCGAAAAGAATCATACTAATGGCGATTCTTGCTTAATTCCGAATAATGAGTATTTTGTAGGTGCTTACTCGCCGATATTTATGTCTCGTAATCGGGTGAGATCGTGGGATGAACCGGGATTTACTGTTCAGGCGAGTGGGAGACAATGCCAATTGCATCCTCAAGCGCCAAAGATGGAGAAGATAGAAAAAAATCTTCAGCGGTTTGTTCCTGGTTCAGAGCATTTATATCGTCGTATGACGGTGCGTGAAGTGGCACGTGTTCAAAGTTTTCCCGATGATTTCGTTTTTCTTTATGAAGATATAAACATGGGTTATAAGATGATTGGAAATGCAGTACCCGTCAATCTTGCATATCATGTGGCAAGAAGTATTATTGATGCGTTGGAACGTCATGGAATAGATCTAAATAATCTATGAAAATAGTCTCACTTTTTGCAGGATGCGGAGGCTTGGATTTAGGATTTGAGCAGGCTGGTTTTGATGTAATCTGGGCTAATGAGTATGATGAAACAATACACGAAACGTATCGGCTCAATCATCCTAAGACTATTCTTGACACACGGGATATTCGAACTCTAAAAGGAGGGGATATCCCTGATTGTGATGGCATAATAGGAGGACCGCCGTGTCAGGCATGGAGTGAAGGGGGTAAGCAATTGGGAATAAAAGATCCGAGGGGTCAACTATTCCTTGATTTTATTCGCATTGTAAGGGAAAAGAAACCCAAATTTTTTCTAATTGAAAATGTGCAAGGTATTCTACATGAAAAACACAGTGAGTCATTGAAATTATTTTTGAATTCTCTTAGAGATGACGGATATAGGATATTTCATGAGTTGTTGAATGCTTCTGATTATCGTATTCCACAGGATAGGTTTCGTGTGTTTTTTATCGGAATCCGTAATGATTTGAATAAGAAATATGTGTTTCCAGATGCAACTACAACTGTACCCATCACTCTGCGACAAGCTATTGGAGACATAGTAGAGGCGCCAAGTTTATTTGATAACACCAAGATAACAATAGGTAATAAGTTTCGAAGGAATCACGATGTTTATGTAGGACCTTTCGATATTAAATACATGTCCCGTAATCGAGTTCGCGGTTGGAATGAAACGTCTTTTACCATACAAGCGCAGGCTCGTAATGCTCCAATCCATCCGCAGGCACCGAAAATGACTCATGTAAATTCAAACTTGTACCAGTTTGTGAGAGGATATGAACATCTGTATCGGCGGCTGAGTGTGAGAGAATGTGCCAGGATTCAAACGTTTCCGGATAATTTCTGTTTTATATATGATCGTGTGGAAAACGGCTACAAGATGGTTGGTAATGCTGTCCCTCCTCGTTTAGCCTGGAATTTGGCACAGCAAATGAAACGCACATTTGCTGAAGAATTTGATATAAGCAATGGGAATAACAATATTTCCGTTGTTGGAATTAAGTCGATATTAAGACGCCTGGATATAAGTGAAGTTAAAGAGAAATATTTGCAGAATATTATTGTCAACAATGATAATGTAGATAATTTAACAGAATTGGCTTGTTCTAAAAGAGTGCTTATCGGCTTTGTAAAACCAGACAATGTTGATCCATATATGCGCCAAGAGGCGAAAATATACTATGCCGGCAAACATTTTCCGGAAGGAATTGAATTGGATAGCTTATATTATTTTATGCCGTATATCAAGGGAAAAGGAGTGAAGGATTTGTATGTGATCAGGATTGTGAGAGTCGGATCAAAGCATGAAGTGCATCCAAGTTGTGGAACAGAGGATTTTCGTTTGATCTTCGAAATAGAATTCGTAAAAGAGTTATATCCTGATTATAAGCCTATTCATTTGAACATTTGGCATACCTTTTCTTACACTACTCTTGGTGAATTATTGAAAATCAAAGAAGTGGATGATTGAAAGGAAGATACCATAAGAATATTAAATTGTATAGTTGAAAAATAATTAATTTTGAGTGAAGCAGAAGGGTTGTGTGTAGAAAATATATTGAAACCTTTTGAGAAGTATAATTTTGATATGGAGGAGTTTGATAATATAGAGGATTTTGTGAAAGGGATGGCAGAAGAGTTGCTTACGGGGAGTCGTGTGTACTATGATCTCGACAAACTGCGATACTCTGCTGTGTTTATAGATTGGATACATGAATATGGGGAATACATTGATCTTGAAGATGATGAGTTTGAGAAAGTTGCAAAAGACTCCCATGACGATATGATCGATTTGGTAAGAGAAATCAGAGACGCGATTATGTTGTCCGATAATATTGAGGCTCCATTCTCATCTGTGACATTTCGATGGAGGGAAGATTTTGTAGAAGTTCATCGGGATAATGCGCGATTTTTACCCCGGGCTGTCAGAGCCTTATCCGGCAAACATCCTTTCCGCTCTTTTAAAATGGCAGTATATGATCACGATCTGAAAAAGGAGTGGTTTGCCTTTGAATTGGATCGCATGAAAGAATACGTCCGGCATGAGTTGGGAATCAATTGATTGTCAATAGATAACTTCTTATACTCTCACTGATATGTATATTGCGTTAATTGCAATGACGATAATTCAGAATTGATACACCATTTATTACGGGCATGTTTTCGCCGGAATATATGACCTTCTTCTCTCTGACTAATTCGGGAAATGTATTCTTAAAATTTTCTATATCTCAACGATCCGGACAAGATGTTCCGGCGGTTTCGCTACAAGGATGAAGAAGGGAATTGGCAGCGCAAGTGGAAGCAGAAGTTCACGGACGCTGACGGCAAGGTTCATTTCATTGATGCCGATCCGAAAGCTTACCATCCCGGACGCGGTGTCTACCGTTCATCGGCACGCAACGCCCAGCGGTTGGCGCGGACGGAGATAAATATGGCTTACCGGAAGGCAGAGCAGGAGCGGTGGAAGTCGTTTGATTTCGTCGTGGGGTATGAGGTCAAGATAACCCATAACGGCAAGCATGTTGAGGACATCTGCGACTGCCTTAAAGGCAAGTATCGCAAGGATTTCAAGTTCATGGGGTGGCATCCGCAGTGCATGTGCTACACCATCCCCATTCTCAAGACGGAGGACGAGTTCTTTGACGATGACGAAGACGCAAAGAGCGTCAACGAGGTCGAGGATGTGCCGCAGGGGTTCAAGGATTGGATCAAGGACAATGAAGAGCGCATAGACAAAGCCGCAGAGAGGGGGAAGTTGCCTTATTTTATTGCGGACAATAAGAGAGTTGTTGAAAATATATTAAAGGGAGGAAGCGGTAAAGCGGGAACAATTAATGCCAATCAGGATAATACTCTTGAAACGTCTGCCACAAGGGTTGGAGAAGTTGCAAATATAATAATCAAAAATGGCTATCATTCATCAAGGAAAGCTCAAATGCCGCCTTTGAATATTGGTCGTGTTCCATCTGCCATTATTGAATATGCTAACAAAAATAAGGTTGATTTAGATTCTAATGACATCTACATAACAACAAAAGGAATCGAACACTCCTTAAGGGAGAGCAAGGTGTCAAAAGGCATTGCTGTCACGGTAAACGAATTAGTGGATTTTGTCAAGAATAGAAATGATTATGCAATCTATTATGACCCAGGCATGGGTGATTTCATATTTGCTACATCAAAGGCTAAGTTTATTGTCAGACCTAATTATAAAATGAAGGTAAACAAAGAGAAAGTGTCAACACTCAATTATATATCTGCCACAAGGATAATAGGTAGATTGAGCGATAACGTTGGAGGATATATAAAAATAAAGGATGCAAAGCAATGATAGGATTCAAACCTATTCCCCCGCTCTTACGAACGTGCGCCGTTTCGACATCGCGCTTCTATGCTTTACATCTTTATGTCGCAAAGATAACATCTTCTGCCAATATAACAAAATATCCGGCGTTAAATATCGCTAATCTTTGTCATAATCAAACACATTCTCCGATGAAATGGCGGTCAGTTCGTCTGTGCTATATCTAAACGATTCTCCGCACGCATCAATATAAACGCATGTTTCGTCACCAGCGTAAATCTCAGCGTCATATTTCGCCAATAATTCTTTCAGCTCCGTGAGGAATAGTGTCTTTTCGTCTTCCATATTTGCTAATTTAACAATTATTCCCGATTATCCCTCATGCTCGCCATGTGCAAGGATGCGAGGTGTATCTGTGTCCGAGGTCACCCCTGTCAATTCCTGCCATCCGTTTGCCTCATACCAATATGCAAGGCTTTCATTTTCGGCACACATCGCACCGTGTGCTTCCATCGGAGAATTGGCGGCTACGACAATTAAGCCGCCAACATATCCTCCGGTCGGTCTGTTA
Organism: uncultured Porphyromonadaceae bacterium; assembly: GCA_902495075.1. Lineage (GTDB taxonomy): Bacteria > Bacteroidota > Bacteroidia > Bacteroidales > Muribaculaceae > Lepagella. Next base: position 10,220 of record CABUVO010000059.1, read on the forward strand.
ATACATTCTACAAGTTGTTGTTATTTGCTCCGAATTTGTTATTTTTGCGCTACGAATCACATTGTCTCAATCTACGCAAAACAAGTCTAACCCTTAAAACAAGAAAACATGGCAATCTACAAAGTACGCATCAAGACAGAAGGCAACACGACCACCTACACCACAAATGCCACTATATTGGCAACCGTGACATACCGAGCAGAGTTTGGCAAATACGATGTATCAATGCCCAACGGCGGCGTGTTGGCAGATACAGAGCCCGAAGCCCAGAATATAGCCCGCGAAAGCGTAACGGCGTTTCTCTCCACTTTAGGGATAGTCCCCGAATGTATTAACGATTAAAACTGTACGACCATGATCGGATTAATTCTTTGGGCGATCCTTATTATTTTCATTGTTATTTGCGCATGCCCCGGCTTTATGACTGCCTTAATCGTAAATGCGGCGATAGTGTTAAGTGTTTACGGTCTTATATGGTGGATAGTAAATAAAATCAAAAAACGGAAACAGTCATGAATTTTATAAGCAAATTATTCAGGAGGAAAAAGAGCGATTCATACCCAGGATAAAATGAAATTGCGTTGTGATTTGCTTCGAATTTATTATTTTTGCACTACGAATCACATCGTCTGCTGAGTCTCGCTGTGCGGGTCAGTGGTTGTGATTTGCTTCGAATTTATTATTTTTGCACTACGAATCACATCATATAAGATACGCGCAAATAGAAAAATTTTGTTGTGATTTGCTTCGAATTTATTATTTTTGCACTACGAATCACATCTATCTTGATGCACTTTCTTGGATTGAAAGTGTTGTGATTTGCTTCGAATTTATTATTTTTGCACTACGAATCACATCTCTTTGCGTATCGCATAAGCTCTATTAGCTGTTGTGATTTGCTTCGAATTTATTATTTTTGCACTACGAATCACATCGAAGGTGTATCTTCTTTATAGTTTATCTCCGTTGTGATTTGCTTCGAATTTATTATTTTTGCACTACGAATCACATCCGTTACGGAATTTCATTTC
>CABUVO010000060.1 GCA_902495075.1 uncultured Porphyromonadaceae bacterium
AATTGCGGTGTGCTTGTCAATATTGTAGAGGCGTTAAAAGATGCAATACAAACAGGAGAGTTGCAGAATTTTATTGATGATTGGTGGTGCTCAATCGACAAACTTCGGTTGTCATTTCAAAATGCACCGGCGTTGCCTCCATTTTATTTTGATAAAGAATTCGCCAACACAGCCAACAATCTACCTACAATCGAATACAGCGCAAGCAGTCCCCTGACAGATGCTTTTCAGTTTAATGTCTTCATGTCGTGTCCTGCGGATTACATAGAAGACACATTAAGTGAATATCTGACACCGATTTACGGGTATAGCACGGCGGATTCCATATTCATTGACTTTTGCAAGGATCTTGTAAAATGGCAGGAACAGGCATCAGTGGCCTATGTAAATGTTGTCATTAACGTTAAAGATAGTGATAACGAGAGTTATGATTTCAAAAACTCAGGGAAGTCGGTTTACTTAAACTTTACACTCCCTCACGACAAATTAACGATAGATAATTTATTAGAACAGAACAACAATTGCATATTCAGATATATGCTTGAAAATATGATGCCGAATGACGCTGTCAGGCCAGCTCCGAAGCACTCAGTAAGGAATCGAAAGTAAGGAGGCAAGCGATGAAACTGATATACAAAGCAAAATGGGTGATTGTCATATTATTTGCGGTTATATTCGCGGCATCATTTGCTGTGCTGTTTGTTGGAGGTACGGCAGACGTTCACAGATGCTTTTGGGCGGCGAATCTGTTGCTGATAATTGCGCAGTCAGCAAATGTGGTTTATGCTTTTAAAAACAGGCATAAAGATGTCGGAATCGCTTTGCTTATATGCCTTCTCATTGGTATTGGACTGATGTGGGCACTATACATCTGGAGTTGGAATTACACAGTTAAAGCTTTAACCACAGGTTTTGAATAGCAAAGTAATGACCGACAAGAAATATAGAAAAATAATGGCCGATGCGAGGCGGAGCGTGAGCCGAAAATACGGTTTCCGTCAAAGTTCATATATCAACTTCAAGGTAGAGGGCGGCTATTTTTTCTGTCTGTTTTTTCTTGACGTAGAGGCTCGACTAATCGTCAAACCCTTATATGCCGATGATTTATGGTGGGATATATGGGACGCGAAGGAAAACAAGAAAGAACCTCTGAGCTTACGTGGAACAGGCGCTTACTCTCTATCAGGGCAAGTTCTGGCTTCATACGAGATTGCAAAAACTACTGATGAAGGGGAGATTACAAATACGTTCAATAAGATATTTCAGGATGCCAACACGGAAATAACAGGATTTCTGTCCGAGAATCCGGATGCCGACATCTTTTATCCCGATGAATCCAAGATGGATCACGATCCCGACATCGCCAACCTCATTGAGTGCATGGCGATGTTTTATTTCATCAAAGGGCTATCGGTGTTCCGCATAGTCACATAGCCATGCGCCGGCCGCTTTCTGCTGCTCGGTGGTCTTACCGTAGCTCTGCATCACGCTCTTGATGTCGGCGGCGTCGGAGAGGGATAAGATTGCCGTTTCTGGATTCTTTACTTTTCATCGTTGTCAGAGGCCGTTTTTATGCGACATTCGTGAGATAATTGAGCAATGGACACGGCATAATACCCCCAATGTCAGGAATTTTAGCTAACTTTGCATTAGCATAGGCTGTTTGTCTGCCTACTTTTAATATGGCTAAACGAAACTTTGTATCGACATATAGTCTTTTATGGGTGCTTGTAATAGCTTTTATTACAGGCGCTGTATTTTCATGCACTGACAATCCGGAGGCTGAGAAACGGTTGACGAGTGCGGAGGCACTGATGAATCAGCATCCCGATTCGGCGTTGGCTATTCTGCAAGGCATAGACCGTTCATCCCTCAGTTCGGACAAGGGGAAAGCCCGATATGCGTTGCTGATGTCGCAGGCCCTTGACAAGAATTATATCGACACAACCACCTTTGATATTCTCCAGCCCGCGATTGATTATTACACTGATAAAGGCACTCCCGATGAAAAGCTAAAGACATTCTACTATCAGGGTCGTATCTATCAGAACAAGGGCGATGAAGAAAACGCCATGCTTTCTTTCATAAATGCACGGGAAATAACCGGTGTCACCGACACCCTGGCGCTCGCTCACCTCCTTGTGGCTCAGGGAACATTGTATTTAAGACAGTATAAGATATCCGATTTTGTGGCTAATAATCTTGAAGCCGCAAAATTATATGGAAAAATGGGCAGGCATGTTCTTGAAATTGACAGCTACGCCAAAGCGTTGAACGGATATGTCATCATGGATGACAAAGCGGCGGCAGACAGTGTCATGTCGGTCTGTGTCCCTTTGATAAGAGAATTTCCTGATGGCGAAGCGGCCTTGTTTCCGGCCATGCTGGGATACACGATAGATTTTTGCTCTCCCGATGAAATAAAAACATTTTTAGATAATTACAAGGACTTTGAGTTAGGACACGATGAAACGATGGATTTCGCCCGTGGCTATTCAAAAATCGGAGAGTTAGACAAGGCTTTGGAATTTATTACATTGATCAATCCGGCACCCAATACCCCAGATTCTTTGAAATATGCGACGGTGAAACTGGGCATTCTTGAAAAACAGGGGAAGTATGAGCAAGCATTGAATCTATATAAGGACTATTCCGCTATGCTTGAACGATACCAGTATGAACTTCTAACACAAGACTTATTGTTCGCAGACAAGAAACATCAGCTTGAGGTGGATGTTCTGCAAGAGAGAACGCAAAAGGAACGGTTCATCTGGATTGCGCTCGGTGTCATACTGTTGCTGATAATCATATATCAGATGTGGGTGAGGAAATTGAGGATTGAGCATGAGAATGATTTGCTTAAAATCCAGACCTTGCAGCAAAACCTTTTTGAAAACGGACAAAAACAGAACGAGGCGAAAGAAATAATCCAAAAATTGTTCCAGTCCCGTTTTCATCTTCTTGACGGACTCGCATCTTCTTACTTTGAGTCAAAGGAAACCGGACAGGAACAGAAACGTATATTCGTAGAGGTCAAGGAATCCATCAGTAATTTCAGTTCCGATGAAACGATTTCGGAACTGATGGAAATTGTAAACGGATATAACAACGGACTGATGGATCGTTTCAAAGCCGATTTCCCGAAATTGTCCAAATCACGTTTCCGGTTTGCCCTTTATCTTTTCTGCGGATTCTCCCTGCCTTCGATCAGTATTTTCACCGGCATGGAATTAAGGAATGTCTATGTCCATAAATCTCGCCTTAAGTCGGTGATTTCCGGTAGCGATTCCCCCCACAAGGGCGAATATCTCCGATATTTTGAGTAATTCGCCCGTATGCAAGGTGATGCAAGAAAATATTTTTGACCTCTATTGATTATCAGTGACTTATAAGAGCAAATGCAAGGTGATGTAGTTTGAGGTGTCCTTGGATTGGAGTAATTTTGCATTGTAAAACAACAAAAAATTACTCATGAAAGAATCCCTCAAATACGGACTCCTGACAGGTCTTGGATATTGCGCGATTGTCGGCGCGATACACCTCGTGGTTCCTGCACTCGATTGACAGATTTCCCCTGTTGGTGTGCGTTCTTCTGTCTGGTGGCTTATCATACCTGTTCTTATACATCAAGAATAAAAAACGCTATCAAAACATATAAATCATTTAAGATAAACCGTAAATAGTATGATAACGAGAAAACTATTATTAACCGCTGTGTTCGAAGTAGGCACACTCCTTGTCGGGTGTAGCGATGACAATACAGTTTTCAATGAGCCGGAAGTGATCAAAGCATACGAAACTGATGTGCAGGTAATGGCTCAGTTTGTAGAAGTTGACCTAACTACGGGCACTTATGTTCTTAATCCGGATAAAAAGGTGACAGCCTCCGATTATATACTCAATCGAAGCAGAGAAGAACTTATGGCTGTTAACCAGATTAACAGAAATCGTTTCTTCAAAGAAATGGAGGCTGTAAACCGCCAACTTTCGGCAGCAAAACGTTCCGGACTGGCAAGTGCCTTTGTTTACTCCACACAGACATCAAGCCTCGTTATTGATGGCAATGATGATGATTCTTTCCAGATCGCAAAACTTGACGATAATGCTAATTGTTTGAGTCGAGTTGCCTCTCTGACTTTAGAGGATGGCAAAATCCGGAGTACCAGTTTCTTCACTCATTCAGATATGGCAATGACCGTTAATTCCGGAAACGGCTCTACATTCTATTGTGCGCAGGTATCGCTGGGAGATCAGAGCAATGAAAATGCCGAGATTGTCTTCATATCGGGTGTAAAATCTGTTATCCCTGCTCATTCCTATCTGCTTATCGCACCGGCAATACTTGACGGAAATAAAACCATAAGCGGAATATCATTAATCGGCGATGGCAATGTAACTGTTTCTATTGCATTATGAAGCTTTTGAATTATCTTGCATTGACTTTGGTTACATTCGTTCTCGTTTCATGTGAGGAACGAACCGGTTATTATACTAATGAGCAGCAAGAAATAATTGCGAAACTGACTGCGAATGAATGGAGATTGGTCTATGAACATATCCCAAACTTTGAACCTGATGAACTTCAAGAAGAAGGATGGGTATATAAATTCAATGCTAATGGCACGGGTTCATTCAAATGGATGAAATGGGAAGACGGAAGTATCAATGACGAACCTACATATTTTCATTGGACTTTCACAACTGATAATTTCAACGTAATATACATTGACAAAACGGAGAGGTTCTTTTTGATAGATAAACTGACAGCAAAAGAATTATGGGTTTATAACTCATATCAAGACCCTGTATTGTATCCAAATGCCGATGAAGTGTTTTGGAAATTTGTAGCACAATGATTTGGTGATACTTAGAATGACAGTATTAAACGTAAAGAAAAGGAGAGAAGTATATATCGAATTTTGTCATTGTCGAATCCGATAGCCTTGCGACAATAAGCAAAAGCGACAAAAAATATGTCACTTATGAATAACCGTATCATTACAACAATATACTGCGCCATTATGACAATAGCGGCAATGGCGCAGACGGAAACGCCCGACAGCGTAAAGACACAAGAACTTGACGAGGTGGTTGTCGAAGCTCAGATGCAGCGCACTAACGCTACATCTTCAACATATACCCCGACCACAAGGCAGAAATCGTCCGCTCAAAACGCCATTGACCTTTTGCGACAGCTCGCCATTCCGCAAATCAACATCAATCTTGTTGACAATGCGGTTACCACACCAAGCGGTCAGAATGTCGAGGTCTATATCAACTATATCCCTGCCTCGGCAGAGGAAATCGAGGGGATTATGACATCTGATGTGCGGCGTGTCGAATATCTCGATTTTCCTACCGACCCGCGTTTTCAGGGCAACGAGCATGTAGTCAATTTCATCATGCAGAAATACGAATACGGCGGATACACCAAAGCGACGGTAAATGAAAATTTCCTTGTGGGAAAACTGTCAAGCCGTGCTTCGATATATTCAAAGTTCGCATATAAGCGCATGACCTACGATTTATATGCAGGTGCGTCGAATCACGACATCAGACATTCTGGTTCGTCAACCATTGGGAACTATACTCTTGAAAACGCCGTCGGCGAACCTTACCTTATTACGCGAAACGAAATATTCGACAACTCTCATTTCAGGTATAACCAGTACCCCGTAACGTTCAGAGCCATTTACGATTCCGACAAAGTGCAGATTGCAAACACTGTCGGCTTTAACTTCGATCAGTCGCCGACGGCTGAAACAGCCGGCAGACTGTCGTTTGTACCCCGACAGGCAGAAGACTACGAATATAGCAGATATGAACCTTATACCAGCCGTTATATTATATGGTCTGGCAATTACTATTTTATTTTGCCCCGTAATTTTCATCTTAGCGTTTCGCCCGGCATAAATTACGGACATACCAACAACAATTACCGCTATCAGACTTCAGCTACTGATGCCATAGTAAACGACTCCAGAGAAAATGTATGGCAGTTCAGGGGAAGCGCCACTCTTTACAAGATATTGACAGACAGACAAAACGGCTTCTTCCGCGCTTATTGTGGTTCCACATCAAATGATGTGAGCTATTTAGGCACATCTCCTTACGACAATGATTTTCTCGACATCTACGCCGGGGTCGCACTCGGGTACAGCTTCTCCAGCAATCAATGGAATGTGAGTGCTGATGTGGCTTTGCAATGGGAGAAGAACAAAATCAACGATCAGTCCGTTTCAGATTCAGAGGTCTATCCTCTCGTGAATATATCAGCCGGATTCTCTCCTTCACAGAAACATTCTTTCCGCGCATACTTCCATTTTGGTGCGAACTATCCCGGTGCAAGCGAGAAAACGCCGAATATACTGCAACAGAATGAACTGATGTACTATACAGGAAACCCCAAAATCGGACTTTCCCGACAGGTTACGTTCAACCTGTCTTATAACTGGATGCCGTCTAATAAATTCTCGGCTTCGGCTTTTGCCCAATACTTCGGAGAATATAACCTCTATGTGCCTGTTTACGAGCCATACGACGGTGGGACTGCTTTGCTTCGCACCTTTGAAACTGACGGAGACTATAACCGTACTCAAATCGGAATGTCGTTTAATTACAAACTGTTAAATGGCAATCTTCAACTTGCGGCATCGCCCTCAATTTCAATCTATCGTATGACCGGATTATTTGACATTAA
>CABUVO010000061.1 GCA_902495075.1 uncultured Porphyromonadaceae bacterium
GCTTAGCCACTCGCATTCTCTGTTTTTCGTTTATTCCGTCATTGCTGACAGCATTCCTTATATGCAGTCTGGTGTCTTTGCCCCTGCTTCATTTCTTGTCGGGAAGGTAAATCAACGAAAAATGGATAACAAAACAAGCATTAACTAATTATCAACTCATATTTACCAAACAATTTTCAATTTTTATTCAACTAATTAACAACAGAAGAGATGAAACAAAAAATCCTTTTCTTTATTCTTGCGTTTCTTGCCTCGATTGGAGTTGAGAACGCAGTTGCAGCGACCGAGCTGCCCAAGCCTGAAATGTCCTGGGGGTGGGCAAGTGATGGATCTGACAAAAAGGTTCTGCTTAAACTAAATCCCGATCAGATCGATGTGACGAAGGGGAATTTGTATTTGGAGCATGTGGCATATGATGGCAGCCTGAATCCTCTTACGGGTGATATTACCTCCCGTAAAGCCAGTGAATTTGTAAATGGGGCAAGTTGGAATTATGATGGAGATCCCGCCAACTCTATGCCGCTTTATCGTTACAGATTAGTAACATCGGAGGGTGGTCGATACGAGGTCGTAACGGGTGAATCTGAAGAATCGCTGGCTGTGTTCAATGGTGTGAAGCTCCATCTTGATGGCGGTATTACGGTCGATGGTGAGCCGTTGACCGACGGTCAGACCGTGTCGGTCGGCCAGGCTATCCGGTTCAAGCAGGAGGTTGCTCTTGCCAAGAATTCTCCGTTCAATTCTGAGCTCAAGATTGGAACCATCAATGTGACATTGCCCGATTACGGTGCCGACAATGTGAAAACAGAAGATGGATATCTCTCATTCACCATTCCAACCGCTGCTGCCGGTCATGATATGCAAATCAAGCTTGTTGCCACTTTGGAGTCGGGTATGGATGAATATTTCGAAACGGTGAAATCAATCACCCTTAAAGTCAATAAATTAAAGCTGCCCACTCCTGTTGTAAGCTGGGGGTGGACAACAGACGACTCAGACAAGTCCGTCAGATTGAAGGTAAGCCTTCCTGACGGTGTAAGCCTTCCTTCAGGACTGACTTCTAATAAAGTAAAAGTACAGGAACTCAACTATACTTCTGGTATGAAGCTTAATACACCGGTAACAAGCCTGAAGACACTTAACGAATTTGAAGAAGGTTTTGACTGGGTGATGGATGGCGATCCTTTCACGGAGCATGCCCTATATGACATAAGACTAAGTGCTGACGGTTACGATCCTTCCGAACCTGTTCTTGTATCATTTGAGAACAAGAAGATCAAGCTCCCCACGCCTGAAGTATGGGTTGACGGTGTGCTTATAGAGGATGATAATAAACATGTCGTTACACACGACGTTTATCTCGGTTCAAAGGTGTCTGTACGCAAACTTGACGGCAAGCTCTCCGGTTATACGAATAATGTTCTCGATTTCCCCGAGCGTCAAGTCGCTATCACCCGTGTCTATTATCGTGAATGGCTGACAGATGCCCATGATAATAACCAGTCGATCGATATCCCGCAAACCGAGGAAGGAGATCTGTCATATTTCATAGTAGACAAGAGCCTTGTGGACAAAACAATATATCACAGACATATTTACAGTCCAAATGATGGTTATACTAATATCTTTGTAGAATCTGATCGTACACCGTTCCACAGTATGGCGATAAAGAGCAAAGGTAAACTAAGCGTGCCGACTGGCACATATGACCCAAATTCGTCGAACACCACAAAGCTTGAATTGAGTGCACCGGCTGATTATACTGGAAACATTGATGATTTGACAATACACTATATGTTGTATGCGAAATCTACCGATGTACAAGGTACGACTACTTATTATGATGCAGAAAAGAAGTCAGTGAAAGGACAAAGTCAATTAACTCAGGACATAACATATCCCTTATTCGTGGCGGCATATGTGTCTGCACCGGGATATGAGGATTCAGACATTATTTATCTTAAGGAAGAGAATAGTGAACTGTATCTTGACTTACCTCGCCTTTCTATTAATGGCTCTTTGGTGAAATTAAATTCTCAGACGGCGGATGTTGTAGTGCCGGATGGTGCCGAAGTGTCTATTGTGAATCCGAACGTTTACAAATGCACTGCCGCAGAAGGGGCAGCTCCTTTCGTGACAAATTTCGGTCTCAGTTATTACAGGGGATTTCCTGAGGGTTATAATTATAAGGGTGATGCAAACGGCAACGGATCTTTTATCGCTGACAAATCTAAGGCTGATAACTTTACACTCGAACTGACCTTTGCTTTAGATTCGAATGACCCGTTCTCGAATGTCTGCGAAGGATGCGAAGATGCAGCTTATCACCTGACAGTTGGCGGCAAGCTTGACGCGCCGCAGTGTAGCTTCAAATGGGATGACGCGCGTGCAGTTTATAAAGTCTCAATAAATGCCCCGACGACATATTGGGGAAATCTGAGCGACCTGACAATCCATTATGCTGAATACTTTGGCGCGGGTGTAAATGAGGAAAAATCATCGCAATTGAAAACCGCGACCGCCAGTTATAGCGCAAGGTACGCAGCTGAAGCGGAGGATATGCCCGACTTCTATGCCGCATACGTTTCAGCAGAAGGTTTCGAGGATTCCGAAGTGGTATATTTCACTGTAGAACATGATGAACTAAATCCATTCAAGATAGAGTCTCCCCGTGTATACGTAAACGGAGAGTTGGTAGCTCATGCAGAGTTAAATCCGGGATATCTTACGATTCCTCTCGGAGCAGAGATAAGGATCGAGAATCCGAATGTCTTCACGCCAGTGACAGTCCGCACACGTGCTGCAGAAGGAGAGGCTGCGCCATTCAAAACTCGTTTTGGAACAGCCTTTTATACAGGTTTGCCCTCCGGTGTTACCCCTGATGCAAATGGCAATGTAACTTTCACGGCAAACGAGCCGGGTCAGGATATCCCCCTTGAGCTTAGTCTTTTCCCAAGCGGTGCTTTCGATGGATGGCATCAGACTATTTGCTCCATGACTGTCAATACCCAGACTGGAGTAGAGAACATTGAATCAGAATCTAATGTGCATGAGGAGATCTACACAATGGATGGTATTCGCGTAACAGGCAAGAAATTGCAGAAAGGCGTTTACATCGTTGTGCGCAACGGCAAAGCCACCAAGAAAGTGGTGAATGAATAATCTCATGAATTGATAATTTAGCTTGAATGAGGGTGCGGGAGTCATCGTGCTCCCGTGCCCCTGACTTTTAAATCAGGGCAATGTAATTCTGAACGGGGATCGAGGATAGTTGCCTCGTGTGAAATTAAATAACTAAAATAAAAAAGAGATGATAAATAAGGTTCCTTCATTTATCTTGATGTTTCTCGCTTCGAGCTTAATGGCGAACGCGGCAAATTTGCAAACGTTGCCCAAACCCGAAATGTCTTGGGGGTGGGAGAGTGATGGCTCTGACAAAAAGGTTCTGCTTAAACTAAATACTGATGTGTCAACAAGTTTGCTTGTGCAACATGTTGCCTATGATGGTAGCCTGAATCCTATTGCAGGTGAAATCACCTTTCGTAGTGCCGGCGAATTTGCAAATGGGGTAAGTTGGAACTATGATGGAGATCCCGCCAAGTCTATGCCGCTTTATCGTTACAAATTAATAGAAGTCGGCGGTCGGAATCAGGTCATAATTGGTGAATCTGAAGAATCGCTTGCCGTGTTTAATGGCGAGAAGCTGCATCTCGACGGAGGCATTACGGTCGATGGCGAGCCGTTGAGCGACGGTCAGACCGTGAGAGTCGGCCAGACTATCCGTTTCAAGCAAGAGGTTGTTCTTGCCCCGAACGGTCCGTTCAAGTCTGACCTAAAGATTGGAACAATCAGTGCGGCGACACCCGGTATTACTGTCGACAACGCGAAATTAGAGGACGGATATCTCTCATTCACCATTCCATTTGCTGCCGTAGGTCATGACATGCAGATCAATCTTATTGCCACTTTGGAGTCGGGTATGGATAAATATTTTGAAACGTCAAAATCAATTACCCTTAAGGTCAACAAATACAAGTTGCCAACTCCGGTTGTAAGCTACCGCGGTACACTGGATGGTAAGGATAGATCTGTAACAATGAAGATAAATCTACCTGACGGCGTAACCCTTCCTCCAGGACTTACCTCTAAGGATATCAGTGTTCAGGAACTTAGCTACACAGATAATTTATTTCGTAATACACCGGTAACAAGCCTGAAGACACTTGACGAATTTGAAAATGGATTAGTATGGATTGCTAACAGTTCACCCGAATTGTTTTATCGTCTTTACGATATAAGGCTAAGTGCGGATGGTTGCGACCCTTCGGACCCCGTTCTTGCAACACTGGATAATGTTAAGATGCCGCTACGTATACCTGACGTGTTGTTGAACGGAGAGGTTCTTGAAGGGGCATCTACCGTTTATCTCGATTCGAAGGTGTCTGTACGCAAATATGACGTGCTCCCCGCGTATAAAAGTGATATTCTCGATTTCCCTGAGCGGAAAATAGCCACCTGTCATATCTATTACCGAGAATGGTTGACAGAAGCGCATGATGAAAGTGTGGAGATAGATATCCCGCAGACCGAGGAAGGGGATCAGTCATATTTTATTGTTGACGAGAGCCTTTTGGGCAAAACAATTTGTCACAGACACATAAACACAGTAAATGCTGATTATAAAGCATTTTTCAGGGATTCCGGTCGAACGGGATACCATAGTATGACTATAAAATCCAAGGGCAAACTCAATATTTCAGGAGTATATTATCAGAATAAAACCAACGCAGATATTATGAATATGGGATTAGCGTCATCATACCCTGTAGACGCTTTCCATTATATTGAATATTATTCGGAAAATTCCGCTTCCTCTCCTTATTTGCCATATTATTTTTCTAAGGAAAAGGAAGCATCTGCGGATCGTTATGAAGCGTTCGCCTGTAGATATGATACCAACAGTGGCAGCGTGCCCAGATTCTTTGCCGCGTATGCATCTGGTGCACCCGGTTATGAGGATTCGGATGTGATATATTTCAAGGCTAATGGAGAGGAATTGAAGATAGAGTCTCCTCGTGTATACGTAAACGGAGAGTTGGTAGCCCATGCGGAGTTAAGTCAGGATGATCTTACGATTCCTCTTGGAGCAGAGGTGAGGATCGAGAATCCCAATGTCTACACACCTGCAACAGTCGGCACACGAGCAGCGGAAGACGAAACTGCACCATTCGAAACTTGTTTTGGAGTGCATCAATATTCAGGCTTGCCCTCCGGCGTTACGCCTGATGCAAGTGGCAACGTAACGTTCACGGCAAATGAGGCTGGTCAGAATATCCCTCTTGAACTGATGCTTGTACCGATTAGCGGAGCTTTCACTAAATGGGATCCGACGATTTGCCACTTGACTGTCAATACCCAGACAGGTGTAGAGGACATTGATTCCGAATCGAATGTGCATGAGGAGATTTACACAATTAACGGAGTTCGCGTCACGGGCAAGAAATTACAGAAGGGCGTTTACGTTGTTGTGCGCAATGGTAAGGCAACGAAAAAAGTAATCTGAAATTTTGCCGAGTATGAGTAAGGCTCTGAAAAGGGGATTGTGGGGAATAACCATCATTGCGTTGGTGCTGATGCTATGGCTTATGAGCATGGAGGAATGGAATGCTCCGGGACTTGATATGTCTACGGTGACACTTGTGTTGAAATAGCATTGGGGCTTACAAAATCAGACATATGAAAAAGATATTTATAACAGCGGCAATGGTGCTAATGTCGCTGAATGTGACGGGAATATTACAGGCTGCCAATGGTTTAAGGTGGATGACAGCACTTGATGACTATGACTACGTCTGCCAATTGTCGATACCCGGCACACACGATACGGGCACCGGCAACGGTTTTGAAGGTATCGGGGCTATCGGTGGTCTGGTAGCAGGTAAGACTCAGGATAAGAATTTTTCCGAACAGTTGAAGCTTGGTGTTAGGGCTTTCGACCTGCGGCCCGGTGTTGACGGTAGCACCTTGCCTATCTTCCATGGTCCGCTTAAGACCAAGATGACGATGAGCAAGGCTTTTGTAGAATGCATTTCTTTCCTTTCCGCAAATCCGGGAGAGTTCGTGATATTCATCATCCGTCATGAGACGGAGGGTGACAGCAACAATAGTAATTGGGCGCGAAACATGATTGACCATTGTAATAAATATGGCGACATAATTGTGCCGTTCTCCCCGAAACTAAGAGTAGGAGAAGTGCGTGGCAAGATAATAGTGCTCACCAGGAGTGCGTTTTCACATGAGAAGGTTGCCACAATCAGTGGCTGGGGTGACAACGCTACCTTCCGCAAGGGAAGCATCAAAAGCAGTAACGGCAACGCCACGCTGTGGCTTCAGGATCATTATGAAATCAGCGATGAGCAGGTAAAGGCAGATGCTGTTGTTACCCTCCTTGACAAATCGGCGGCGCTTTGTCGTGATGAATCCAACTTCGGCACATGGGTCATCAATCATGCCTCCGGTTACAAGGGGAGTGCAACTAACTCCAATAACTCCAGCAATGCCAA
>CABUVO010000062.1 GCA_902495075.1 uncultured Porphyromonadaceae bacterium
GAATACAGCTCCATGTATCTGAAAAACACGCTGCCATATAGTTCTAACTGTTCCATAATAAGTGCAAAGTTAGAAATATAGTCGCTTCGGTGCAATACGCCATCGCGGACGGTTGTACCAAGGAACGAACCGGTCGGTGTGGGGTTGGACCTCTTCGCGTCAGACGGCATCGGAGATGTCGAATAGAATAGCGCAAAGTTTATTAATCGATCTCTTCGAGACCGCAGCGATGCGACTTATGTCACCCCCACACCGGTCAAGCGCTATTTCATAAGTGCTTAACCGATATGGAGTTATAACCAATTATCCTCTTCGAGGGTTGTCGCGAAATCGGCTCTGACTACTGTGCTTTACCGAGGGTTGAAATGATTAATTCGCAATAGTATGATGATATGTGGCATTCTGACTTTGTGCCTCTACCAGCATCGCCAGATGCCTCTGCGCCTTTCAATTACACATTCAACATTTCACATTGAACATTGATTAAAACCTCTGTTCCTCTGTTTCTCTGTGTTTAAATTGTTGCGTCAAAACATTTTAAGCTATTATCTCGAAAGCTTTTATTCTTCGCTTCTTCGCGTTTTGATTTTATGACAGTAATCGGTGAAGCATGTTTGACAAATTTGTATCGGACGACTTGATGCTCACATTAGAGTCATGCCAATTTATCCCTTTTACCTGTTCCCTTTTACTTTTTACCTTATCGAACTCAGTTCGATAAACGGGGATTTATCGAGTGCAATTTGAACATGAAATAGAACATTCTAATAAGTAAATAATGTTTGAGAAAAGATATTAGTAAAAGTTAGCGTTAGGAGTAGAGGGTTAGGACGAGGGTGCGCGGTCCGCCATAGTCGCGGAATTCGCAGAGGTAGATGCCTTGCCAGGTGCCGAGGTTGAGACGTCGGTTGGTCACCGGAATTGTCAGCGACACTCCTGTCAACGAGGACTTCGCATGCGCCGGCATGTCGTCTGCCCCTTCCATAGTATGGTCATAGTAGGGTTCATTCTCCGGTACGATATGATCAAGAATCTTGTCAAGATCGGTTCGCACGTCAGGATCCGCATTCTCGTTGATTGTAAGTCCGCAGGACGTGTGCTTTACGAAGACGTTGAGCAAACCTGCTTCGGGAAGGTTGGCAGGAAGATGGCGCAATATCTCGCCGGTAATCAAATGACATCCGCGTCTTTTTGCGTCAAGTCTAAATTCAAATTGCTGTATCATAACCCATTGTCATATTTATAGAACAAAGATAATTGATATTATTGATTTATTCGCTGTAAATTTATAAATTTACAATCGGGAAGTGATTCAACTTCCGCAAGCAAGAAGTTGAAGTTTATAAGTTTAATTGCGCAAAGCGCAGTTTAAGAGTTTATTAGTTTGATGTGAAAAAATGAAAACTCATTCATATTCGCATTGGATAAACTTTTAAACTTATAAACTCTTAAACTTTAAGTTGAAACTTGTGAAACTTAAATATATACATAATATGAAGAATTTTAAACCTCAGGCGTGGATGCTTCCACAGCCCGTATTGATTATCGGTACATATAATGCCGATGGTACACCCAATGCCATGAATGCCGCATGGGGCGGTCAATGGGACTATCACGAAATTGTAATCTCTCTCGGTTCGCATGCTACCACCGACAATCTTAACCGTTGCGGCGAGTTCACGGTGGCATTTGCTACAAAAGATACGCTTGTTGCCGCGGATTATGTCGGAGTTGAAAGCGGAAGAAAACAGCCCGACAAGATTGCGCGTACAGGCTGGAAATCAGAGAAAGCAGAGAATGTCAATGCACCAGTGTTTGAATGTTTTCCCATGACGCTGGAATGCAGGATAAAAGAGAAGATTCATGAATCGGAGACGGGATTTTATCTGGTTGCAGAAATTGTCAATATCGTGTGCGACGAGAAATATCTTGCCTCCGACGGCAAACCGGATGTAGAGAAAATGGAACTCATCACATTCGATCCGATTCATAACGGATATATTGAGCTTGGATCGCGTATTGGTAACGCCTTCCACGATGGTTTGGCTTTGACGAGATAAGGGAATGAAAGAAACTGAAGGAAAGCGTTGCTGGTGGTGTGGCGACGATCCTCTTTATGTGAAGTATCACGATGAGGAGTGGGGTCGCTATGTCACCGACGACCGCAAACTGTTTGAATTTCTGACGCTGGAAGGTGCGCAGGCAGGACTCTCATGGATAACCATACTCCGAAAACGAGAAGGTTATCGTGAAGCATTCCATGATTTCGACTATCGGAAAGTGGCATCCATGACACCCGAAGATGAGGAGCGGCTGAGGCATTTTGACGGGATCGTGAAAAACCGGCGGAAAATCCACAGCGCCATAGTGAATGCGCAACTGTTTGGTGACATCGTTGATGAATATGGCTCCTTCCATGACTACATCATCAGTTTCTTTCCCGGCAGACAATGCATAGTCAACGACATACCGGATAAAGAATCGGTTCCCGTCTCCTCGCCCATATCCGATGCCATCAGTAAAGACATGCGTAGCCGTGGATTCAAATTCTTCGGCACCACCATTTGCTACTCCTTCCTCCAAGCCACCGGCTTCATCGACGATCACCTCAATGACTGTCCTTGTAAGCCTTCCGGAGATCGGCACGAAGATCAGTGAGGATTGAGCAAAATTCTTGTACTGTAAGAATTGTTTCTTTGGGATTATCTTTACCGATCGTGTGATATAATTTTTTGTTATCCGTAGCGAGCAATGCTTTCCTGAAATCCGGTGATTGTGTCGCCATAGCCCTGAATGCTCTTCTTATGAGAAACTGGAAGTGGTTTCCATGTCGATTGAAAGTATGCCCTTTCCAATAAACATTCTGTTCTTTCTTCCATGTATCTGTTGATCTCATTTTTGCCTTCTTCCCACACAGAGAGCAAACCATCTCTTGTCGGTTGGGATCATTGATTTTGATAGCTTGAAGAAATCCCTCCATGCTTCCACATTTCATGCCATCGAATTCAAATTTATGCGGATATAAATTTGATAAGGCATGACTCGGCCATGTTCTGGAAGAATGAATATCTATCGCAAGCCCCAAACGGCATAGGATATTTATCTTTAATTTGTGTAAAATCCTTTGTGTCATACTTAGTGAATCAGTATAATATGTTTAGCGAAAATTACCGGAAGGTAGGGAATCCGATTCATCGACGGCAGAAATAGAATCAATGCTATCTTTATATAATTTCCTGTCTTCTTCGTAACATTTTCTCGCATACTCGGCGTACAATCTCATGGTTGTCTCTATGTGCTCTTGTTTAATTTCCTCAAGTTTTCGCTCTTCCTCTATTCCTACCTGAATTTTGCTCAAGATACAAAACAGGACTACTGATGTCCAGAACAATGTCCAAAAGAATTTTGGTGTCTTGAAAGAAGGTTGTCGTTTTTGGGGGTAGGTCATAGTATCCGGTTACTTAAATTTTTTGCTTTATGAGGCTATCTGATTTTCGCATACCTATCTATGCAAATCAGAGCCCTACATCCAAAAATCATTTCTTTGCTTGATTCTCTTTTACAGAAGTTGGGAAATCTGTCAAAAATTGTCGGGGATTACGGCGATATTCATCGACCTTATTTCTGTCTTCAATATAGCGGAATCTACCGACGACCTCAAGCCGTTGATCTACCACACCATATAAGAACTTAGTATTGTCTGATCGCATCCCGTAACCGTCTTCATCTACCCACGCCCTGCCATCCTCAACGGTATTCCATTCAAAAAGTGCTAAACCATCGACATAGTGGTTTATAATAATGGGTGGATAGATGCCAAACGATTTATCTTCTACTTCGGGTGCGATATCTCCGGGTTTGAGGAACTCTAATCCTGAACCTACAACTTCGTACGCTTCTTTCAGCCGATGGTTGATGAGATATCTGGTCAAGGCAAATTCACAATACCCCTCGCATATGCACGACATCCCATCACCAAGACCTTCCCTATGGAACGGCTCCTGGCTATATTCTCTATTCTTAGTCAGTCGGTATAGCTTCTGATTGTAGTTCAGCTCTTCATTAGCCATTGCCATCAACTTCTCAAAAGTTCCCATAAGATAGATGTATTATGTGAAACGTTTCATTGTGAATAGTTCAATATGATATGTCGTATTGTTGTAAAGTTAAGAAAATTTATTGACTTATAGGCGATTTTGCAAATTAAATGTAAAATATTTTTACGAGGAACTTTTACTTAAAACATCTTATAGAGAAATTAAATCCTTCATATCGAATTGGGTTCGATATATGGGATTTACTTTCGATGAAAAATAAAAATTCGTTAAAATACGTTGATAAATTTGTTACAGAGTAATAGATACTGTAAACTAATTTGTTTTATAAAAATTAGCCTGAAAACCTTATAAAAACAACCAAGGATTATGATGGGAAAAATAACGAAATTGATTTTAGCGTCTGCAATCGCTGTGTTCGGAATGGGCAAGGTTGCAGCGCAGCAGGTGGCTCCGACTACATCGGATTCAGTAGCTATTGTCTATTTTATCAAGAACATCACTCCGGAAAACCTTCTGAAGATCTATGATGCGCTCGACCGCCGGGCAACTGGCAAAGTTTGCGTAAAACTCTCTTCGGGCGAGAAGGGAAATCCGAACCATTTGTCACCTAAACTCATTGCTCCGCTCGTGCAGGGTCTGCATGCCGATATCGTTGAGTGCAATACCGCCTATCCTGGTGCTCGTACCAACGACAAAGATCATATGGAGGTGGCTCGTGAGCATGGGTTCACGGCTATTGCTCCGTTCCATCTTCTTGACAGTGTGGCTTCGACGGCGCTGCCGGTTGCGGACGGACGGCATATCAACTATGCATATATCGGCAAGGACTGGCTCAAATATAATTTCACTATCGTGCTGTCACATTTCAAGGGACATCCGATGGCAGGGTTCGGTGGCGCATTGAAGAATATGGGTATCGGACTCCAGTCGAGAGAGGGCAAGGCCTGGGTGCATTCCGGCGGCAAGCATGATGACCCTAACAAACTATGGGGCGATGGTATGCCCGAGCAGGATGATTTCCTTGAGACGATGGCGGAAGCTGCGAAAGCTGTGACGGATCATGCCGGCGACCATATACTATATATAAATGTTGCAAACAATCTTTCCGTTGACTGCGATTGCGTGGCTCATCCGGCACCTGTGCGTATGGCAGACATCGGTATATTTGCATCGCTCGATCCGGTAGCCGTCGACCGCGCCTGTGTTGATGCCGTGAAGGCATCTCCCGACCATGGCAAGGTTCACCTTGAAGAGCGTATGGCATCGCGCAACGCTACACACGTGCTCGATTACGCCGAGCAACTCGGCATGGGTACCCAGAAATATGTCCTGATCACCATTGAATAATTAAGGCATTATTAGATTGACGAATATACTAATATACTATGGAAATATACAATTCAATACCGGAGCTTTTCAGGGCGAATGAAGCTTATATGAATATAATTGACAGGGTCAGCGTGAGGCGCTATACAGACAGAAAACTCTCGGACGAGCAGGTGTCAGCCATACTTCATGCGGCGATGAGCGCGCCAAGTGGGGTCAATAGGCAGCCTTGGGAGTTTATAGTGGTTGATGACCGAAAATTGCTTGATCAGCTTGCAGATGCGCTGCCTTACGCTAAAATGGCAGCGCAGGCACCTGTGGCGATCGTGGTTTGCGGCAATAAGGAAAGGTTTTTGGAGGGTGTTGATGATAGCCTATGGGAGCAGGATCTGTCGGCTGCGTCAGAGAATATTCTTCTTGCCGCACACGCCATCGGATTAGGCGGTGTGTGGACATGTCTTTACCCTCATGAAGAGAGAATTGCCCCGGTCAAATCCATTCTCAATATGCCGGACAATATAATCCCCTTCAATCTCATACCAGTCGGTTATCCGGAGCATTCCCACGCTCCTATGAATAAATGGCATCAGGAAAAAGTGCATCAGAACCGCTTCTGATATCCTAACCCCAAACAGTGCCTCCCTGCATAACCGCAAGGAGGGAAGATGTCATTATGCTCTAAATTCCGATTTATCGGGCGCAGCCCGATGAGGTTAAAGGTTATAGGGAATAGGTTGAAGGTGAATTGGCGCGCCTCAACAATTAGAGTCAATTAAATATTTAGATGCAAGGTGCGAAGGGCGAAGCTTGATTCAAATTGTCACGAAAATATTAACACGGAGGCACAGAGGAACAGAGGTTTAAAGTAATGTGAAATTTTTGAATGTATAATGTTAATTTTCAGGCGCGGAGGGTCTTAAA
>CABUVO010000063.1 GCA_902495075.1 uncultured Porphyromonadaceae bacterium
CGATCCGTACTCAACCGTTTCGACAAAACGGTCTCCAGCTGGAAAGGGTGGAACCTGTTGGCGTTCCATGTGATATTCCTTAAACATATTAACAAATTCAAAAAGTCAAGATGACTTCAGTCTGTCAGTCTTCCTATCGGTTTGGCTATTCGTAAGTTCTTCAGTCTCGTTTTCAGTCTGTTCATCGGACTTGCCGTTAGTCCATTTGTCGGGTTCTGAAATGACTGTATAAGCGGGTGCCATGGCATTACCCTTACCTTGTATGAAGGTAATCAAACCTCGCTCACTCAGTTTGAGACGAGCCGTGAGGAATGTCTGTTTGGCAACCTTGATAGACCGGCAGACAAGTGCCGTCGAGCACTTGAAAGGCATCTTCCACCGTCGGCAGTTGGCACGCTCCAGCAAGAAGAAGAACAGAGCAATCTCGGCGGTTGAGAACGGCTCATATTCATTCTCCTGCCAGAAGGCGTGCATCAGTTCGTAAATGTTGACTCCCTTTGTCATACTTCCATGTATTTTGGTGTTTACAACTGTCAGCATAAGTCATGTTATAGACTATGCTCATTCCGATTGCTCCGGGCATGATACTTTAATCTTGTGGTTTACGACCGACAAGTTGAAGGGCGAGTTCCGAGTCAACTATAATCTTGCGGCCACACTGGGTGATAGCCTTGTCGATTACTCCGCTTTTCTTGATTCGGTTGGCAGTTGGAATACTGCATCCGAACAGGCGCGCTATTCCGGCCAGACCATACACATAATACTTGGACGGATTAATTTCACGGTCGATAGAAGCCGGAGCGGATTCCGTCGGCTTCTTCTCGTTGATGATGGCAAGGAATTCCTCGCCGGTCATTTGCCACAGGGGTTTGTTCATGAGTTCATTGATATTCATATTATATATTTTTTGATGTCCCATATATCAGGGTGATTCGTAGGGATGTCCTACGATGCAAAATTACTATGTGTGATGAGTGGAGCGTAGGTGTAAAATTGAGAAATCACTCTATTATATTTAGCTGAATACCAATGATGAGGAATGAGATAAAAAAAATTATTTGAGTGGAATAGGTGGATACATTGTGGATAAAAACGAGTGGAAACACATTTCCGAGCATCTATGCCTTAATCTACCCTAAAAACAAATCGAGACCACACGGAATTGTGCAGCCTCGACTTGTGAAAATTTCCTGTTCTCTCTCAATCAAAAAGACTCATGGCATTTGCTCTTACGCTGTCGGCAATGTCAATATAGGGCTTCATTGCCTTATAGTCACTGTGACCTGTCCATTTCATCACTACATTGGGAGCGATGCCAAGCGACAGTGCCTTACATATAAAAGTTTTTCGTCCGGTGTGGGTGCAAAGCAGTTCATACTTAGGATATACATGGTCAATGCGTTCGTTACCCCGGTATTGGGTTATGCGGACTGGAGTATCGATTCCGGCAAGTTTGCCAAGCTCCTTGATGTAAGTGTTCATCTTCTGGTTGCTGATTACCGGCAGAGCCTTGTTATCCTTGAACGGGATATCGGCGTACTTCTCCAATATAGCACGGCTGTGCTTGTTCAGTTCTATTGTCAAGCTATCCGCTGTCTTAACAGTCGTCACCTCTATATGATCTTCTTTTATGTCGCTTCTCCGCAAATTTTCTACATCTGAATAACGAAGGCCGGTATAGCAACAGAAAATCAAGACATCCCGTACCCGTTCCAGATACCTTTTCGTATCAGGAATCTCACACTCCATTATCTTCTTAACTTCTTCATCTGTCAGGAATATAACTTTCGCTTGTGTGGTTTTCAGTTTTGGTCTGAATGTATTGTAATCCATAACGGCATGATAGCCTTTTGCCGCTGCCCACTTCAGGAACCATTTGAGATAACCCATCTGTTTACCGATGGTGCTGTTTAGCATATCGCAATCTTTGCGGAAGAAATCAACAAGATCGTTTAACCCTTTCTCTGTAAAGAAGCCAAATGAAGGATTCTTCGCAAACTTCTTAAATGCAATAAGATGATTTTTGAAAGCTGCGAATTTCTCATAGGTAGAATTAGTCCAGTCATTTTTTCGACCACACTCCTTCACGAATTCAGCATAGATATCCCAAAAAGTTATTTCAGGGAGTTTTTCCTGAGGAGGCTCCTCACTTGCAGTTGACACTACTTCGGAGACCTGCTGTTTGAAAACAATCTTGATGTCGTCCATCGTGGGCTTCTGCTCGGTATATTCAAATTCTCTGAATATGTCTTGAAGCAGATTCTCAAGCCGATTCAACTCGGTATTGATTTGAATTGACGTTTCCTTTCGTTTGTTGGTACAACCGTTTTTGACACGCTGTTTCTTTGCATCCCATTTTGACGCATCTATTCTGTATCCGGTAGAATAATCGAAGGCTTTGCCTCCGTATGAAAGGCGCATACGGATAACCAGATTCTCGGTAACAGGCACTCCATCTTTCTTTCGAGAATCCAGCCAAAAATTGATATTTCGTTTAAGTATCATATCGTATCAGCTTATACAACTACGCACGAAATTACGCACGATTTTTGAAATATCCAAATATTTCAAAAGATTTTATATTTTAGTGTGCAATCATATAATGCTGTAATACTGATAGTTTTAGATTTAAAATGACAATATATGATTATATAGGTTACATTCCCTCTCTCTCCGCAGAACAATACAAAGAAACCGCTGTAAGTTCCAACTTACGGCGGTTTTGATTTTATAGACGAAAAAGTCCTGCTGAAGTAGAACTTTATATAGTGTCTTCAAGATCATAATTTGTGACTTTAAAGATTGTCGAGGATTACGGTGGGAGAGATCTCCATTTGTGAGAATGCGAAAAGCTTCTTGCCAAGATCTTTTATGGATGCCCCTATATGATAAAGTGTGTTGTCGATTATCAAGAACCGATCATGGATATTAGGAGCTGTCCTTACATCAATAGGAGAATACTGATCATTATGACGCTCCAGATCAAGTTGCAACTGGCTGTTTATCCTTTTGGTGTAAATAGTCGCCAAGACCCCCTGCGCCTCTTGTCAAGCAAAGTCAATACAGTCTCATCAATATAGTTATCAATCAATATAATCCGTTTATTTGCACGTTTAATAAGGTCACATACGAAAACATGTGCGTCAAAGATTTGTCCGTCAAACAATATTCCTTCTTTCGGAGGCAATGACGTCCGTAAAAAGAAATCAACTTTGCCCGATAACTCCTTAATTTGATTGTCATGTTCAGACAGCCTATGGTTTATACTGCTCTCCATGTGCAGTAACCGCTGGTTGATGCTGTAGCCTCGTAACAGATGTTCTTTTAATACCTTGTTAGCCCATTGTCTGAATTGAATGCCACGTTTTGATTTTACACGATATCCGACAGAAAGTATGACATCGAGGTTGTAATATTCTATATTGCGAGTTACCCGGCGGTTTCCCTCAATTTGAACTGTCGCAAAATTTGCGATAGTTGAAATACCATCCAGCTCCTCTTTAAGTGCATTGTTGATATGCTTACCGATAGTTTTTACATCCCTATCAAACAATAATGCAATCTGGTTTCGATTCAGCCAGACTGTATCATTTTCCACTCTGACATCCAATGACAGGGTAGAATCAGGCTGATAGAGAATAATTTCATTCTCCGTATCAGGCTGTGAGTTGTTAATGTTGTTTTCTGTTTCGTTCATTGGTGTCTCAGTTTCAAACGCAAAGTTAATAAAAATTATCGGCAAATCAGCGATTTAATATACATGTGTCTGCTTGTTCAATTTTCCAATCAGTAATCTAACTTCCGATTTATCGGGCGCAGCCCGATAAGGTTAAAGGTTAAAGGTTATAGGTAACAGGTTAAAGGTGAATTGGCGCGCCTCAACAAACCGAGTCAACATAATTATTTAAACGCTACGGCGCGAAGGGCGAAACTTGATTCAAATTGTCACGAAAATATTAACACAGAGGAACAGAGGAACAGAGGCTTAAAGTAATGTGAAATTTT
This sequence comes from uncultured Porphyromonadaceae bacterium, assembly GCA_902495075.1. Classification (GTDB taxonomy): domain Bacteria; phylum Bacteroidota; class Bacteroidia; order Bacteroidales; family Muribaculaceae; genus Lepagella. The sequence goes on from CABUVO010000063.1 coordinate 4,006, forward strand.
TGAATGTATAATGTTAATTTTCAGGCGAGGAGGGTCTTGACGAGCTGATGGAGGCACAGAGACAGTAGCTTAAATATCGAGTCAGCCCTTGGAGAGGGCATATAATTATAACCCCGCATCGACCGTGAGTTTCTGCAAGGAACGAACGTACAACCGTCCGGGATGACAGGTAGGTCGTAAAAAAGATAGCCGTCCAGATAATGGGCGGCTATTTCTGCGATTTGTTCCACCGATCGGGAAGCAACTCCCGGTAGCTTTCAAGA
>CABUVO010000064.1 GCA_902495075.1 uncultured Porphyromonadaceae bacterium
GCTTAGCCACTCGCATTCTCTGTTTTTCGTTTATTCCGTCATTGCTGACAGCATTCCTTATATGCAGTCTGGTGTCTTTGCCCCTGCTTCATTTCTTGTCGGGAAGGTAAATCAACGAAGAATAGATAACATAACAGGCATTAACTAATTATCAACTCATATTTACCAAACAATTTTCAATTTTTATTCAACAATTTAACAACTAAAAGAAATGAAAAAAAGAATCCTTTTCTTTATCATGGCGTTCTTGACTTCGATAGGAGTCGCGAACACCGCTTTGGCTGCGAAACTCGGCACGCCTATCGGTCAATATACTACAAATGCCGATAACCAGAGTCTTGCGGATCTGAAGATATCGGCTCCTGCCGACTATGCAGGCAACATAGAGGACCTGACTATCCATTATATGGAATATGAAAGATTTTACGAGATGAATACCGGCATGCTTTATTATCAATGTAAAAAGGTATCTAAAAAAGGACAGCAAGAAGTTAGCGAAGAATATGCTCGGTATGGCGGTATGGGACCGCAGTTTTTTAGTGCATACGTGTCTGCCCCAGGCTATGAAGATTCCGATATTGTATATTTTTCACTTGATAACTATTTATATGAATTGGAAAAGCCACGTGTGAAGATAAACGGGAAGTTTACGAACGATATTACACAATACAACATTGCGTCAGGATCAAAAGTTGAGATTGTCAATCCTAATGTATATGAATGTATCAACGGGGATGCCGCACCGTTTAAGACTTGTTTCGGCAAAGCCCTTAACAAAATTGGCCCTGCTACAGTTTATTATTACAAAGGTTTGCCTACAGGTGTAGTGCCGGATAATGATGGCAATGTCGTTTTTACAGCGGAAAAAGACCTGACACTTTCACTACGTCTTCGTCGTACGAATAACGTATTTGAAGAATATAGCCCATATAAAAATGTTAACTTGACAGTAGGTGGACAACTGCCTACTCCAGTTGTAAATTGGGGCTGGACAACAGACGGTTCAGACAAGTCGGTCAAACTGACGATAAGCCTTCCCGACGAAGCAACTCTTCCTTTTGGTCTTACAACTGAGGATATTAAAGTTCAGGAACTTAACTACAATTCCGACTTGGAACTTAATACACCGGTAACAAGCCTGAAGACACTTGGCGAATTCGAAGAAGGTTTTGACTGGGTTATGGATGGCGATCCTTTCACGGAGCATGCCCTATATGACATAAGACTAAGTGCTGACGGTTACGATCCTTCCGATCCTGTTCTTGTATCATTTGAGAACAAGAAGATCAAGCTCCCCACGCCTGAAGTATGGGTGGACGGCGTGCTTGTAGAGGATAACGGGTCGAGCACTGTCACACACGATGTTTATATCGGTTCAAAGGTGTCAGTGCACAAACGAGACGGCATGCTCTCCGGTTATAAGAATGATATTCTCGATTTCCCCGCACGTCAAGTCGCATATGGTCAGGTGTGGTATCGTGAAAGACTGTGGGGTCAGGATCCTGATAATGTTGAGATAAACATTCCGCAGACCGAGGAAGGAGATCTGTCATATTTTATAGTAGATAAAAGCCTTGTGGGCAAAACAATATATCACAGACATCGTTATGATGCAAAAGAGGATTACACCGATATCTTTGAAACCTCTGAGCGTACACCGTTCCACAGTATGGCAATAAAGAGTAAAGGAAAACTCAACATTTCAGGAACATACTCAGAGAATAAGGACAATGCACTTATGTGGGATATGGCTATCGCAGCATTGGATTATTCCGGCAATGCCGATGATGTAACCCTCCACTATATTGAATATTCTTCCGAAAATTCCGTTTCGGCTCCCTATTTGCCATATTATTCTTCCCAAAAGGCATCCGCGAAGGGTATCGTGTTCACCACTCAATATGCGGATTACGGGGGCTCTAAACCGAAATTCTTTGCCGCGTATGCATCCGCACCCGGTTATGAGGATTCCGATGTGTTTTATTTCAAGGCTGATGGCGAGGAATTGAAGACAGAGTCCCCACGCGTCTATGTAAACGGTAAATTGGTGGCGTATTCAGGATCGTCCACATCTGGCATGCGAATTCCTAAAGGAGCCGAGGTAAGGATCGAGAATCCGAATGTCTACACGCTTGCCGGTGGTGAAGCTGCGCCATTCGAGACTTGTATTGGAAGTGCCTTCTACACAGGTCTGCCGGACGGTGTCACTCCTGATGAATCAGGAAACGTGACGTTTGCGGCAGAGAATGATATTAACCTTGACCTAAGCTTGATATCCACCAATGTGCCGAATGTATTTGATGGTTGGAATAATACGGTGTGTAACCTGACAGTAGGCGGCAAGCTTGACGCTCCGCTGTATGGGTTCAAATGGGATGACCTGCGTGCCGTTTATAATGTCTCAATAAATGCACCGACAACATATGGAGGAAACCTGGACGACCTGACAATCCATTATGCTGAATACTTTGGCGCGGGTGTCAATGAGGAAAAATCCTCTCAGTTGAAAAGCGCTACTGCGCGTTATAGTGCAAGGTACGCAGCTGAAGCGGAGGATATGCCCGACTTCTATGCCGCATACGTTTCAGCACCGGGTTTCGAGGATTCGGATGTTGTATATTTCACAGTAGAAGATGGAGAATTGAAGACTGAGTCTCCACGCGTATACGTAAACGGAGAGTTGGTAGCTCATGCTGAATTATCGGCAACAAATCTCACGATTCCTCTTGGAGCCGAGGTAAAGATAGAGAATCCCAATGTCTTCACGCTTGCGACAGTTCGCGCACGTGCGGCAGAAGGAGAAACTGCGCCATTCGAAACTTGTTTTGGGCAGCACTTCTATAGCGGTTTGCCCTCTGATGTTACACCAGATGCAAATGGGAATGCAACGTTCACTGCAAACGAGGGAGGCAAGGATATCAATCTTGAACTTAGCCTTATTCCAAGCGGTGCTTTCAATGGATGGCATCAGACTGTTTGCTACATGACTGTGGATGATACACCAACAGGAGTAGAGAACATTAATTCCGAATCAAATGTGCATGAGGAGGTCTATACAATGGATGGTATCCGTGTAACAGGCAAGAAATTGCAGAATGGCGTTTACATCGTTGTGCGCAATGGCAAAGCCACTAAGAAAGTGGTTAATGAATAATCTCATGAATTGATAATTTAGCTTGAATGAGGGTGCGGAAGTCGTCGTGCTCCCGCACCCTCTAATCCAAAATCTTGCTGTATATGAGTAAGACTCTGAAAAGGGGATTGTGGGGAATAACTATCATTATGTTGATGGTGATGATATGGCTTATGAGCATGGAGGAGTGGAACGCTCCCGAACTTGAGATGTCTACGGTGACACTAATTGTGAAATAACATTTGGGGTTTACAAAACAATACGATATGAAAAAGATATTTACAGCTGCGGCAATGGCGGTGGCAATGCTTATTGCGCCCCGGACCCTACAGGCTGTCGATACACAAAGGTGGATGTCTACTCTTGATGACTATGACTATGTCTGTCAGTTGTCTATACCGGGCACGCATGATTCGGGAACCGGCAACGGTTTCGCGGGTATAAGTGTGATCGGAAGTCTTTTTGCGGGAAAAACGCAGGACAAGAATTTTTCAGAACAGTTAAACATCGGTGTTCGCGCCTTTGACCTGCGTCCGGGTGTTGACGGCAGCTCGCTGCCAATCTATCACGGACCGCTGAAAACCAAACTGACGATGAACGATGCGTTTACCCAGTCTATCTCTTTTCTCTCTTCCAACCCAAGTGAATTTTTAATCTTCATTATCCGTCAAGAGGATGGAGACAACAATGAGTGGAAGGCAAACATGACAGCCCTCTTGAATAACAATGATTATAAGAACCACGTAGTTCCTTTCTCTCCTAAGCTGAGGGTAAAAGATGCGCGCGGTAAGATAATAGTGCTTACGAGAACAGCATTCTCCGATTCAAAGGTTGCCACAATCAGTGGCTGGGGTGACAATGCGACTTTCCGCACGGGAACCATCAAAAGCAGTAATGGAAGCGGTAACGCAACGCTGTGGCTTCAGGATTATTATGAAATCAGCGATGAGCAAGTAAAGGCAGATGCTGTTGTTTCACTCCTTGACAAATCGGCGGCGCTTTGTCGTGATGAATCCAACTTCGGCACATGGGTCATCAATCATGCCTCCGGTTACAAGGGGAGTGCAACTAACTCCAATAACTCCAGCAATGCCAA
>CABUVO010000065.1 GCA_902495075.1 uncultured Porphyromonadaceae bacterium
ACAGTATATCTGAAGGTCGGTATATCGGGTGCTGGACACCGTTATCTTCAGGTGAACTATATACCGAATCTCAAACTGAGGTTTTACGATTCCTTTTAAACAAGGGTGCAGACCCCAATTGAATCATTAACCGTTCTGATAAACCTGAGGCCATTGGAAACGACGGTCAGGTATATCCAATTGAAACAGCCGTTCTGTTTAATGATTTTGCTGGAGCTGAAGAGTTGCTTAGGCATGGTGCTGACCCGTCCACGATTCGCCAAAAGTTGATTGATGCAATCAATGGCAGAACCCGGATAAAATATACGGACAAAGAATTGGATAACCGTCGGCACCTGCTTAAACTGATAGAAAAGATGGATTCGACAAGGCATTGAATGTTAGACGAATAATGAAGACTATGAAAAAGTGGCAGAAAATAGTAGGCACAGTGTCGCTTGCAATCTTAGCGATAATAAATTTCGTAATATATGGGTTGTCAGATATGCAAACTATATATAAAGGACACCCTTCTGTCGAAAGAGTCCTGTCCGATTCTCATGATGCCTTATTGAATATTGGGTATCTCGTATTGGCTAATTATCTCATTATAGTATTCTTGTTCATTTGTCTATGGCGAAAAGGAGGCAAGCGATGAAACAACATCGGGACATTTTTTCAATCATACATTATGGCACGAATGAAGAATATTTTGAAGCCATAGCAGACGCAGACTTTAATATTGTGAAACATGGACAAAATCTTCTACATGAGAGCATTGCATGTAATAAGCCTGATATTGCAGCAGACCTTATAAAAAGAGGTATTGATTTGAATTTTCAAGACGGTAAAGCAATGACAGCTCTACATTATTGTGCCAATTATGGAGCTCTAAGCACCGCTCTCCTGCTCATACAATACGATGCGAATATTGACATTATAGATAATTTTGGCAATCAACCTTTATGGTATGCCGTATTTAAGGCACAGGGAAAATATGATTTGGTGAAATTATTAGTAGAGAATGGTGCAGACTGCGGACATAAAAACAATGCCGGGCGTTCCCCTTTGGACTTTGCTAAGCAAATAAACGATACAGAACTGGTAGACTTGTTATCCCAATGAAACTGACCGATAAGCGATTTTGGAAGTTTGAGGCAATGATGCTACTTTGTGGTGGCATATTGTTATGCCAAATGTTAGTCATGCTTTTATGCTACGGAGCCGAGTTTGAAATGTGCAACGGGGCTGTGCTGATATTACTGGTTCCTGCGTTGTGCCTTTATTTTGTTATATCCGGCGTTCCGACATGGCTGGTGTATAAAGGAAATTCTTGGCTGAGGCTTGCGGGATGGCTATATCTGTTTTCTGCTGTGCTGCTGATTGTGCCGCTCTTAACATTCTTATTCGACTGGAATCCTGTCACAGCAAATATGCGACCGGACAATATACCTGCGGATGAGGGTAAATACTTTACAGATAACGAATTTATAATTATGATTAGTGCTGTATGGGCGGTTGTCCTCATTATCCCCGTGTTGATTACCTCGTATCTTACCAATCGATGGATTGTAAAAAAGGTGTCTAATACAACTACGGATTATCTTCTTGATTCTGCTCGGAGAGCCGTCAAAGGGAATGTCTCGCCTAATGTCAGGGCGATACTGATGAATTACTCACATAATCGTTTAATCTTGAAATGCTTTCTGGATTCTATCCCGACTGATATAGACAGAGAAATGTTGAGCGATATAGCGGGAGAAATAATTGGGGATTTTCCACCGAATGAAATTCCAACGGTCACAGAGATTTGCGAGGCTTCTAATGTTGAAATCCCAAAACCTGAAAACCGTGATTCATTTATTTACATACGCGATAACAAACTATGAAACTGACCGGTAAACGATTTGTTGGTATGGAAAGTGAGATATACCATCAGATAAATGTAATTGATTGCGAATGTTCAATCAATTCAATAGAGTATGACGCTACCGACCTTAAAATTATGCTTGATCGTTTCGACGACAGAGGAACGATTTCCATTCTATTTAGGAATGTATTTGCTTATCGTGTAACTCTGGAACATTTTAAAATGACTGAGGTTATGGTGGGATTGACTTCCCGCCCCTTATACAAAGTGGAAAATTCCTCTTATCTGGGAGAAATCATGGCAACTGGGATGAGTGCGTTGTATGGCTCTTCTCTAAACGTAAAGCACTATGCAATAAAAACGACAGAGCATATCGTTGATATATTAACTTCCGAAACTTATATCATGGAATGAACCTGACCGATAAACGATTTTGGAATTGGCGCACACTTATCGTAGTGTTGATTATCTCACTACTGATTGCGATTGTCGTGTTTTTCAAAAAGTGTATGACAACTGATACTGCTGCTATAGAGCATGTGGGAAATGAAATTATCGTAATGATTGATGATTTTCAAAAAATGAATAACAGGCTACCAATCGGACTTAATGAGATAGGAACTCCTTTCGAGGAAATTAATGAGACCTATGAATACA
>CABUVO010000066.1 GCA_902495075.1 uncultured Porphyromonadaceae bacterium
AAAATTTTTCACTGCGAGATTGTGGTGGATGCCGAGAAGGTGAAGCGGGAGGAACGTGCCTACAAGAAAATTCCGGTCATTACCGATTTCACGGACGAGGACGGCAACGACCGCATGAAAGAAACGGTGCAGGCGAACTACCGGCGTATCAAGGAAGAGGTGAAGCAGATTGTGCAGGAGGAACTGGAGCGCATCGCGGGCGATGATAACCTGAAATATCTGTTGCAGCAGAAGTAAATAAAAAAATGAAGAAAGGCTTACCATAAACCTTTCTTCATTTTTTTAGAACTTAAGCATTATCCATACTTACTAAGATTCCGTTTTCCAAAATTTTTTGCAATGGAATTTTCTTTAAGATTTCTTGATAAGTGCTATAGAAGTCATTATCAAGTCCTATATAAACAATATTGTCATGTAATTCTTCTATAACACTAATATGTGAATGCAATTTGCACTTTTTATCAGAACAATCTGATACGATACTTTTAATTCGTTCCAACTTATTTAATAAATCATCATATTGAGATAACCCTTTTGTAGTTGGTTGTATTTGATAATTAGTTTTCTTTGCCGGTTGTATATTATGTTCAGGATCTAATAATACTATGTGAAATATAGAAGAATCCCGATCAAAATAACCTACAATACGCCCCGTACTTTTTGTTATCGAAAATTGCATTATTGGAAAATCTGTCTCATTGTCCAATATTTCTTTTGGTAGCCAATCTAAATCTTTTCGTTGAATAGGAATGTTTTTAGCACTCCAATCTATTGGATGACATCTTAATGCAATACTACCTCTATTTTCTTCTAATACTTCTTGCGGTGTCATAGTACCCAAAGCACCTAATCTTTCAAGAAGCCCAATATGCCATCCCTTAGAACACTCTCCAATCTGAAAATTAGGTATCTGCTTAAAGTAAGAGAAGGAAAAAGTTATCTTCCTTCTCTTTAACTCATTTTCTTGTTCTTTGGTAACTAATGATTTGTTTCCGTATTTAGGAGAATCTGAATTAAGATTTAATAGTTTCCCATTTTTTCCCATAATACTCAATCATTAGTTCTGGAGTAATAACCTTGTCACAACGCTCATTTACATTTAAATCTCCACGTGTTTTAATCCAAGGCATCTCATTGTGGGACAATCGTTCTAATTCAGCACCGCTATATTTAAGATAATTCTCCAATATAAAGTCAATGAATTCAGCGTCTTCTGATGATAAACTCACATTGTGATTCATGCAATCATCAATATTGATTTCTGAATAGAGATATTTTGTAGAATTAAATCGATTGTAGATTTCTCGATTTACCGGACCATGAATCCATGCTTCAAACTCGCCGTCAAACATAGGTTTTTTATTGATACCATAAGACCATGCTTGAACATAATACAATAACTTCTGCAACTTTAAATTTATTAAAGACGCAAATCTATCTTCCGATTTTACTCGTAAGATAATGTAGTCTGTTATATCGTGTATTGAGTTCATCTGAATTATGACTATATCAATTTCAATGCAAAGTTAATATCTTTTTCTAATATAACAAAATAATGAATTGAATTGATGTGATTTATTCTAATGAATTTGTTTTTTATCTCCTCATACGATCCAACTCATCATCGCGCAGCATCCTCTCGTTCAATTTCTCCTGCATTCTGTCAAGGAAGTAGGTGCGGCTTTCGTTCTTCCGGCGTTTGATATCGGTGTAGAAACGGTAGCAGTCCTTCGACTCAACCCCGAATATCTTGTAAAGGAGCGGGGCAAGCTGTTTGAGCGGCATGTTGCCGTTGTTGATGCAGCCCATCTCGTCGATGCCGTAGATAAGTTCCACGAGGTCGATGGCATTGCCCGTCCATTGCAGGAGGCTGGTGGCGGTTTCTGTTGTGTTGTTGGCGGATATCAGTGGCGGCACTTGGGGCGTGGCAAGGAATTTCTGCATCTTTCTTACGAAAGACAGAGCCTTGCTGACGTAGGCGGCAATCTCTCTTTTTTCTTCTGACAGATTACGTACGGGATGGTGCTGCAA
>CABUVO010000067.1 GCA_902495075.1 uncultured Porphyromonadaceae bacterium
ATCAGACTTTCGCTCACAGCCACCAACCTTCTGAACAAGCGGAGTTATGAATACCAGACTTACGGTACCCTCTCATCTTCAACCCACATGTTTCAGCTCCGACCCCGCTCGATCCTTGCTTCCATCCAATATCGCTTCTAAGTGTTGCTGTAGATTTTACGGAAACACAGAAATATGCGTTTTTAGATTTTACGGAAACACAGAAAATCGTGGTTTTAAATTTTACGGATAAATTTTTTTTATTATCTTTGTGGTCATCAGAAAGCATATAGATAATATGACAAGAAGGATATTTAAACGTAAGATATATGCCGACATGGTGAAATGGAAGAATGAGAGAAATGGATCCAGTGCTCTGTTGATTAAAGGGGCGCGTCGTGTCGGTAAATCCACTATAGCGGAGGAATTTGCAAAAAATGAATACAAATCTTATATAATTATTGATTTCGCTGAAGTGGGATCTGATGTGACGGCACTCTTCGACGATGTCAGAAACCTTGATTATTTATTTTTGCAATTACAGACTCTCTATGACACGTCTTTGTATAGCAGGGAATCGGTGATAATTTTTGATGAAATTCAGAAATGTCCAAAAGCGAGACAGGCCATAAAATATCTCGTAAAAGATGGGAGATATGATTATATTGAAACAGGATCTTTAATGTCGATACGGAAATATAAACGTGGTATAATGATACCAAGTGAAGAAACACGCATAACAATGTTTCCAATGGATTACGAAGAATTCCTGTGGGCAATAGAAGACACTATGACTTTCAGTATGATGCGTTACGCGTATGAAAACCAAAAGCCATTAGGTGATGCCGTGCATAGAAAACTGATGCGTCAATTCCGTTTGTATATGGTTGTGGGAGGTATGCCTCAGGCCGTAAATACATATCTGGATTACAATGATCTCAAACGAGTGGATGAGGTAAAACGTGAAATTCTGGAATTGTACATTGATGATTTGCGAGAAATAGATGAAAGCGGTCGCGCCTCAAGAATTTTTGAATCAATTCCAGGTGAACTTGCTAAAGGGAAATTAAGATTTTCAATAGGTAGTGTAATAGAGAATGCCGATGCATACAATCTTGATCCTATTTGGCAGGATCTTGAGAACTCGTTGACTATTAACTTCTCATATAGATGTACAGATCCCAATGTGGGTTTGGCACTACATAAGGATATGGATTACTTCAAATTATTTATTGGCGATACAGGATTATTTATAACACTGGCGTTTTGGGATAATTCTGCCGGAAGTAATATACTTTATCAGAAACTTCTGTCTGACAAATTGAGTGCAGATTTGGGTATGGTGTATGAGAATGTTGTTGCTCAATGTCTTCGAGCAAGTGGACATTCTCTCTATTATTACACATTTAAAGCTGATCCGGTAGGCAAAAATAATTATGAAATAGATTTCCTAATCACTAATGAGACAAAGCTTCAACCTATAGAGGTGAAATCATCTGGTTATCTCAGACACAAATCTCTTGACAAATTCCGCGAGACATATCATTTCAGAATCGCACGTTCGGTCGTATTATATCCAAAAGATTTGAAAGTGGAAAACGAAATACTATATTTGCCTATCTATATGGCAGCCTTGTTATGATTTTCATTAGTTGCGTAGGGTCAGCATGTATCCGAAGCCGCGTTGATTTATTATTGAGATGGAGGGGTCATGACGCAATGCGCGGCGAAGCTTGTGGATATAGCCGTGGAGAGAGTTGCGATTGCTTGGCTCGTCACGTTGCCACACGGCAATCATCAGTTCCGATGCATCAACGGTTTTTCTAATGGTAACACCACCAATCTTCTCCTGCTGGATGCTTCTGCCGTATGGCGGTTAAACAATAAGATCAGACTTTCGCTCACAGCCACCAACCTTCTGAACAAGCGGAGTTATGAATACCAGACTTACGGTACC